>NC_014410.1:1190000-1535000 GCF_000145615.1 Thermoanaerobacterium thermosaccharolyticum DSM 571
ATCGCCTCATCAGAATGCAATTTGTTTAGAACCCAGAATCTGGACATTGTGATATTTTTGCTGTTTAAATAGTTTTTAGTTACGAGATTCATCTTATGGTTGATTTCACGCAACAAATATTCTAATGATTTTATTTCTGTATCCATTTAATCAGCCTCCCAAATAATTCGGAAACCGTACTTTATGATTATAGTATAAAATATCCTAAATGTCAAAAGTTTCATTTTCAGAGTAAAAATATTAATTGTTTGTATATTGTATTTATTGAATTATAACAATTGTATGGTATAATAATTTTAATTAAAAATGGGAGGTATGCATGTGAGAGAAAAAGACTTTAAAAGACTCGTCTATATAGCGTTAATGACTGCACTTATTACTGTAGGAACTATGGTTATACAGATTCCTACACCTTATACAAAAGGATACGTAAATATTGGAGATTCATTTATATTTTTATCAGCTTCAATATTAGGGCCTTTTGCTGGATTCATCTCCGGTGGCGTTGGTTCAGCCCTGGCTGATCTTTTGTCAGGATATGTTGTGTGGGCGCCCTGGACTTTTGTCATAAAGGGTTTAGAAGGACTTATAGTTGCACTTTTGCTTAAAAAACGGAGTGCAAAAAAATCTTTAGTGCGAATTGCGGTTTTTATTTTAGCAGCGATATGGATGGTATTCGGCTATTACATCGGTGGCGCCGCTATGTATGGTTTTAAAGCAGCTTTAGCTGATGTACCAGGAAACATTATTCAAGGTATAGGCAGCGTAATTATCGGCTCCATTCTTGTTGAATCATTATCGAGAATAAAATATTTTAAAGACTTAAAGCAAGGTTAATGATAACTTGCTTTTTTCTTTACAAAAATGTATTATTTTATATAAGAATGGCTCAGGGGTGGTATAAATGATAGATACAGTGATGTTTGATTTAGATGGTACTCTATTGCCTGTAGATACTGATAAAATGATCATGGATTATTTTAAAGCTATATCGAAGAAAATATCTGCTCATTTTGAGCCGTCATTTTTTCAAAATGCTCTTTTTACTGCCAGCATGGATATGATAAACAATTTAGATCCTGACAAGACAAATGAAGAAGCTTTTTTTGATTCGTTTTTAAAAATAGTGAAATATCCAAAGGAAAAATTGATGACAATTTTTAATGATTTTTATGAAAATGACTATAAAAATTTAGGATTAGGTGTTTGCAAAAATGAGTACGTAAAGATGTCGGTAGAATTACTAAAGGAAAAAGGTTATGATATTGTACTTGCTACAAATCCTATTTTTCCAGATATAGCAATAAAAGAAAGATTGAGATGGGCCGGTCTTGATCATACATATTTTAGTTTTATAACATCTTATGAGAGAATGCACTATTGCAAGCCTTATATTGAATACTACAAAGAAATTATTTATAAACTTAATAAAGATCCACAGAATTGTATCATGATAGGAAATGATGTTGATGAAGATATAGTGTCTTCCAGCATCGGATTTAAGACATTTCTAGTAGATGAATTTATGATAAATAGGTCATCAAAAGATATTTCAACTATAGATCGCGGAAATTACAAGGATATGTACGAGTATATTAAGAGATTACCTGTTGTTAGATAGGAGATGATTGGTGTGAAACTTACAATTCTTGGTTCTCATGGACCGTATCCTGGAGTCGATGGTGCATGTTCAGGTTATTTACTGGAGGATAATGATTTAAATGTACTTGTTGATTGTGGTAGCGGTGTTATAAGCAGATATCAGCGATTTCATGATTTGCGGGATTTAAAGTACATAATACTTACACACCTACATTCGGACCATATGTCAGACATGCTTGTATTAAGGTATGCTGTAGATATTATGATGAGAAAAGGTTATATAAAAGAGCCGATAAATGTATTCTGTCCTAGTGAGCCTTATAAAGTGCTGGAAGAGTTAAATTTTAATGGGGTTTTTAAAATTAAAAATATAGATGAGGATTTAAAGCTAAATATAGGAAATTTGAATATAACATTTAAAAAAGTTGAGCATCCTGTTAGTACTTTTGCTGTTAAATTTGACGATGGTCAAAGGACGTTTGTATTTAGTAGCGATACGGTATACTGCGATAACCTAGTTTCTTTTGCTGAAAATTCTGATTTATTTTTATGCGATGGTAATTTATTAAATGGTGAGAAGGGACCGCATCTTACGGCAAGGCAGGCAGCGGAAATTTCGAAAGCGGCTTTCTGTAAAAAACTTGTTATTACACATCTTTGGCCACAACATGCTGTAGCAGAGTATGTTAAAGAAGCATCCGAAGTGATACATGATGTAAATATAGCAAAACCTTTTGATGTATATTACATATGATGATTATGGATAAGCCGTTTTTACTTGTAGCTATTTTTTTATCTCTTGGCATTATTATAAGCAAATATCTAGAGATAAATACTGTTTTATTATTTATCATACTTTGTGTGATTTTAATTTTAAGTATTTACACATATCTAAAAAGAAAAGATTCTACAATTTTGTTGCTTTTGTCAGTCGCGATTTTTGGTATGATTATTGGTGCAAACGCATTGCATTCCAAAGGTATGTACGACAATCTTAACAACAAATTAGTTTCTTTTGATGGAATTGTATCAGATGTTGTGGTCAAAGATGGTATTTCAAAGTATGTATTAAAGCCCAAAAATAAAGAAAAAATCTTAATAACACAGTACGGAGGAGTATTTCCGAAAGATGGAGATTTGGTTGAATTACGTGGTATAATACAATTACCACAAGGTAAAAGAAATCCAGGTGGGTTTGACTATAAATTGTATTTAAAGAAAAATGGTATAACTGCATTGATGAGTGTAAATGGATATTCAGTAAAGATTATTAAAAAAAATGCAGACAGTATCATCCAAAGAGTTTTTAGGAATACAAAGGAACGGATAGTTGAAAATTATAGCGTATCGATGCCGAAGAATGATGCTGATTTTGTGTCGTCTGTTATATTAGGTGAATACAATGTTGAAGATGATATACTCAATTCTTTTAGAATTACAGGTATTTCACATATAATTGCAGTATCAGGTTTCAACTTTGGATTATTGACTGTTTTTATGATGTTTGTTTTAAATATATTTCATATAAGGAGATACTCTGCTCCGATTATAATTCCTTTGTTGATTTTTTATACGTTGATTACTGGTTTACCACCATCTGCAGTAAGATCTGTTATAATGGCTTCCATGGCTTTAATTGCATCATCAATAGGCAGGAATAATAATCCAATCAATGCAGTATCTTTTGCTGCAGTGATTATACTTTCTTTTAATCCATTGATGCTTTTTGATATAGGGTTTCAGCTATCATTTGTAGCAACATTGTCTATATTGCTTTTGTATAATCCTGTTAAAGATATGCTGAAAATAAAAAATGAAAAGTTAAAAGAGGTTGTGTCTGTTACTGTTGCTGCACAATTAGGAACAATACCGATTACAATATATTCTTTTCACAACCTTTCAATTATTTCTCTTCTGCCTAATATTATAATTGTTCCAATTGTGAGTATAGCGGTTATTTTAGGATTTTTATCAGCTTTAATTGGACTTATATTTTCGCCTTTGGCTATTATTTTAAACATGATAAATACGCCTATTGTCGAATTAATATTATTTCTCACAAAAATTTTTGCAGAAATTCCGCATGCTTCGATAAATGTATCTGTGCCGCCATTTTATATGATAATATTTTATTATACAGCTTTGTTAATAATGATAAGCAGTCTAAGCAAAATAAATAAGTTAAAAGTCATATTGCTAATTTTGGTCACATCAATGACAATATTATTTGTTAACACATTAATACCCAGAAATCTTGAAATAACTTTTCTTGATGTAGGACAAGGCGATAGTACATTTTTAAGGACTCCAGATGGTGAAAATATATTGATAGATGGTGGTGGAAGGCCTGAATACAATAGATCTTCTTTTGATGTAGGACAAGATATACTTTTACCTTATTTACTGTATGAGAATGCAGCATCATTAGATGCAATATTCATATCACACACTGATTCGGACCATATTGGAGGAATACTTTCAATTTTAGATGATGTAGATGTAAAGAGGATTTTTATCGGTCGTCAAGTGCAGGAAGATGAAAATTATAAAAGGCTTATGGATATAGCAAATAAGAAAAAGATACCAGTTTTTCAGTTGTCAAAAGGTGATACTATAACTATTGACGGAATAAGATATTATGTTTTGAGTCCTAGTTCCAGTATTATTAATGAGAATCCGATAAACAATAATGCCCTAGTCTTTAAAATGGTATATCAGAATGTCAGTATCTTATTTACTGGCGATATAGAGAAAGAAGCTGAAAATGCATTGATAGATGATAACATATCATCAGATATTTTGAAAGTTGCACATCATGGCTCAAATACCTCTTCACAAAAAAATTTTATTGATAAGGTGAATCCTAAAATTAGTGTTATCATGGTTGGAAAAAATAATTATGGACAACCAGATAGTGAAGTAGTAAAATATTTAGAAAGCAAATCACAACTTTTTAGGACGGACAAGGATGGAGCTGTAATTGTAGATACAAATGGTACATATATTCATATCAAAAAAATGGTCGGGGACTGATGAACTTGAACTACGCTGAATTTTTAGAAATTGTAAATAAAAGTTTTTTACCTGCTTATGTTTTTTACGGTGAAGAAAGGTTTCTAATAGATGAAGCAGTTAAAAAGTTAAAGAACAAATTGCTAACTGATGGTACGGACATCATGAATTTGTCCATTATAGAGAATGTAGATGACAAAAATGTTATAGACAGCCTTGAAACGCTTCCGTTTATGTCGGATCATAGGCTTATTTTGATAAAAGATGATGAGTTTTTTAAAAAGTTAAATGATAGTACCATAAATAACATTATTAAACATATAGAAGATGGTGACACAAATAATTGTATTGCATTTATATTTGGCGATAAAATTGATATGAGGAAAAAATTATTTAAAACAATAAGCAAAGTGGGTGCAATAGTAAATTTTGAACATTTGAAATATGAAGAGGCTGTCAATTATGTAGGATTTTTTGTAAGAAAGTACGGCAAAGTCATTAAGAAACCTGTGGCTGAATACATTGTCAAAAATATAGGTGTAGATTTGTATAGGTTGTTAAATGAAGTAAAAAAGTTTGTGTCATACAGCAATGATAAAGAGATACTTATAGATGATGTGAAATTCTTGATATCTTCGAATATAAGTGAAAGTGTGTTTAGATTAGTGAATGCTATTGGTTTAAAACAAGAAAGCACAGCTATATATGTTTTAAATAAGATGATTGCCAATGCTGAAAATCCTATAGGTATTTTAGCAATGATTGGAAGGCAGTTTCGAATCCTACTTAAAGCTAAATATTTTTTGAAGCAAAATCTTGACAGAAAGGAATTACAGTCAAGACTTGGGATTCCATACTTTTCAATCAATGATATTATTGAGCAATCAAAAAGATTTGAAGAAGATGATTTGATAGATGCTTATGAATTATGTGTAAAATGTGATAGAGAGTTAAAATTAAGCTATGATGGTAATGTCGTCCTAGAATCGCTTATAAGAAAATTATGCAATTAAAAAAGCGTACGTTGTACGCTTTTTTAAGCATTTAATGCGTTAAACTTTGCATATAATCTTGACTTTTTCCTTGCAACTGTATTTCTATGCAATGTACCTTTTGAGTAAGCTTTGTCAAGCTCTCTAATTGCATTAATTAATGCAGCTCTAGTATTATCTATATTACCTTCTGCTAAATTCTTTTCGAATTTAGAAATAGCCGTTCTTACTCTTGACTTTATTATTTTATTTTCTAACGTTCTCCTTTTCGTTACAAGTATTCTTTTCTTAGCGGACTTTATGTTTGCCAAACCATTCACCTCCTCAAATCAATCAAATGTAATTTTACCACGAAAAAACATTTTTTGCAATATAATTATCAGGTAAGACGTGAATTAGCAGTTTTTTTGTGGCGAATAATATTTTTCAAATTGTCAATTATATTTATAGGAGGTGATTTTATGTTGAAAGCGATAATAAGGTTTGTCGTATCAGCAATTGTTTTAATGATAGTAGGTTACCTAGTTCCTGGTTTTAGTGTTGCGGGATTTTGGGGTGCTTTGATATCGGCAATAGTAATAGCGTTACTAGGCTATATAGTGGAGGCGTTGCTAGGTAAAAATATTTCTCCCAGAAGTAGGGGTATAGTTGGATTTGTAGTAGCGGCAATTGTAATATATGTATCTCAGTTTATAGTTCCAACAATACATGCTACTATACTAGGTTCTATAATAGCCGCATTTGTCATCGGGCTTGTTGATGCTTTTATCCCTACAGAATTGAGGTGAGATTATGTTCAGCATAAGGACAGATCTTGCTGTAGAAGCCCGTGAGCTATATAAAGATGGACATGCTGGAGAAATACCTGGAGTTTCAATCGATGAAAAAGAAGAAGATGGCATTAAGGTAGTAAAAGTAAGTATATTAAATGACGAAGGCGCTAAAGCAATGGGGAAACCAATAGGTGATTATATAACTATAGAGGCGCCTGATTTGAGATATAGGGATATTGAGCTTGAGGACAAAGTGGCACAAAAACTTGCGGATGTTATAAAGGAAATTTCAAATGTTAATGTAAATATTAAAACACTTGTCATTGGCCTTGGAAATTGGAATGTAACGCCAGATGCATTGGGACCTAAAGTTATAGAAAATATTGTTGTGACTCGTCATTTGAAGGAACTAGCTCCTCTGCAATTTGGTGATAATATATGTTCTGTAAGTGCAATGGCTCCAGGTGTATTGGGTATTACCGGTATAGAAACTGCAGAAATTGTAAAAAGCATAGTTGATAAGATAAAACCTGATTTAGTTATTACTATTGATGCTCTTGCATCTAGGCGTATTGAAAGATTAGCTACAACAATACAAATATCAAATACAGGTATTAGCCCCGGTTCTGGAATCGGAAACAAAAGATCGGCTATTAACATGGAGAGTTTAGGGGTACCTGTCGTGGCTGTAGGCGTACCTACTGTAGTGGATGCTGCCACTATTGCCAATGATGCTATAGATCATCTGGAAAGTACATTAATAAAAAATACAACCAGCAATAGTCCACTTTATAATGTATTAAAAAATATGGATAAGGAAGATAAATACGCTCTTATTAAAGAGGTATTGAGTCCTGATGAAAACCTCATAGTTACTCCTAAAGAAATTGACCTTCTTATAAAAAATATTTCATCTATACTGTCACGGGGAATTAATTTAGCTTTACAGCCTAATTTGACAGTAGATGAGATGAATCAACTTGTACATTAAAATTGTAATAAAGCACTTCTCTTATGAATATTTTATAGTATAAAAACAAAAGAGAGGTGCTTTCGTTGTACAGAAGTTCATTAAAGTATTATCGCATTAAAAAGATTTCTTTTCTTATTTTACTGCTTTTTAATATCTTGTTTTATAGATGGCTAATGACTGACAATATAAAAGCATCAAGTATAAATTTTGTTACAGAAGCATTTGCAGAGGAGTACAACAACATAGATGGTGCATTCATAACTGCTTTAAATTATACAATGCCTGCAGTTGATGTAAGTTACAAAACGCAAGGTTTTTATAATAGAGATTTAACTATTGCTTCAATGTTTAATCTTAGCCAAAACGATCCACTTAAAATATTAAAATATCAAATTCCCATCATATCTCAAATAGATATTAATACAAATAAAAAGGCTTCTATAACACAACTTACAAGTAAT
The DNA here is from genome assembly GCF_000145615.1 of Thermoanaerobacterium thermosaccharolyticum DSM 571. NCBI lineage: Bacteria > Bacillati > Bacillota > Clostridia > Thermoanaerobacterales > Thermoanaerobacteraceae > Thermoanaerobacterium > Thermoanaerobacterium thermosaccharolyticum. Next base: position 1,197,814 of record NC_014410.1, read on the forward strand.
CAAAAAGACACTGCTAACAAAAACGCAGATAATAAAGTTACAGATGTAGTTTCAAAAAATAATGCTACTGCACCTGACAAACCAATTGCTAATGGTACTACACCTGATAAACCTTTAATACTGCTTTATCATACACATACAATGGAATCGTACGTTGCAACTGAAAAAAACAAGTATGTAGCCACATATGGCTATGATAGGACGAATGACCTTAATTATAACATGGTTAGGGTTGGAGATAGTTTAGCCAATTACTTGATGAATGATTACGGGATAGGCGTACTGCACGATCGTGCCATACACGATTACAATTATGATCAGTCATATTATAATTCTTCTCTTTCTGTTAAAAAATACCTTGATGAATATCCATCGATAAAAGTTACGATAGATTTACATCGAGATGGATATGGAAGTGTTATGCAGCCTGGTGTTGATAGTATACCGGTTTTAAGCAATTTATCAAATCAAGCGTATAGAAAAAAATATATCATGGATATCAATGGACAAACCGCAGCAAAAGTCCTCCTTATCATTGGATCTAGAAGGACTGCTGAAATGAAGGAAGATTGGAAGAAAAATTATGAATTTGCAAAACAAATTAGCGACAAGTTGAACGAATTATATCCAGGTATGTCCTTAGGGATAGAGGTTCATCAGTATGCTGAATATAACCAGCATTTTTCAGAAAAAGGCATATTAATTGAGTTGGGTAGCAATTACAATACTCTTGAAGAAGCTTTAAATACAACGCCATATCTTGCTAAGGCCATATATGAGGTATTAAAGGATGATGGGCTTGCTAAATAATGAGGTTTTTAACCTCATTATTCGTTTTTAAAGTATTTTTCTAGACCGTCGATTATGCCATCTGATAATTTTGATAAATATTCTCTGCTTTGTAATAGATTTTTGTCGCTATTATTTGTAATAAAGCCAAGTTCTACTAAAACACCTGTCTTTTTTGCATTTGTTAATAGAAAATAGTCAGCAATGTTTGGATTTCTATTTATTCCAGTTGCGGCATTTAGAGATTTTTGTATATATAGAGCTAATGTTTTGTTGCTTTCATTAGCATTTGAGTAAAAGACCATAGGCCCATTAACGTAAGGAGCATTTGCAACTGCGTTAACATGGATGCTTAGATAAATATCTATTTTATTGTTATTAATCATGTTTACTCTTGACTTTAAGTCTCGTCTATGCCTGTAGTCGTTATCGTTACAAAGGTTTTCTAACGATATATCTTTATCTCTAGTCATAATTACTTTAGCGCCATGACTTATTAGTTTTGATTTCAAAATCATGGATGCTTCTAAATTGATGTTTTTTTCTAATAGATTGCCTGAACTGGTACCTCCATCAATACCACCATGTCCAGGGTCTATAAGTATGGTTTTTCCTTTTAATTCATTTGGAGTTGAAAATGCAATCAAAGTATTGCTAATAAATAGCAGTATTGTGGATAAAAGTACCACAAATATGGTACAATATATATAAATAAACTTTTTAAAGCTGTCAGAACTAAATATTTTTTTCAATTTAAATGCCTCCAATCTAGTTTTATGTTAAGACAAAATGAGGCTTATTATACTGTATATAATTAAAATAATTGGGTGAATTTACTATACAAGGAGGTTGCAATGAGAAAAAAGTCAGTACTGTTTTTGATTTTGATACTTTTGTTTTTAAATATCTATTCTATTGGATATGCTAAAACAGATGTTAGAAGTAAAAAAGCAGTAGTATTTATATTGAATAGAGTTACGATAAAAGATTATTTAGAAAATGATTTAAAAAACATAAAAAAGATGATAGACAATGGTACATACGGGCTTATGACGGTAAACTCGGATGGAGGTAGATCTGAGGAAAATGTGTTTATGACAATCGGCACAGGCACACGAGCTGTAGGATCAAGTTTTGCTTCTTTAAATTTCAATTCATGGGAATCAATTGAAGGCAATAAGGCATCAACTATTTTTCAAAGGAATACTGGTGTATCTCCTAAAGAAGGTCAGATTTTAAATTTAGATATAGCACAAATTATTAGAAACAATTCTAAAAGAAATCATATTATAAGGCCGGGACTTCTAGGAGATGAACTTACGAAGACGGGATATAGCATTGCTGTATTTGGCAACGAGGATACAGATACTGATTATAAAAGATATGCTCCTTTAATAGGCATGAATTACAGCGGTATCGTGCCTTATGGAGATGTCAGCGAAAGAGTGTTAAGAAAGGATCCTTTAAGACCATACGGTATTTCTACTGATTATGACAGGATGTATAAAGAATATATTGGTGTCAAAGATAACATAGATTTAACTATTTTTGATTTAGGTGATACTGCGAGAGCGAATGATTATCAAAATAGTGGACTTGATAAAATAAACGTACAAAATAGAAAGAAAGCATTGCAAGATGCGGATAATTTCATCGGAAGGATACTAACTAGCAATGACAAAAATACTTTATACATGATTGTGACACCACTACCTCCGTCGGCAGAAATGGGACAGAACGATTTTTTGGCACCTGTTGTAATGTACGGAAATGGTATTGAGTCTAATAAGTATATAACTTCTGAGACGACAAAGAGGATTGGAATCGTCACGAACATGGATGTATTGCCGACAATATTAAATTATTTTGATTTAGATGTACCGGCTTTTGTAACTGGGCATAAATTGTATTCATCAGGTGTTGATGGTAGCCTATTACAACTTAGCAATTTAGAAAAGCAGCTTACGTACAACTATACATATAGATCTCCTTTTTTAAAAACGTACGTCGTACTGCAGATTGTTATATTGATATTATCTATAGTCGTCTTAATATTTTTCAAAAAATACTCTGTTTACATGAAACCTTTGCTGCTTTTAATACCTATCATGCCTCTGAGTTTTTTGCTGCTGCCTATTTTTGATTATACAAGTGTACCTATTAGCATTTTAGGGATTGCTTCAATGACGCTGTTTTTTGCTTTAATTTTCTATAATATAAGCAGCAAAAGCAGTTTTCGATATTTTTCTATTGCTTTTTTAACTGCCGCTATTTTAATCGTTGATATGTTTACTGGTTATAATCTTTTAAAAAATTCTTTTTTAAGTTATGATGTCATTGCAGGAGCGAGGTTTTATGGAATCGGAAACGAGTATATGGGAATCTTGATTGGGGCAACATTGTGCTTTAATCTTTTATCTTTTGAGGTGTTTAATAAAGCAAATAAAAAATATTTAATATCTGCTAATATATTGTTTTATATAGCTGTACTTTACTTTATAGCATCGCCTTCTGTCGGGACAAATGTCGGTGGCAGTATAGCTGCGTTTGCCGCTTTTTCTGTATCTACTATGTATTTATTTGGGAAAAGATTAAATTTAAAAAATATTTCATTGGTTGTTATAAGCATCGTGGTTCTGCTATTTTTGCTGTTTTATGCCGACTCTTTAAGACCAGTTTCACAGCAGACGCACATAGGACAAACATTTAATCTGGTTAAAAACAATGGACTTTACCCGCTTTTTCAAATATTTATAAGGAAAATAAGTATGAATTTGAAGCTCTTTAGATATTCGATTTGGAGTAAGGTATTGATTACTCTGATATTTGTGCTTTTTGTGCTTTTTTATAAACCGATGGGAGCCATGAAGAAAATTTTAAATGAACACAGATTTATTTATATATGCTTTTTTTCAACGATAGTTGGAAGCATTTTTGCCCTTATTTTTAATGATTCAGGCGTTGTTGCCGCTGCAACTATGATGGTTTATACAGGACCAATGCTTATTGACTTTATTATCGATGAGAATAGAGAAATTGAATCTAGGAGCTGATATAAATGGAAAAAATAAAAGTCATGCATATAATAAGGGCAGCTGAAGGAGGAATGAAAAAGCATTTATTGTCTATACTGCTTGGTCTTGATAAAGAAAAGTACCAATTGGCAGTAGGATGCTCCTTTGACAAAAATACAAGTGATTATTTGCATGAAAATGGAGTCTTAGTTTATCATGTTGATATTTGCGATGGATTAAATGTTTCAAAAGATGCAAGTGCAATTATTAAAATCCGCAATATGATAAGGGATTTTAAACCAGAAATAATTCACTTTCATGGAGCAAAAGCGTCTTTAATAGGAAGATTTGCATGTTTTGGGTACAACTTAAAGATTGTTATGACAGTACACAATTTTCCAGAATATAAAAGAATGAATAAGATAAAGAAGAGACTTTATCTTAGTATGAATAAATACTTAAACAAGAAGACGAATGCAATAATAACTGTATCAGAAGCTTTAAAGAGAGCAATTGTAGATGAAGAAAATATTGCTCCTGAAAAAGTAAAAGTAATTTACAATTGTGTTGACTTATCAACATATGTAGATAATCCATCTCTTGATTTTAGAAAAGAATACAATTTAGAGCCAGACACATTATTAATCGGTTGTATTTCGAGATTAATACCATCTAAAGGTGTGCAAGATTTGATTAAAGCATTGGAAATACTTAAAGGTAGAGTAAAAGTCTTTGCTTTTGTGGCAGGCGATGGGCCGTATCTTAATTATTTACAGGATATGGTACAGAAGGCGAAACTTGAAAATATTCGGTTTTTAGGTTATAGAAATGATATAAATGATTTTTTAAGAAATATAGATATTTTTGTTTTGCCTTCACATAGTGAGGGTTTTGGCATTTCAGTGGCTGAGGCGATGACATTGGGTGTACCGGTCATTGCAACAAATGTAGGTGGAATACCAGAGATAATAGAAAATAATGAAGATGGAATAATTGTGAATCCTGAAAGTCCAAATGATTTAGCGAATGCCATTGAAATTCTTGCAACAAATACTGATTTGAGAAATAAATTTTCAAAAAAAGGCAGAGAATATATCGTAAGTAATTTTTCAAAAGAAAAGATGTTAAATGATATAGATATTTTGTATGAAAATCTTAGGAGGAAATGAAAAGTTTGAGCAGAGTTAAAGAAAGAAAGGAAAGATTAAGAAAAATAAGGCGTATATACTTTCTTTTATCAATTTATATAATCTTTATTGTGCTTTGCCTATTTCGAGTTGATTATACATTTAATACTTTTACAACAGGGGAAGCTAAACAAAACTTATTTAAGATTAATATTGAAAGAAATTTCATTGATATAACACTTTTTGGGGAAAATAAGCAATTTTCACTAAAAGGTGTACTTGATATTTTCAAATCTCTTTATAACTAATTTTTTATGCTATAATATTAATATGTGTGAAGGAGGTTTGAAATGTCAAAGGTTAACAAGGAAAACATAAGAAATTTTTGCATTATTGCGCATATAGACCATGGGAAATCGACGCTGGCAGATAGATTGATTGAAAGAACGGGTGTATTGACAGAAAGAGAGATGGAAGAGCAGGTTTTAGACAGCATGGATCTTGAAAGAGAAAGGGGTATAACGATAAAACTACAGCCTGTCCGCCTTATATACAAAGCAAAAGACGGGGAGGAATACGAGTTAAATCTTATAGATACTCCTGGTCATGTTGATTTTACATATGAGGTATCCAGAAGTATTGCGGCTTGTGAAGGTGCTTTGCTTGTTGTAGATGCTACACAAGGAATTGAAGCACAAACACTGGCAAACTTGTATTTAGCATTAGAACATGATCTTGAGATTGTACCTGTTATAAATAAGATAGATCTTCCATCGGCAGATCCTGATTTTGTAAAGAAAGAGATAGAGGACGTGATAGGAATAGACGCACAAGATTCACTTCTTATTTCGGCAAAAGAAGGGATAGGCATTGAAGAAGTGCTGGAAGCCATTGTAAAACGAATCCCAGCTCCATCTGGAGATCCAGATAAGCCTTTGAAGGCCTTAATATTTGATTCATTTTACGATAATTATAAAGGAGCTATTAGTTTTATAAGGATCTTTGATGGCACGTTAAAACAAGGCGATAAGATAAAGATGATGTCGACGGGGAAAGAATTTGAGGTGACAGAAGTAGGAATTTTCAGACCTAATTTAAGTCCTGTTGATTTCCTGTCTGCCGGTGATGTGGGGTATGTTGCAGCAAGTATAAAAAATGTAAGCGACACTCGAGTTGGCGATACGATAACAAATGCCGAATTTCCAGCATCAGAGCCATTGCCAGGATACAAAAAAGTCACACCGATGGTTTACTGCGGAATATATCCGGCAGAAGGGGAAGATTATGAGAATTTAAAAGATGCACTCTTAAAACTGCAACTAAATGATGCATCTCTAACATTTGAACCTGATACATCGGCGGCTCTTGGATTTGGTTTTAGGTGTGGATTTTTAGGACTTTTGCATATGGACATAATACAAGAAAGACTGGAGAGAGAATATAATCTAAATTTAGTAACGACAGCTCCAGGCGTAATTTATAAGGTATACAAGACAAATGGTGAAGTTATAGAGCTTGACAATCCAACAAATTTACCTGAGCCAACGGAAATAGACCATATAGAAGAGCCTATTATCACTGCGACGATAATGTCGCCGACAGATTATGTGGGGCCTATCATGGAGCTGTGTCAAGATAGAAGAGGCGTATATCAAGGTATGGATTACCTTGAGCCGACTAGAGTGCTTATAAAATATGATATTCCTTTAAATGAAATAATTTACGATTTCTTTGATGCACTAAAATCAAGGACAAAAGGTTATGCTTCTTTAGACTATGAGTTAAAAGGTTATAAGACGTCAGATCTTGTAAAGTTGGATATACTTATTAACGGTGAAATTGTAGATGCTTTGTCTATGATAGTTCACAAAGATAAGGCTTACGAAAGAGCCAGGAAAATGACTGAAAGGCTGAAAGAGAATATACCAAGGCATCTTTTTGAAATACCTATACAGGCAGCTATAGGATCAAAGATAATAGCTAGGGAAACTGTAAAAGCGCTAAGAAAAAATGTGCTGGCAAAATGCTATGGCGGGGATATAACGAGGAAGAAAAAGTTACTAGAGAAACAAAAAGAAGGCAAAAAGAGGATGAGGCAAATTGGAAAAGTAGAAATTCCTCAAGAGGCATTTATGTCAATTCTAAAGCTTGATGATGACAATGATTAGATCGGGTATTTATATTCATATTCCTTTTTGCAAAAGAAAATGCTATTATTGTGACTTTAACTCGTATGCCAACATGGAAAAGAGTCTTGAGCCTTTTAAAGATGCTATAATGAGAGAGATTAGAAACAGAAAAGATGAACTAAAAGATATATTTACATCTATATATATAGGGGGAGGTACGCCTAATGTTTTGCCTCCTTTTTATATAGAAAATATATTAGATGAAATTTATAAATATTATGATATTAGCAATGATGCAGAAATATCTATAGAATTAAATCCTGGATTGATTGACGATGAGAAACTTAAGACGTATAAAAGAATAGGCATAAATAGAATAAGCATAGGTTTGCAGGCTTGGCAGGATAAGCTGTTAAAGAAAATAGGCAGAATTCATACGATACATGACTTCATAGAAAATTATGATATGGCAACTAAATATTTTGATAATATAAATATTGATATTATGTACGCACTGCCAGATCAGATATTTGATGACTTTAAAGAAACATTGTCAAATGTAGTATCATTAAAGCCCACTCATATTTCATGCTATGGACTGATTTTGGAAGAAGGAACAGTATTTTATAAATTGTATGAAGAAAATAAGATCAAACCGGCAGATGATGAATTTGAAATGATGATGTATCATTATGGAATTGAATTTTTACAGAAAAATGGTTATAAACATTATGAAATATCCAATTATGCGATACCGGGTTATGAATGTCGTCACAATACACTCTATTGGAAGGATTTACAATATATAGGTTTTGGCCCTGGGGCCTATTCTTTTGTAGACAATAGACGATGTGGAAATGTAAAAGATATAAAAAAGTACATAGAAATGATAAATCGTACAGGATATGCGATTGAAGATATTGATGTGCTGGATGAGAAAGATAAAATGTCTGAATACATGTTTTTAGGGCTTAGGATGATGGATGGCGTTTATGATAGAGATTTTAAGACTAGATTTGGAAAAAGCATGTTTTCGATATTTAAAAATGCTATTGATAAAAATATTGGATTAAATCTTTTAATTAGAGAAGGCGACAATATTAAGTTAACACAGAAAGGTATAGATGTATCAAATAATGTGTTTGAGGATTTTTTGTTTTAGAGTATTGACAAATATCCACAATAGTGGTATTTTTAAATCGTGATTAGCACTCTCAAGCTAAGAGTGCTAATAATAGAATTTGGGGTGGTGAATATGCCGTTAGATGATAGGAAGAAGAGGATATTAGAAGCAGTAATTAATGACTATATTTTGACGGCAGAGCCAATTGGATCTCGTACAATAGCAAAACGTTATGACCTTGGTGTAAGTTCTGCAACAATTAGAAATGAGATGGCTGACTTGGAAGAAATGGGTTATCTCGAACAGCCACATACATCGGCAGGTAGAATACCATCAGATAAAGGATATAGATTTTATGTTAATAATATATTAGAGCACTATTTAAATGAAACATATGATTATGAATTTGAATCTTTTAATGAAGTGTTTGCAGAAATTGACGAGATTGTAAAAAAGTACGCAAAATTGTTATCAAGCATTACTAATCACACTATTGTAGTAAAAATGCCACGAATTGATGAAAACACGATTAAGAGAATACAGATATTACCTGTTGATTCTAATAAATTAATACTTCTTGTAATGACAGAATCAGGCATTATGAAAAATTATTTAATAAGCCTGAAAGACAATATTGATAGCAATTTATTTGAGTTTTTAAATAACCTCATTAATAATAAAATGATTGGAAAAAGAAAAAGAGAAGTTGATAAAACGTTAAGGGATGAAATTAAAAAAGAGTCTGGCAATGCTATAGGTTTTATAGATAAAATTACAGATACAATTTTAAACGGCTTAAAGCAGATGGATGAAACAGATTTGTATTCGGAAGGTATTTCTAATATTCTTAATTTTCCTGAATACAAAGATCTTTTTAAAGCCAAGACGTTTTTTGATTTGATTGATAACAGGGATATCATGAATTCGGTATTGGAACCTGAGGATGACTCAATAGAAGTCACTATAGGTAGCGAAAGCAAATTTGAAGAAATGTGGGATTTAAGTATTATAAAATCCACCTACAAAATAAATGGTGAAATTGTTGGCACTTTTGGCATAATAGGGCCTACAAGAATGAATTACAAAAGGCTTATAAATGAGATAAATATGATGTCTAACGAACTATCAAAAGTTTTATCGTATATATATCAAGAAAATAAGAGGTGAAACAATTGGATAAAGAAAAAGATACGATAGAATATCAAACCAATGAAGAAGAGAATAATAGTGCAAAAGATGTTTCTCATGATAATGAAAATTTAAGCAGCGAAAATAGTGCTGACATTGATTCTTCTCATAATACCAGTGAAGATGAGAAAAATGTGGAAAGTGATAATTCAAATGAAGAAAAGAACAATGACGAAGGAGAAATTGAAGAATTGAAAAATAGGTTAAAACAGAAAGAGGAAGAAGCTAACGAGTATCTAGAAATGGCTCAAAGATTAAAAGCTGAATTTGAGAACTATAGAAGGCGAACAGAAAAAGAAAAAGCAGATCTCATTGAATATGGCAAAGAACAGGTGATACTAGATATATTGCCTGTTATAGACAATTTTGAAAGAGCTCTTGAGACGCAATATGATGATAATGGCGAAAATGCGTCCTTCAAAGAAGGTATTAACTTAATTTATAGACAATTTAAAGGTATTTTAGAAAAAATGGGTGTGAAAGAAATAGAGTCTTTAGGCCAGATGTTTGATCCATACAAACATCATGCTGTAATGCAGGAAGAGGCAGAGGGCAAAAAAGAAAATGAAATAATTGAGGTATTTCAAAAGGGATATATGTTTAATAATAAAGTAATAAGACCAAGTATGGTCAAAGTAGCAAAATAAAGTTTTTAGGTAATTGTGAAACTATGAGATAAAAATTTACAGATAGCAATCAATAGAGGAAGATATAGGAAAGATACAGTATACCAGAGAGTACATTTAATCAAGAAAGGTCTGAATTTTATTGATGAACATTGAAAACAGAAAAAAACAGGCATGACAAATAGACCCCAATGATTTATGCAAATGAGGTAGATGCTTAAGTTTAGCTGGCTGTTGAATTAAGCAGCTATAGACTTAACAGAACGAATTTTATCTATAGCTCCCATACGGTATGCTAGTAAAACAGTAATAAGATGCGCAGCACCAGCCATGAAGAAATCTGCCTTGATGGTTTTGCGGTCTCTAGCCTGGAGATTACCAAGCTGCAGGGGAAGTTTGAGCCTAGAGATAACCTGCTCAATGATATGTCGAAAATCAGCTATTTGATTCCATTGCTCTGTATCTCTAGGAATAGGGGTATGAACTCTATAATTATCTTTGGGATATGTATAAAACATTCTGCCACAATCGGAAGTTGTACATTTATCCTCGCAGGAACAAACATATTTGCCACCAGGTAACTTTTCAGTTTTAGGGCAAATAAACTTGTTCCTAAAGGAACGGTTTTTACCTTTACAAGAGCCATCCCATTTCATTGGAAGAGATGGGTCCTTTGGGCATGTAGGAATACCATCTTCATTAATTCCTGGCTTGCCGAAATTTTTTCTGGTATTTCTAGGATTAAGAGCAATGACAGGCAGAATGCCATGATTCTCAAAGAGATATTTATAGTTTGGGACATCATCGAAGCCAGAATCAGCAGTCATAGCATAAATATTAAAGTTACGATGACGCTCAAAAAAATTCTCCATAGCAGGTATAAGCAGTTTTCCATCCCATGTAAGTTTAACTTCTTCAGGGGATGCGGGCTCAGAGCTATCAGTATAATCATTAAAATCCGGCTGGTAATCGCAAAAGTCCATATGTCTTAAAATGCCGAGGGCATTAGACACAACTATAGTTTTGTGGGCATAACAGAAAGTACCATTGATATATTGCAATTTAATATTAGGGTCAACAGAAGCAGTTTTAGGCATTTGATTATAGGCCATTTTATAGATGTCTTCTTTTGACTTGTCCTTGTTAAAGTATTGAAGCTTTTTAACAAGAGCATTAAAGAATTTGGGGTTGTTTTCCTTAACATAGCATTCAATACCAGTAGTATCCATAATATAAACTTCAGCAGGATTGATGCCTAATTCTTTTTCAAGGGCTTGGCCAATTTCCTGACAAATAGGTTCAGTAATATCGACTAACTTATGAAAGAAGGCTTCAATGTCATCACAGTAATCCTGTTTGAACCTTGAGTAAAAAGAAGCATCAGGAACAGTATTAAGCCCACAAAAATCACGGAGTTCTTTTGAAAATGACAAAAAAGTAATAAGTAAATCAATAGTTGGTATAGAAAGTAACTTTTGCAGCAATAAGGTTGAAACAATTGAATCGAGAGAATTATCATGAGGGCGACCAGTAGCTTTATTATAGTGAAAATACCAATTTACAGGGATTAAGTCAGAAATATTAATATACTGGTCAAGAAGCTCAAGCAACTGAGGTTTTTGAACAACAATAAATTTATGAAAATCATCAATAAAATCAGAAAAATTAAGTTGCTTTATCATGCAGGATCTCCTTTCACTTTGGTTGGATTTAGAATATTTGGTATAATATATAATTCGGCAAAAGTGGAGGAAAATCCTGCTGATATATAAAGTAAAACCCTTTAAAATCAATAATTTTAGGGTTTTACAAAAAGCTAAAATAAAGTTTTAAATAGGAGGAAAAGACGATGGGAAAAATTATAGGAATTGATCTTGGTACAACTTTTTCGTGTGTAGCTGTTATGGAAGGAGGACAACCAGTAGTTATACCAAATTCTGAAGGTGCTAGGACTACACCATCAGTTGTTGCTTTTACAAAAGAAGGTGAAAGATTAGTAGGCCAAGTAGCAAAAAGGCAGGCTATAACAAATCCAGAGAGGACAGTAATGTCCATAAAAAGACACATGGGTTCAGATTATCGTGTTACGATTGATGGAAAAAGCTATACACCACAAGAAATATCAGCTATGATTTTACAGAAGTTAAAAGCAGATGCTGAAGCATATCTTGGCGAGAAAGTAACCGAAGCAGTAATAACTGTACCAGCATATTTTAATGATAGCCAAAGGCAGGCTACTAAAGATGCTGGTAGAATAGCAGGATTGGATGTAAAGAGAATTATCAACGAGCCAACGGCTGCATCATTGGCATATGGATTAGATAAACAAGGAAATCAGAAAATTATGGTGTATGACTTAGGTGGCGGTACATTTGATGTTTCCATTCTCGAGATAGGAGATGGAGTATTTGAGGTTCTAGCAACTAGTGGTAACAACCACTTAGGTGGTGATGATTTTGACCAGAGAATTATGGATTGGCTTGCAGATAACTTTAAGAAAGAATATGGAATTGATTTAAGAAATGATAAGATGGCAATGCAGAGATTAAAAGATGCTGCTGAAAAAGCAAAGATAGAGCTTTCTTCTGCTATGACAGCTAATATAAATTTACCGTTTATAACAGCTGATGCTACAGGACCAAAACATATAGACGTTAACTTGACAAGAGCGAAATTTGAGGAACTTATAAATGATTTAGTACAATCTACAGTTGAACCAGTAAATCGTGCTTTGAGCGATGCGAAGCTTAGCCCATCTGATATAGATAAAGTTATTTTAGTTGGTGGCTCAACAAGAATACCATTTGTTCAAGAGACAGTAAAAAGAATAATGGGGAAAGAGCCTCATAAAGGCATAAATCCAGATGAATGTGTTGCAATTGGAGCTGCAATTCAAGGTGGTGTATTAGGCGGCGAAGTAAAGGACGTCCTTTTGCTTGATGTTACGCCACTTTCACTTGGCATTGAAACGCTGGGTGGTGTATTCACAAAATTAATAGAAAGGAACACCACGATTCCTACAAAGAAGAGCCAGATATTCTCTACTGCGGCAGATGGGCAGACATCTGTTGAGATACATGTTTTGCAAGGTGAAAGACCGATGGCTCGGGACAACAAAACTCTTGGAAGATTTACATTGACGGGAATTCCACCTGCTCCAAGAGGAGTGCCTCAGATAGAAGTTACATTTGATATTGATGCTAATGGTATTGTCCATGTTTCTGCAAAAGATTTAGGTACAGGAAAATCTCAGAACATAACAATCACTTCTTCCTCTAATTTAAGCGAAGAAGAGATAAACAGGATGATGAATGAGGCAAAACAGCACGAAGAAGAAGACAGAAGGAGAAAAGAAGAGATAGAAGTAAGAAACAATGCAGATTCATTAATATATCAAGCCGAAAAGACCATGAAAGATTTGGCAGACAAGATGACACAGCAAGAAAAAGATGATATAAATAAAGAGATAGAAAATGTAAGAAAAGCTCTTGAAGGCAGCGACATTAACGCTATAAAAAGCGCTTCAGAAAAATTGTCACAAGCATTTTACAATGTGTCTTCACGCATATATCAACAGACAGGCAGTGCAGGTCAGACAAATAGCTATAGCAGCGGTGATGGAACATCTAATAAAGAAAATGTATATGAAGCAGACTATAAGATGGAAGATGACAACAAATAAAATAAATAAGAACCAGGGCAATCCTGGTTCTCATTCATGTTGAGAAAGGCAGGTGATGTGTATGGCTAAAGATTATTATGCAATATTAGGTCTTGATAAAAATGCCAGCGATGAAGACATAAAAAAGGCTTACAGAACTCTTGCAAAAAAGTACCATCCTGACTTAAATCCAGGCAATAAAGAAGCAGAACAAAAGTTTAAAGAGATAAATGAAGCATATCAGATTTTGTCTGACCCTCAGAAAAAAGCTCAGTATGATCAATTTGGTGATGCAGCATTTAACCAAGGTGGTTTTAATCAAGGAGATTTTGGTGGCTTTGGTGGTTTTGGCCAGGGTGGATTTGATTTTGGCGGTTTTGGCGACATTTTTGGCGATATATTTGGTGATATGTTCGGTGGTAGTGCTAGAAGAAAAACCGGTCCTCAAAAAGGGAATGACATAAGAGTTAATTTAACTTTGTCTTTTGAAGAAGCTGCATTTGGTGTAGAGAAAGAAATTGAAATTGAAAGATATGAAAAATGCGATAGATGCAATGGTACAGGTGCTAATCCGGGAACGAAAATAGAGGTATGCCCCGAATGTCATGGTACAGGTGAGGTCAGAATAACACAAAATACGCCGTTTGGCAGGATAGTCAATGTAAGAACATGTCCTAGGTGCCATGGAGAAGGCAGGATAGTCAAAGATCCATGCTCAAAGTGCCATGGAAGTGGGAAAATAAGAAGACTAAGGAAACTTAAAGTCAATATACCTGCTGGAATTGATGAAGGACAAATGGTATCATTAAGAGGTGAAGGTGAACCAGGGGAAAGAGGAGGAGCTAATGGAGATCTTTTTATTGTAATAAGCATAAAACCACATAAGATATTCAAGCGGGATGGATTTAATGTTTTGCTTAAAATGCCCATAAGCTTTGTAGATGCTGCGCTTGGTGCAGAGATAGAAGTTCCAACTCTTGACGGCAAAGCTATATACAATATTCCACCTGGAACTCAAACTGGAACAGTGTTTAGGCTTAGAAATAAAGGAATACCTCATATTAATGGAAGAGGACGTGGTGATGAATTCGTAGAAGTGTATATTGATGTTCCTAAAAAATTGACAGAAAAGCAAAAAGAGCTATTGAGGGAGTTTGATAAACTCAGCAATGATAGCGGTGGAAAATCTTTTTTTCAAAAAGTAAAAGATGCTTTTGGAGCATAAAAAAGGGTGATATGATTGAAATGGCTTGAGGTAAAAGTCACAACTTCAGTTGAAGCGGAAGAGGCTATAACGAATATTATGCATGAAATTGGTGCTGGTGGTGTTGTTATTGAAGATCCTAATGATTTAAAAATGCTTAATGATGACAGTGAGTGGGATTATGTTGATCCCGATATGATTGTAAACACTGATAAAGTCGTTATTTCAGCTTATTTTCCATTGATGCCAAATACAATAGACAAAGTTAGCATTATAAAGGACAGGATAATGGGGCTAAAGGAGTATAATTTAGACATAGGTGATTTTACATTTGAAACATCGGAAGTCGATGACGATGATTGGGCTAACAGTTGGAAAAAGTATTATAAACCTTTTAAAATAGGGAAACGCGTTGTTATTAAACCATCATGGGAAGATTATAAGCCAGAAGAAAATGAAATAGTTGTTGAACTAGACCCAGGCATGGCATTTGGTACAGGTAGCCACGAAACGACAAAGATGTGTATAGAATTTCTCGAAGATTATGTAAAGCCTAACAATGTAGTATTTGATGTTGGATGTGGTACAGGTATTTTGTCGATTGTAAGTTCGAAATTGGGTGCAAAAAAAGTTTATGCAGTAGATCTGGATGATGTAGCTATAAAAGTGGCATCTTTAAATGTCAAATTGAACAATTTAGATAATATTGAGGTTCTTAAAAGTGATCTTTTACATGAGCTAACTGGAAAAGCTGATTTAATAGTGGCAAATATAATAGCTGATATAATTATCAAAGCTACTTACGATATTTATGAAAAACTTAATGAAAATGGAATATTCATATCTAGCGGTATAATAAAAGATAGGAAAAACGATGTTTTAGATGCTATTTCGAAATATTTTGATATAATTGATATAAAAGAAGATGGTGAATGGATTGCTATATTATCTAAGAAAAAGTGATTTGCTGTGAGAAAATTTTTTGTGAAAAATGAAGATATAAAAGATGGGATTGTAAGAATAAATGGTGACGATGCACATCATATAATAGATGTTTTAAGATTTAAGATTGGAACGAAATTGATAATTTCCAATGGAAAGAATCAATACATTGTTTCCATTCTTGATATTGAGAATTCCTCTGTTATATTAAAAATAATTGAAGAGTATAATCAAGTTGTAGAAAGCCCAATTAACATTACATTGTATCAAGGCCTTCCAAAATCTGATAAGATGGATTTGATTATTCAGAAATGTACTGAGATTGGCATCAAAAAGATTGTACCTGTTGAGACTGAATTTTCTACAATAAAAATAAAAGAAAAAAATATATACAACAAAATCAACAGGTGGAAGAAAATTTCTCTGGAAGCATCAAAGCAATCGGGCAGATCTATAGTGCCCGATGTTTTAGTGCCTGTAGGTTTTAAAGATGCATTAGAAAGTTTGAATGAATTTGACTTATGCTTAATACCTTACGAAAAAGAGACTAATATGAGATTGAAAGATGTTTTAAAGAAAAATTTTAACGCAAAAAATATTTGTGTATTTATAGGACCTGAAGGAGGATTTTCTGAAAATGAAATAATGGCAGCCATAGAATATGGTGCAATACCTGTCACATTAGGCCCGAGAATTTTGAGGACAGAAACTGCAGGTATTGTTACTAGCTCTATTATCTTATATGAACTTGGAGATTTAGGATAGATATACACATTCTTTTTATATGCCTCTTAATTTAAAGTAAAAAAGCGAAAATAAGAGGCTTATTTTTTTATATCTTATTAAATGTTATAATAAATATTGTATTATTTTTAGTAGGAGGAATATTTAAAAGTGGCAAAAGCAAATTTAGCTCTCAGCAATGAAGAGTTTTATAATATATATGGCCGCAAAAAAATCGTATCCTTTTTTACTTTAGGGTGCAAGGTCAATCAGTATGAGACAGAAGCTATGGTTGAGATTTTTAAAAACTCAGGTTATGATGTAGTAGACTTTGATGAATATGCAGATGTTTATATAATAAATACTTGTACTGTAACTGGCAGAGGAGACATGAAATCAAGACAGGAGATAAGAAAGGCAAAAAAAATAAATCCGGATTCTATAATTGCTGTAGTAGGATGTTATTCACAAGTAGCATCAAATGAAGTTCTTAATTTGCCAGAAGTTAATATCGTTTTGGGTACAAAAAATAAAGGCGAAGTCGTTAAATTAGTGGAAAAAGTTAGCGGTGATAAAGAAAAGATAAACGCTGTAGAAAATATATTTGACAATAAAAAGTTTGAAGAGCTAAAAATATCAGCACAAGAAGGACATACAAGAGCATATTTAAAAATCCAAGATGGCTGCAATCAATTCTGTACCTATTGCATTATACCCTATGCAAGAGGACCTGTAAGAAGCAGAAGGCCTGATAATATTTTGGATGAAGTAAAAAGATTACGTGACAATGGATATAAAGAAGTAATATTAACGGGAATACATGTAGCATCTTACGGAAAAGACTTGGAAAATATAAATTTGCTTGATATAATAAAAATGATTCATGAAGTTGATGGAATCGAAAGAATACGAATGAGCTCTATAGAACCGACGTTTTTAACGGAAGATTTTATTAAAGAAGTGGCATCTTTACCAAAATTTTGTAGACATTATCATGTATCGCTGCAAAGCGGTTCAGATAGTACGCTGAAAAGAATGGGGCGAAAATATACAACAAGTGAATACATGGAAATAATAGATAGGATAAGAAAGTACATTAAAGATGTTGCAATAACTACTGATGTTATGGTTGGATTTCCTGGTGAGACTGATGAAGAGTTTAATGAGACGTATGAGTTTTTAAAGTCAATAGAGTTCAGCAAAATGCATGTTTTTAAATATTCGAGACGGGCAGGGACAAAAGCGGCAAACTATCCGGACCAAGTTAAAAATTCGGTTAAAGAAGAAAGAAGCAAAAAACTAATTAAACTTTCTGAGGAGAATGAAGCAAAATTTTATAAGAAATTTGTCGGTAGCACTTTAAATGTATTATTTGAACAAAGCGTTAAAGATGTTGAAGGTTATGTTGAGGGTCTTACCGACAATTATATAAGAGTTGCAGTGGAATCAGATTTAAAAATCAAAAACAAAATATTACCGGTTAAATTAATTGGAGTAAAAGAAGATTTTGCAATTGGAAAATTAGTTTAAGGAGGTGAAATGAATTGAGTGATTGCATATTTTGCAAAATTATAAACAAAGAGATAAATTCAAAAATAGTTTACGAAGATGAATATGTAGTTGCCTTTCCTGACATTAATCCACAAGCGCCAGTTCACTTGCTTATAGTGCCGAAAGAGCACATAGAATCGCCGCTAGATATTAGTGAAGATAACAAAGATTTGGTAGGGCATGTTTATTTAGTTGCTAAAAAGCTTGCCAGTCAATATGGAATTGATAAAAAAGGATACAGGATAGTGTCAAATTGTGGCGATGATGGTGGACAAACAGTTCATCATATACATTTTCATCTTCTAGGTGGAAGATTTATGACATGGCCTCCAGGGTAAACATTGACACAAATTGGTTTTAGGATTATAATATATTAAGATATCCCAATAGTAATCGTAGCAATATACGCAGTTTACATTCGGCAGTTTATCCGGAGGGAGGGAGATTATAGTGTCAGAAGTTCGAGTTGGAGAAAATGAGTCCCTTGATAATGCATTGAGAAGATTTAAACGTCAGTGCTCGAGAAGTGGCGTGCTTTCTGAATTAAGAAAAAGGGAACATTATGAAAGCCCAAGTGTAAAACGCAAAAAGAAATCAGAAGCAGCTAGAAAAAGAAAGTACAAATTTGGCAAGTAAGGAAGTGTGTTTATGGCCCTTAAAGAGCAGATATACAAAGATATGGTTGATGCAATGAAAGCAAAAGACACATTCAGAAAAAATATATTAAGTATGGTTAGATCTTCAATATTGCAAGTTGAAAAGGATACTGGAAAAGTACTTGATGATGATGGGGTCATTGATGTAATTTCAAGGGAAATAAAGCAAAGAAAAGAAGTCCTGCCCGAATATGAAAAAGGTGGAAGGCAGGATTTGGTTGATAAAGCTAACCGTGAAATTGAAATAATGCTTGAATATATGCCTCAGCAGTTGTCTGACGATGAGATTGATGAAATTGTTAGAGGTGTTATAGATGAGATTGGTGCTTCAAATAAAAACGACATAGGAAAAGTAATGAGCAAAGTAATGCCTCTTGTAAAGGGCAAAGCTGATGGCAATAAAGTTAAAACTATAGTTTCACAGCATTTACAGTGAGAAAAAAACTTGGTACGTTAAAGTATCAAGTTTTTTTGTTTTTAATGTAATGTAGAGCATAGGATACAAAAATCCATGCTTTTTTTATTTTTTATATTAAAATCCTGAGGAGAATGTTTTTACTTGATAATTCATAAAATTTAACGGGAGGGGGCTTTATCATGAAGTCAAACACCATAAAAGAAGGAATTTTAAATTTAGTTGACTTTCCAAAAGAGGTATTACTGAACCTTCCTAAGATAACCGTAATAGGTAATACACAAATAACAGTTGAAAATCATAGAGGCATAATAGAGTATATACCAGAAAGAATAAGAATTAATTCAACAATAGGAATGATTAGAATATCTGGCAAGAACATGATTATAAATTCAGTTATGACAGAAATTTTAGTAATTACTGGGAAAATACTAAGCATAGAAATAATTGTATAAAGATGCAAAGTTTTATGCAAAAATGTTAAAAAATTATGCAGTGTTTTTTGCCATTCTAGTGAATATTACGAATTATCTCAATTTCCCCAAAGGAGGTATTTATTTGCTAGCAATAAAATTGTGGAATTTTTTATACGGGTATGCTATTATAAGAATTGAAGGTTTATCAATTGAAAGATTTTTAAATCTTGTTATATCGAAAAACATATATGTGTGGGATGTAAAAAGGACAGACCATACTACTATAGTTGCAAAGATTAGTTTAAAAGGTTTTAAGCTGCTTTTGCCATATACAAAAGTAACTAATTGCAGGGTATTTATTGTCGAAAAAAAAGGTCTTCCGTTTATTATTTTTTATTTGCGAAGACGAAAAATGCTTGTAATTGGTGCATTATCATGTATTATACTGGCATATATTTTTTCAATGTTTATTTGGTCTGTAGAGATTGTAAATCCGAAAAATGTAGATGAAAGTTCTATAATATCAGAACTCGATAAATTAGGTCTTAAGGCTGGTGTTTCTAAGTCAGCTATTGATATACCGAAGATACAGCAAGAATTTTTAATCGATGTAAAAGATATAGCTTGGATAGGGATCGATATAAAGGGAACAAAAGCTATTGTTAAAGTTGTAAAAAAAACTATTCCACCAGCGATTTTACAGGAGAATGTACCATGTAATATAATAGCTAAAAAAGATGGTATAATATATAAGATGACAGTATTAGAAGGAGACGCTGTTAAAAAAGTTGGAGATACTGTAAAAGTAGGAGATGTATTAGTATCCGGCATAGTTGAAAGACCAAATACTGAAACACGGTTTGTGCATTCAATGGGTACAATATTGGCAAGGACTTGGTATGAAGGTTATGCAGATGTAAGTTTAACACAGCAAAAATATGAAAGAACCGGAAAGAAAATTACCGTAACGAAAATATCAATGGGGAATAGCAATTTAACTTTATCTCCCAGAAAGATTGATTTTAAAAATTATGATAAAGAAGTAAAATTCATAACATCAAGCTATTCACCAGTAAAGATAATAAGTGAAACGTATTATGAGACTGTTCCGGTTGATAAGATACTTGCGAAAGATGAGGCGAAGAAGCTAGCAATTGACAAAGCGCTGAGGAATATAAAACCGGCTTTTGGGAAAGATGCTAAAATAGTAAGTAGACAAGAAAAGATAACCATGGTTAATACTAATGTATTACGAGCTGACGTTATAGTAGAAGTAATAGAGGATATAGGGACTCAAGAAAATATCAATTATAATACGGAGGTAAAAATTGAAAGAAGTAACAATTGATATTAATAATATAGAACAAGCGGCAAATCTTTTTGGAAAATTTGACGAAAATATAAAATTGATAGAAGAGGGAATGGATGTAAAAATTGTAGTTCGCGATGATATGATTAAAATTAGCGGTGAAGATAGTAATGTTGATGGTGCAGAAAAAGTGTTTAGTGAACTCATTGATATTATTAATAGCGGTGAGATAATAACGGCTCAAAATGTATTATACGCTATGAGATTAGTTAACATGGGAGAGGAAGAAAAACTAAAATCAATATTATCTGACATTGTTTGCATAACATCTAGAGGGAAACAGATTAGATGTAAGACGTATGGTCAAAAGAGATATGTGAATGCAATAAGAAACAACGAGATAGTTTTTGGAATCGGGCCGGCAGGTACAGGTAAAACATATTTGGCTATGGCTATGGCTGTCACATCTTTAAAGAACAAAGAAATAGGGCGTATAATCTTAACTAGACCCGCTGTAGAAGCAGGAGAACGGCTTGGATTTTTGCCTGGTGATTTGCAAGAAAAAGTTGATCCATACTTAAGACCGCTGTACGATGCCCTGTATGATATATTGGGAGCCGAAACATTTCAAAAGTACATGGAGAAGGGCTTAATAGAGGTAGCGCCACTTGCCTACATGAGGGGACGGACTCTTGACGATTCATTTATTATACTTGATGAAGCACAAAATACTACTCCGGAGCAAATGAAAATGTTTCTTACGAGAATTGGCTTTGGTTCTAAGGCTGTTATAACAGGAGACATAACCCAGGTGGATTTGCCTAAAGGGAAAAGATCGGGGTTAAAAGATGTTATAGAGATATTGAATGGAATAGAAGGTATAGAATTCGTTTTATTAAAAGAACAAGATGTTATAAGACATCCTCTTGTTGCAAAAATAGTAAAGGCATATGAAACTTATGAAAATTCTAAAGAAAGCGACGGCAGTACAGATGAAAAAAGCTCTTCTTGGGAGGATTAATTTAGATGTTAATTAAGGACATGCCAATAAAAAAAATATTGTTAAGTCAAAAGGCATATTTAATATATTTTACAGTAATATACATAGTTGCATCAATATTTTTATTCTATACAGCTATAACTCCGCCAAAATTTGATATTAAAGCAGGCGATGTTGCCCAGATAGATATTAAAGCACCTAAAGACATTGTAGATAATTTGGCAACACAGAAAAAGATTCAAGAAGCAGTCAATAGTGTAAATCCAAAATATGATTATGATGAAAATGTTGCCCAAGAGTCGTACGTGAAACTAACCGACTTTTTTAACAAATTAAGGAATATAAGAAAATCTAATGCACAACCAGATGAAAAACTAAATACATTAAAAGAAATACTTCCAATAAAACTGGATGATCAGTCGCTTAAAACTTTACTTTCTGCTGAAGACAATACTATAATCGCTGTTGAGTCATTGGCAATCTCTACTGAAAAGGCTACAATGTCGAGGCAGATAACTGATGATGCTTTATCTGGGGCACTAAGTAGTGTAAAGAGCGTTATTGATAATTCGGATTTAAGTCAGGATTTAAAACCGATAGTTTACACTATAATATCATCGGTGATTTCTCCTAACATGATATATAATACTAGCGAGACGGAACTTGCTAGGAAAGAAGCTGCTGAAAAAGTAGAGCCAGTTGTTTATAAAAAAGGCCAAAACATCATTGTAAGTGGGGAAGTCGTTACAAGCGACCAAATTCAGGTTTTAAAGGCTTTGGGTTTATTAAAGAATAACAGCAGAATAGATATAGCGATGCTTTCTGGGATTATTATGCTATTATTGTTGTCTCTGTTTATCACTGTATACTATATAAATAGGCTCAATAAAAAAGTGAAAGAAAAGAACGCATATATTCAAATACTTTACCTATTGGGAATTATATATTATTTTATTGTTATTGCATTAAAAAATATAAATCCATTATTGATACCATCTGAAATGTTAGCATTATCTGTATCTGTAATATTAGACCCATTTATTGCTATAATGCTAAATACTTTCTTTTCAATCATTGGTGGAATGATGTTGAATTTTAATCAAGCCTTTTTTATCATGTCCATATTTGGGGGTACCATTGGAGCCATAAAAATGGTAAATTCTAAACAAAGAATTGATTTCGTCAAAGCAGGTATCTATGTAAGTGCTGTTAATACATTATCTATATTAGGTGTGGGTTTGATAAATAGTAATAATATTGTATCTGTTCTAGAAAACAGTTTGTGGGGAATTATTAGTGGTGCCTTCAGCGTAATTCTTGCTATTGGATTGCTTCCGTTTTGGGAAGCAGGATTTGATATAATAACACCTCTAAAATTACTTGAGCTTTCAAATCCCAACAATCCTTTATTGAAAAGATTGATGATGGACGCTCCTGGTACGTATCATCATAGCATAATTGTCGCTAATTTAGCAGAAGCTGCTTCTGATGCGATTGGTGCTAACAGTCTTTTAACAAGAGTAGGGGCATATTATCATGATATAGGAAAAGTAAAAAGACCTTATTTTTTTAAAGAAAATCAATTTACTGATGAAAATCTTCATGATAAAATATCTCCAGATTTAAGTACATTGGTGATTACGTCACATGTGAAAGATGGTGTAGAACTGGCTAAAAAGTATAAATTACCTGAGGATATTATTAACTTAATACGAGAACATCATGGGACATCCCTTGTAAAGTATTTTTACAGCAAAGCATTAAAAGCTGATGACTTGTGTGAAGAAGACTCTTTTAGGTATACTGGCCCTAAACCGCAAACGAAAGAATCTGCAATTTTAATGCTGGCAGATTCTATTGAAGCTTCAGTAAGATCCCTTAGTGAACCGACAGATGATGAAATTGAAGCTATGGTTAACAAGATAATTGATGACAGGTTGAAAGATGGGCAGCTAGACGAAAGCAATTTGACATTAAAAGATATTAAAGTTTTATCTAAGTCTTTTTTGACATCTTTGAACGGAATATTTCATCATAGGATAGAGTATCCTGAAATAGAAAATAATAAAGCAGAGGTGTTACAATGAATATTTTGATAGATAATAGACAGGATAAAGTAGATGTTGACGGATTAGATAAAATTGTAGAAGATGTTGTTAAAACAGCTTTAGAAGTTGAAGGCGTTGTAGATGATGTGGAGGTAAGCGTATCATTTGTCGACAACGAAGAGATTCACAAATTAAATAAATATTATAGAAATGTAGATAGAGAAACAGATGTATTGTCGTTTCCTCTGGTTGAATTTGAGGAAATATACTCCGATATTGACGAAGAAAATTATGATGAAGATGATGCAGCAGGTCCGGAGCCAATTGGAGACATAGTGATTTCACTGGAGAAAGCAAAACAACAAGCGGAAGAATATGGACATTCTTTCATAAGGGAGGTAGCGTATCTTACAGCTCACAGTATGTTCCATTTAATGGGGTATGATCATGAGACAGATGATGAAAGAAAGATTATGAGAGAAAAAGAAGATGAAGTTATGAGACGTTTAAAAATAGAAAGGTGATATATTTTTGAAGATTAAAAAGTTAATAGATAGCTTTAATTATGCCATAGAAGGAATTATATATACATTTAAAACTGAAAAAAACATGAAAATACATTTTGCTGCAGCAATACTAGTTTTAATTTTGAGCCTCTTTTATAATTTTAGCAAACTTGAAATGATTGCCATAATTGTTACAATATCACTTGTTCTAATGGCTGAAATGATTAATACAGCAGTCGAAACTATTGTAGATTTAATAACTGATGAATACCATGTTCTGGCCAAAATTGCTAAAGATATTGCTGCAGGTGCTGTATTGATAACTGCTTTAAATGCAATATTTGTTGCGTATTTGCTTTTTTTTAATAGATTAAATCCTTGGACGAATATTTTACTTACAAAGCTTAAGAATTCTCCTGCTCATGTGACATTTATAACACTTATAGTTGTAATGATAGTAACGATAATTTTAAAAGCCTATTTTGGAAAGGGAACTCCATTACGGGGTGGTTTGCCTAGCGGACATAGTGCAATTGCATTTTGTCTTGCTACTGCATCAACGTTTATATCTAAAAATATACTCTTATCGACTATAAGTTTTATAATGGCATTTATGGTAGCACAGAGTAGAGTAGAGGGAAATATACATTCTACATTTCAAGTAATTGTAGGAGCAATTATTGGTATACTTATAACAGTATTATTTTTTCAGATAGTCAAATAAAAATATTTGAGGTGATGATATGACATTTAAATCAGGGTTTGCTGCATTAATAGGTAGAACGAATGTTGGTAAATCCACTTTATTAAACGCTTTATTAGAGGAGAAAGTAGCCATAACTTCTGATAAACCACAAACTACTAGGAATACAATTCAAGGTATATTGACAGGTGAGGATTATCAAGTAGTCTTCATTGACACACCAGGTATACATAAGCCGAAACATAAATTAAGCGAAATCATGATTGAATCTGTGAAAAAGACGTTAACAGAAGTTGATTTAATAATTTATATGGTAGAACCGGATGCTGAGGTTGGACCTGGTGATGAATATATAATTGAGCACTTAATATCAATTGATACACCAGTTATTCTTGTAATCAATAAAATTGATACGGTTCCGCATGAAACTGTTGATAAAACTATCGAAAATTTTAAGGCACAGTATAATTTTAAAGATATCTTGCCAATATCTGCTTTAAAAAATAAAAATATAGATTTATTGAAACATACAATAGTATTATATATGCCTGAGGGGCCTCAATATTTTCCTAGTGACTATATAACAGATAGGCCAGAAAAGTTTTTAGTATCCGAAATAATAAGGGAGAAAATACTGAATTATTTGGAAGATGAAGTGCCACATGGAGTATATGTAGAAGTTAATTCGATGAAAGTTCGCGAAAATAAAGATATTCTGGATATTGAAGCTTTTATATTTTGCGAAAAAGAGTCTCATAAGGCTATTATTATAGGTAAAAACGGGCAGATGTTAAGGAAGATTGGAAGCAATGCCAGAACTGAGCTGGAAAGTCTATTTGGACAAAAAATATATTTAGATTTGTGGGTAAAAGTTAAAAAAGGCTGGAGAGATAATATCAGTATATTAAGAAATTTCGGCTATGTGATTGACAAAAGCTGATGATTGATGTTAAAGTATAGGTATGAAAGGTGGAATTATGATGGAAATTGCAAAAATAATTGATCATACACTCTTGAAAGCGGATGCAACAGATGCACAAATTAAAAAATTAGCAGAAGAAGCTATTGAACACGGTTTTGCGTCTGTTTGTATAAATCCGTGTCATGTAAAATATGTTGCAGATATATTGAAAAACAGCGGTGTAAAGGTATGTACGGTAATTGGTTTTCCTTTAGGGGCTAATACTGTCGAAGCAAAAGTTTTTGAAACAAAAGAAGCTATTTCCAATGGGGCACAAGAGATAGACATGGTTTTGAATATCGGCAAACTTAAAGTTGGAGACTATGATTATGTAAAGAATGAAATAAAAGCTGTAACGCGTGCTGCTAAATCATTTGGAGATATAATCGTAAAAGTCATATTAGAAACATGTTATCTTTCCGATGAAGAAAAAATAAAGGCTTGTAAAATTACAGTGGATGCAGGGGCTGATTTTGTAAAGACATCAACTGGGTTTGGCAGCGGCGGTGCTACCGTACATGATGTAGAACTTATGAGAAAAACCGTAGGTGAAAATTTTGGTGTCAAGGCATCAGGAGGTATAAGGACTGCAGAATTTGCAAGAGAAATTGTCAAGGCAGGTGCTAATAGGATAGGTACAAGTTCAGGTATACAAATTGTAAAGGGATGGTAAGAGTATGATCTTACATCTGATTTGGAATCTTTTTAAAAGAACAGGTAATATTGAATATTTTATGATTTATAAAGATTATGAACGTATCTCCATAGAGAATAATAAGTTTAAAAAGGACAAATTAGTATGAAGTTTATAAAGACTGAATCTATTGTTTTGAAAAGCAGACTTATTGGCGAGTCAGATAAAGTTATTACACTTTTTACAAAAACAAACGGAAAGATACAGGCGATAGCCAAAGGTGCAAGGAATTCTAAAAGTAGATTTTTAGGGTCTTCTCACCCGTTTTCTATTGGATATTATGTTTTATTCCATGGTCAAAATTATTATTATGTGGATCAATGGGAATTAATTCATTCTTTTTTAAAGATTGATGACGACATTTTGAAGCTTTCTTATGCATCGTATTTTGCCGATGTTGTATACAAATTGCTTCAAGATGATGATAGAAATATAAATATCTATAATCTTTTGAAATATTCTTTGCTGTTGCTTGAAAAAGGTTCCGTCAATAATGATTTACTTGCAGTTTTATTTAACTTGAAATTTGTGACGTTTATGGGTTATATGCCTGAAGTTGATCATTGCGTATCTTGTGGTAAAAAAGATAAGCTTGTGTATTTTTCGCCAGCTAAAGGCGGTGTTTTATGCAATAATTGCAAAAGCGCGGTAGATGACATATTCTATTTGAAAAGAGATACACTAAATATATTAAGATTTTTACTTAAATATGGCTTCAATAATATAGGAAAAATAGTAGTGCAAAAAGCGACTGTAGACGAACTAGACAGACTAATGACTGAATATATGAATGTTCATTTTGACAAGATATTTCAGTCAAAGAATTTTTTAGACAAGATAAAGAACATGTAGGAGGTGATAAAGGTGGAAAATGATCTTGAGAAGATTGACCAGATTGTTGCAAGGGCAGGAGTTAGTTATAAAGAAGCGAAGGAAGCGTTGGAGAAAAGCAATGGCGATGTTGTTGATGCCCTTATCTATCTGGAGGAAAACAAGAAAAAATGGACAGAAAATTTATCTGTTGCTGGCTCTGAAGTCGTTGATAAAATAAAAGAAATAGTAAAAAAAGGAAATGTGACGAAAATTAGGATCAAAAAAGATGACAATGTAATACTAGAAATACCGGTTACAGCAGGTGCTATTTCGGCTATTATAGTTCCTCAGCTTACTATAGTGGGTGCTGCGTTAGCGTTTTTTACTAATTGCACTATTGAGATAGAGAGACCAAATAAAGAGATCACAGTTTTAAAAGAAGAAAAGGAATGAAGTATGATTAAATTTGTTGTTATTTCATATTGACATAATTTAAACTATCTGATATTCTAAAATAAATTGAGCATTGACCCTTTTTGCCGTGTAGGAAAAAGGGTTTTGTTTATACATAAGAAGGAGTGTTTGTATATGGCTTTTGAAGTGACTATGGATAAAATAGTATCTCTTGCAAAAAATCGAGGCTTTATATTTCCAGGATCCGAAATTTATGGAGGGCTAGCGAATACATGGGATTATGGGCCACTTGGAGTAGAATTTAAAAACAATGTGAAAAAAGCTTGGTGGTCAAAATTTATACAGGAGAATCAATATAACGTTGGAATTGATTGTGCAATATTGATGAATCCTGAAACATGGGTAGCATCAGGGCACGTAGGTGGGTTTAGTGATCCATTGATGGACTGCAAAGAGTGCAAGTCAAGATTTCGTGCTGATAAACTTGTTGAAGATTATTTGAAAGAACAAGGACAAGAAGCTATTGTTGATGGTTGGTCCAATGACAAATTAAAGCAATTCATAGAGGTAAATAATGTACCTTGTCCTGTTTGTGGTGCACACAACTTTACCGATATAAGAAAATTTAATTTGATGTTTAAAACATTTCAGGGAGTTACAGAAGATTCTAAATCAGAGATATATTTAAGACCAGAAACGGCACAAGGAATATTTGTAAATTTTAAAAATGTATTAAGAACAACAAGGAGAAAAATACCTTTTGGAATAGGACAAATTGGGAAATCTTTTAGAAATGAAATCACTCCTGGAAATTTTACATTTAGGACGAGAGAATTTGAACAGATGGAGTTGGAGTTCTTCTGTAAACCTGGTGAAGACATAGAGTGGTTTAATTACTGGAAAGAGTTTTGTATGAATTGGCTCTTGAATTTAGGTCTAAAAAAGGAAAATTTAAGATTTAGAGATCATAGCAAAGAAGAGCTTTCTCATTACAGCAATGCGACTACAGACATAGAATACAGATTTCCTTTCGGGTGGGGAGAGCTATGGGGCATAGCTGACAGAACAGATTTTGACTTGAAGAGACATATGGAGCACTCTGGAGTTGATTTAACTTATTTTGATCCAATTACAAATGAGAAGTACATACCATATTGTATAGAACCGTCTGTTGGTGCAGATAGAGTGGCTTTGGCTTTTTTGATAGATGCATATAATGAAGAAGAGGTAGAAGAAAATGATACAAGGGTTGTATTGAAATTACATCCTATGATTGCGCCGATTAAGGCGGCTGTTCTCCCGCTGTCAAAAAAACTTGGTGATAATGCTTATAAATTGTATGACGATTTAAGAAAAGAGTTTGTCGTGGATTACGATGAAACAGGGAGCATAGGGAAGAGATACAGGCGTCAAGATGAAATTGGAACACCTTACTGTATTA
This sequence comes from Thermoanaerobacterium thermosaccharolyticum DSM 571, assembly GCF_000145615.1. NCBI lineage: Bacteria > Bacillati > Bacillota > Clostridia > Thermoanaerobacterales > Thermoanaerobacteraceae > Thermoanaerobacterium > Thermoanaerobacterium thermosaccharolyticum. Next base: position 1,227,267 of record NC_014410.1, read on the forward strand.
CATATGATTTTGATTCGTTAAATGATGAGTCTGTAACGATAAGAGACAGGGATACTATGCAACAAGTAAGATTAAAAATTAACGAAGTGAAACCATATTTAGAATCAAAATTAAAAATATAAAAAAAATCGGGCTATTGCCTGGTTTTTTTATATTTTATGTTATAATATTATTGGACATTATTGTAATTAATTTTGTTTGAAAATGGTAGTTATAAATCATTAGAAAACGTTAATCTAAGAACTATTATTCACATGGGAATGAAATTGTCCCACATGACTGATATGGTATCAGCTAATATTTAGGAGGCCAAAACTATTGTGGATGAGAATGTTGTTATTTATCTCGTTTCGGATTCTAGTATAGATACAGCAGAACATGTTGCGGCAATAGCTGCTTCTAGATTTGGTGCTAATATAAGTCAGATAAAAAAATTTCCTTATGTTGGAGATAAAAATCAAATTGATGAAATAGCTATTGATGCATCAAATAACAAAAATAGTCTTATAATACATACAATGGTAGTTGACGAGCTTAAAAAGCATCTACTTAAGAAAGCCCAGCAGTTTAATTTGCGCATAGTAGATGTGATGGGACCGATTATGGATGCTATAGAAGGTACTACTGGTATACCACCTTCTGATTTGTTCTTTCCTAAGAGGAAATTGGATGAGGACTATTTTAAAAAGATGGATGCAATTGAATTCGCTGTAAAGCACGATGATGGAAAAGATGCTAACGGTATATTGTTGGCTGACGTAGTGATATTAGGTGTATCTAGGACTTCAAAGACTCCTTTATGTATGTACCTTGCACATAAATACATTAAAGCTGCAAATTTTCCGCTTGTTCCTGAAGTAGATCCACCGAGGGAGTTATTTGAGATAGATCATAATAGAATATTTGGACTCATGATAAATATTGATAATTTGGTGGAAATACGAAAAGAAAGGCTAAAATCGCTTGGATTAGATTCTAAGGCAGTGTATGCTGCTAAAGATAGAATAATTAAAGAACTTAATTATGCTAAGGAGGTGATGCAGAGATTAGACTGTACAGTTATTGATGTAACAAATAAAGCTGTTGAAGAAACAGCAAGCATAATATTAAATAAAATAAATAAAGGAGGACTATAAATGGCAAAGAAGTATGTTTATTTATTCAGCGAAGGTAATGCATCAATGAGAAACTTACTTGGTGGAAAAGGAGCAAACCTTGCTGAAATGACAAATTTAGGTTTGCCTGTGCCCCAAGGCTTTACTGTAACAACAGAAGCTTGTACTAAATATTATGAGGATGGCAAAAAAATATCAGATGATATAGTTGAAGAAATTTATAAGAATATGGCTATTCTAGAACAAATAAATAATAAAAAATTTGGCGACAAGAAAAATCCCTTGTTGGTTTCAGTACGTTCAGGTGCAAGGGTTTCTATGCCTGGAATGATGGATACGATCTTAAATCTTGGATTAAATGATGATACAGTTGTTGGACTTGCTGAAGCTACAAATAACGAGAGATTTGCTTATGACAGTTATAGAAGATTTATTCAAATGTTCTCAGATGTTGTAATGGGAATTGATAAGAATAAATTTGAGGCAATCCTTGATGCTGTAAAAGAAGAAAACGGTGCTAAATACGATACAGATCTAACTGCAGAAAACCTAAAAGAAGTTGTAAAGAGATATAAAGAATTGTACAAGCAAGAGATGGGTGTTGAATTCCCGCAAGATCCAAAGGTTCAGCTACTCGAAGCTGTCAAAGCCGTATTTAGATCATGGGATAACCCAAGGGCTATTGTATATAGAAGGTTAAATGATATACCTAGCGATTGGGGTACTGCTGTAAATGTCCAGACAATGGTATTTGGCAATATGGGAAATGATTCTGGTACAGGCGTTGCATTTACTAGAAATCCTGCTACAGGCGAAAAAGCTTTATTCGGAGAATTCTTAATGAATGCTCAAGGTGAAGATGTCGTTGCAGGTATAAGGACGCCACAGCCAATATCAACATTAAAAGATATTATGCCAGAAGTATACAATCAGTTTACAGAGATTGCAAACAAGCTGGAAAACCACTACAGAGATATGCAAGACATTGAATTTACGATTGAAAGATCAAAGTTGTACATGCTTCAAACTAGAAATGGAAAGAGAACTGCTCAGGCAGCATTAAAAGTTGCAATCGATTTAGTGAATGAAGGATTGATTGATGAAAAAGAAGCAGTATTAAGAGTTGATCCGAAACAGCTTGACCAGTTATTGCATCCAATGTTTGACGCGGAAGCACTAAAAGCAGCAAAACCAATTGCAAAAGGCTTACCAGCATCACCAGGTGCAGCTGCAGGAAAGGTATATTTTACAGCAGATGATGCGGTTGAAGCTGCAAAAGGTAGAGGCGAAAAAGTAGTACTCGTAAGAATGGAAACATCTCCTGAGGATATTGAAGGCATGGTTGTTGCACAAGGTATTTTAACTGGTCGTGGTGGTATGACATCACATGCTGCTGTTGTCGCTAGAGGAATGGGAACATGCTGTGTAGCTGGTTGCAGTGCTGCTTTGATAGATGAGAATGAAAAAGTTATGAAAATAGGAGATGTTATTGTAAAAGAAGGAGACTACATATCAATAGATGGTAGCACAGGTAACGTATATCTCGGCGAAATTAAAACTGTACCACCTTCATTAACAGGTAATTTTGCTACGTTGATGGGATGGGCAGACAGATATAGAAAATTAAAAGTTAAAGCAAATGCCGACATTCCAAGAGATGCAAAAGTTGCAGTAAACTTTGGCGCTGAAGGAATAGGTCTTTGCAGAACAGAGCACATGTTCTTTGCTGAAGACAGAATACCTGCAATGAGAGAAATGATTGTATCAAAGACTGAGGAACAAAGAAGAAATGCATTGAACAAGCTTCTTCCAATGCAAAGGTCTGACTTTGAAGGATTGTTTGAGGCTATGGGAGAACATCCTGTAACAATACGTCTTCTTGATCCACCACTACATGAATTCTTGCCTCATGAGGATGAAGATATAAAAGCTTTGGCAAACGAAATGGGAATGGCATTTGAAGATTTGAAGGCTACTGTAGAAAGTCTTAAGGAGTTTAATCCAATGCTTGGATTTAGAGGATGCAGACTTGCTGTTAAGTATCCAGAAATAGCTGAGATGCAGACAAGAGCTATAATTGAGGCAGCAATAAATGTATCCAATAAACTAGGTATTAATATTGAACCACAAATAATGATACCTCTAATTGGCGATATAAAAGAAATGAAATATGTAAAAGAGATTATAGTAAAAGCTGCCGATGAAGTATTGAAAGAGAAGAATGCTAATCTTAAGTACCAAGTTGGAACAATGATTGAAGTACCTAGAGCTGCTCTTACAGCAGATGAAATTGCAAAAGAAGCAGAGTTCTTCTCGTTTGGTACAAATGACTTGACACAGCTTACATTTGCATTCTCAAGAGATGATGCAGGTAAATTCCTAGAATCATACTATGACAAGAAGATATACGACTTTGATCCATTTGCAAAGCTTGATCAAAATGGTGTAGGCAAGCTTGTTGAGATGGGCACAAAATTAGGTAGACAAACGAGACCTGATTTGAGTGTAGGTATATGCGGAGAACATGGCGGAGATCCATCGTCAATTGAATTCTGCCATAAAGCAGGACTTGACTATGTATCATGCTCACCATACAGAGTGCCAATTGCAAGACTTGCTGCTGCACAAGCCGCAATAAAGGATGAAAAATAAATAACATAGAAAAGTGTAACTTTTTAGGCTGCTGGCATATTTTGTCCAACAGCCTTTTACATATTGCTTTTTATTATTTTGCCATTTTTATCTATAACTTTATATTTGCCTGTGTAAAAATCAATAAAAATCATTGGATATGAGCTGTATTTATTTGTTAATATCTCCCAATAAACTAATTCTTTTCTGGGATTTTCTGTTGTCTCGTGTTTCAACTCTATTTTCCAAATCTCATCGCATAACTTATTATTATTTACAATTGATATTGCATCTTCTCTTGAAATACCATCTTTTGAGTTAACAACATATTCCAAATGTGGATTAAAAAAATGAATTTGATTTATAAAATAAATATTTTTATTGCCTTTACTGTCAATAGCATTTACTACAGTTAATGGTCTACCAATATTATTAAAATGTAAAGAAGTAATTTTAACCGTATGTCCTTCATAAATAACTATAGAAATTGCTTGTATTTGCCTTAAAAAAAGCAATATAAAAAAACAGATTATTAGAATAAATAATAACAATATTTTGTATTTCTTTTTTATAATAATACCCTCCTTAGAATTTTAATAGGGTATAGAACTGACCATAGTAAACTCTATTTGTATATTGATTTAATCCATTTTTATACCATAAAAAAGGTGTTGCACCGACTGTTGTTCCCATATCTTTTGCAAGTTGTGCTATATCATTATCTGCATTACCTGTTATTAATTTAGGATAACCATTATGCGCCCAGAAGTACAATAAATTATAAGCTGCTACTGGTCCACAAGATCTATTACCAACAACTTGTTCTGTTCCAACATTATAAAGTATTTTACCAGATGATAATGCGGTTACATTAGTTGTAATGTTTTTTGTTTTTAATAAATTTTTGCATCCTTACTTGTATCTACACTTAATTTTACACTACTATCATATGTGAAATCAAATATTTCTTTGGATTTTGATTTTTCATCTCCTGCGGCTACACCATAGTTTGATGGTCCATCATACAATAATGTTATTTTCTTATTATTAAATTTGTCTGATTTGGCTTTTATATATTCAGAAAGATAGTCTGAATATGGTGATTGGCCAAGAGCATATTCAACAACTTTATCAGTTTTAGGGTCTACAATGACATATCCAATTATTTTGTTACCATGCAATATATTATAAAGGTAAGCTGATAATTGATCGTCCGAATTATATAAATTTATTCTTTCACTTATTTTTTCTCCATTCCAAATCATAAATTCACCGTAATTTGAAATGTTCTTTATTTGTACTTAAACATCTTTATCTACAGTGTTATCCATAGCAAAAACAAAACTAAAGGTAGAAACTGTAAGAAGAGTAACAATATGAAGACAGAAATGGAGCAAAAACAATTGCAAGAGAATTCACAATACATTAAACATTATGCGGATAAAATTTGAAGAAAAAATTTGCTAACGACTACTTGACACAAACAGTTTTTCTTTAATATTTCTCATAGTAGATGTTATAATTATAATAGATATTGGAAAATTAATTATGTAAGAAATTTGGTGTGTATTTATACTAATATTATGTAAATTTTTATTTTAATGGATTGCGAGGAATATGTATGAATTTTAAAGATAAATTATTAGAGCTTTTTAGCGACGAAAATTACAAGCCTTCAAAGATTGATAATATTTTGAAAATGCTTGATGTGGATTATAGTCAAAAAGGCATTGTTGAGGATTTATTAAAGGATTTAGAAAAAGATGGGACAATATATAAAACAAAAAATGAAAAGTACGCTTTATCAGAAAGACTGGATATAATAAAAGGCAAAATAGATGCTACTTCGAGAGGATTCGCTTTTTTGATACCAGAAAATGAAAACATTAAGGACATATTTATTTCTAAAGACAATTTAAACAATGCAATGCAAAATGATATTGTATTAGTGCGGGTAATAAAAAAAGTTGAAGGTAAAAAGTGGGAAGGAGAAGTTGTGAAAATACTCAAAAGGGCTAATTCTACTATAGTTGGCACTTTTGAGAAAAGCCGCAATTTTGGCTTTGTAGTTCCCGATGATAGAAACATTACGCAAGATGTTTTTATTTCAAAAGCTGACACTATGAATGCTCAAGATGGCATGAAAGTTGTCGTGAAAATAACTAAGTGGCCAGAAAAAAGGAGAAGTCCTGAAGGGAAAATAGTTGAGATTTTAGGCAGGAAAAATGATCCTGGAGTAGATGTACTGTCAGTGATTCGCTCATACAACATACCTGAAGAATTTCCAAAGAAAGTCATAAGAGAAGCAGAAAATATAGAAGATAAAATATCTAGTGAAGAAATATCAGGAAGGACAGATTTGCGCCACCTGAATATTGTGACAATAGATGGTGAAGATGCAAAGGATCTTGATGATGCTGTAGCAGTGGAAAAGCTTGATAGTGGTGATTATATACTTTATGTTAGTATTGCCGATGTCAGTCATTACGTAAAAGAAGGTTCGGAGCTTGATAAGGAGGCTTTAAACAGGGGCTGCAGTGTGTACTTTATAGATAGAGTCATACCAATGCTGCCACATAGATTGTCAAATGGAATTTGCAGCCTCAATCCATCAGAGGACAGATTGACACTTACAGTCAAGATGAAGATAGACAAGAATGGTAATGTTGTAGATCACGATATATTTGAAAGTGTAATACGAAGCAAAGAAAGAATGACATATACTAATGTATACAAAATTTTAGAAGGAAACGATGATGAATTAAAAGAGCGTTATAAAGATTTAGTAGGGGATTTTAATAATATGAGAGATTTGGCAAAGATATTGTTGGAAAGAAGAAAAAGACGGGGTAGTGTAGACTTTGATTTTGAAGAAGCAAAAGTAATTGTTGATGAAAATGGAAAACCAACCGATATTGTAAAAGTCGAGAGAAATATAGCACATAGGATTATTGAGGAATTTATGCTTGTTGCAAATGAGACAGTTGCCGAACACATGCATTGGATTAACGTGCCATTTGTGTATAGAGTTCATGAACATCCTGACATGGAAAAGTTGATGGCATTTAATAAATTTATACACAATCTTGGTTATCACATAAAAGGCATTGGAGGAGATGAAATACATCCAAAGGCTTTACAAGAACTTATAAAACAGGTGAGAGGAAAAAATGAACAAAGGATTGTAGAGACGCTTTTATTAAGATCCCTTAAAAGAGCTAGGTACAGTCCAGAGGATTTAGGCCACTATGCACTTGCAACGCAGTATTATACACACTTTACATCACCTATAAGAAGGTATCCTGATCTTATAATCCATAGGATTATTAAAGAGAATATTCATGGAAAATTGAATGAGAAGCGGCAGGAACATTATAACAAAATATTAAATGACATTTCATTAAAATCTTCAGAAAGGGAAAGAGCGGCGGATTCTGCAGAGAAAGAAATAGAAGATTTGAAGAAAGTAGAGTACATGAAAGAAAGAATTGGAAATGTATATAAGGCTATAATCGCTAATGTTACCAATTATGGGTTTTTTGTAGAGCTAGACAATACTGTAGAAGGATTGGTAGATATAGATACACTTGATGATGACTACTATCATTATGATGATGAAACATATACGTTGATAGGAGAAAGAACGAAGAGAAAGTTTTCTATAGGCGATGAAGTTTATGTAAAAGTTGTAGGTGCAAATGTAGACAGGAGAGAGATAGATTTTGTATTGGCGTCTCCTGATGAAGCAACAAAGATAAAGATGCTTGACATGAGTTTTTAATATGCTATAATAGAAAAGCAAAGGCCCTATTTGTTTGACACAAGTAGGGTGATTTTGTGAAAAAGGTGTTATCTTATGACAAGCGAAAATATTAAAGTATTAGCACAAAATAAAAAAGCAAGCCACGATTATTTTATTGACGAAGTATATGAAGCGGGCATTGTACTCTTTGGTACTGAAGTTAAATCTGTTCGCATGGGTAAAGTCAATTTGAAGGACAGCTTTGCGCGTATTGAAAACAATGAAGTTTTCTTATACAATATGCATATAAGTCCTTATGAGAAAGGTAATATATTTAACAAGGATCCATTGAGAACAAGGAAATTGCTTTTAAACAGACGAGAAATAAATAAATTGACGGGATATGTTACTCAAAAAGGTTATACATTAGTACCACTAAGAGTTTATTTAAAACATGGACTCGTAAAAATTGAGTTGGCTGTAGCTAGAGGTAAGAAATTATATGATAAGAGAGAAGATATAGCAAAAAGAGATGCCAAGAGAGAAATTGAAAGGCATTTTAAAGAAAAACAGCATATATAAATATGGGGGTGTACTGGTTTCGACGGGGGTAGTCGAGGTAAAAGTAGCGAGTCGAGGTTCCATCTGCTCGTTAAACGGTGGACTTAAAAATAAACGCAAACAACGATAATTTAGCTTACGCTGCTTAATTAATAAGCAGCCGTTCAACCTTTGATTCCCACATCAAAGGATTGGGCGTCGATTTAGTGGGGAACTGATTTATCAAAGCTTTGAGATAAATCGGATTTTATGAAGCTACTGAAGCAGTTATCCTGTCACTGGGAGAACTGCAGAGGGAATGTAAAAACAGTGACTGCACTCGGAGAAGCTTTTACTGTGACACCTTCGGACCGGGGTTCGACTCCCCGCACCTCCACCATACATATAAACTTTTCATCTGGGGACGTAGCTCAGTTGGGAGAGCACCACAATGGCATTGTGGGGGTCGAGAGTTCGAGTCTCTTCGTCTCCACTGAGAAATTTCAAGGATTTCCTTCAAATATAGAAGTATCGAAGTCCTTTTTAATTTTTTATAAAACCAATTAGAATAATAAAAAACTATTGGGATTACCCCAATAGTTTTTTAAGTATATAGAATATTTTACACATAGAATAACATATCTGCATATGTCGGTAGTGGCCAAATATCAGCATCTACTAAGGTTTCTAATTTATCGCCTATTTCTCTCAGTTCACTCATCTTAACGAATACTTCATCTCTATAATATTTTGCAATAGCAAAAGAATCACCTTCTATGTTGCTTGCATTGTTTACTGCATTTTCGAGGATATCAATTCTTTTCTTGAATTCTGCTGCTAATGAGGAAACTTCATTTAACAAGTCTGATTGCGCATCAACCGTAACGTCTAATCCTGTACCTTTTGCTGCGTTTATTGAATCAGCGACTTCTTTTATAAATTTAATGACTGATGGCAATAATTGTCTTTTAGCAATATCAAGCATTGTCAGTGCTTCAATATTTATCGTCTTTGTATAATTTTCAAGCATTATTTCATAGCGAGACTCTAATTCGACTTTGCTTAATACACCGTGTTTCTCCATGACTTTTACATTTTTGTCTTTCAAAAGAGCAGGTATAGCATCAACTGTTGAAGAGATATTTGGAAGACCTCTCTTTTCAGCCTCTTTAACCCATTCTTCTGAGTATCCATTTCCATTAAATATAACGCGTTTATGGTTTGTGACAATCTCTTTCAGTATTTTTTGTACTTCTTCATCAAAGTTAGTAGCATTTTCAAGCCTATCGGCAACTTCTGATAGAACTTCTGCGACAATAGTGTTTAAGATGTAATTTGCAGTTGCTATAGATGATGATGAACCTACCATTCTAAATTCAAACTTATTTCCTGTAAATGCAAATGGAGATGTTCTGTTTCTATCTGTTGAATCTTTATGAAGTGTAGGCAGTGTTGTTACACCTATTTTTAATTCTCCACCTTGTTTAGAGTTTGTAGCACCACCGTTTTCACCTATTTGCTCTAAAATATCTGTTAGCTGATCGCCTAAAAATATTGAAATTATTGCTGGTGGAGCTTCATTTGCACCTAGTCTGTGATCATTTCCAGGTGTTGCACATGATACTCTAAGTAGATCTGCATATTCATCTATTGCTTTAATTACCGAACACAAAAATACTAAAAATTGTGCATTTTCATGTGGTGTTTTGCCAGGATCTAAAAGATTTATACCATCGTCTGTACTCATTGACCAGTTATTATGTTTGCCAGAACCATTTACACCTGCAAATGGTTTTTCGTGCAACAAACATACCAGATCATTTCTCAGAGCGACCTTTTTCATTATATCCATTGTCAATTGATTGTGGTCTGTTGCTATGTTTGTTGTATTAAAAATTGGTGCTAATTCGTGCTGTGCCGGAGCAACTTCGTTATGTTCCGTCTTAGCAGATATTCCGAGCTTCCAAAGCTCTTCATCAAGCTCTTTCATGAATGTGGAAACTCTTTCTCTTATTGTACCAAAATAATGATCTTCCATTTCTTGTCCCTTAGGTGGTTTTGCACCAAATAGCGTTCTCCCAGTTAGGATGAGGTCTTTACGTTTTTCGTATAATTTTTTATCTATCAAGAAATACTCTTGCTCTGGACCAACTGTAGTAATTACTCTTTTTGAAGTTGTATTGCCAAATAATCTTAATACGCGCAAAGCTTCTTTTGACAATGCTTCCATTGAACGCAATAATGGCGTCTTTAAATCCAATGCTTCACCAGTATATGAACAAAATGCTGTTGGTATATAAAGAACGTTATCTCTAACAAATGCAGGAGATGTGCAGTCCCACGCAGTATAACCTCTTGCTTCGAATGTAGCTCTTAATCCGCCTGAAGGGAACGATGATGCGTCAGGCTCACCTTTTATAAGTTCTTTACCTGAAAATTCTGTTATGACTTTGCCATCAGGAGTAGGTGAAATAAACGATTCATGCTTTTCTGCAGTAATTCCTGTTAACGGTTGAAACCAGTGTGTAAAATGCGTTGCTCCTTTTTCAATAGCCCAGTCTTTCATAGCATTAGCGACTACGTCAGCGACTTTGGGATCAAGAGGAAGCCCTTCATCAATTGTTTTTCTTAAAGCATTGTAAGTCTGTTTTGGCAGGCGTTCTCTCATAACAGCGTCATTAAATACATTTTCTCTAAAGATATTTTTTAAAGTTTTTTCTTGCATAAAAATCCCCTTTCACTTAAAATATATAAAATATGGTAAATTTAAGTAAAACAAAACAAGGGTGACATTAATAAACATATTGAAATTAATGAAACACCCTTGTCTCATTTATTAACTATTAAATTTTGTACAAAATAATTAATTAAATATTAACACAAAATTTTTACAAATGCAAGTGTCTTTAAAAACTCATTATACAAATTTTTATTGGATATATTATGAAGATATAATATAATATGCAATAGGGAAACTGATATTTAACGAAGGCTTGAAAGAAGTCTCCCATCCTCTATAGGTGGGAGATGAATTTCTATTGTTTTCCATAACATTATATGCTATAATATTATCAGGAGTAAAAAGTAAAGTGGTGATATAATGCTAATATTAGATAATAATAATCATTCAGTATTCTTATTGTATTATCATCTTATAATGGTTGTAAAATACAGAAGAAAGGTAATAAATGATAACATATCGAATAGATTAAAGGAGATATTTGAGAATATATCACCTAATTATAATATATCACTGCAAGAATGGAATCACGATAAAGACCATGTACACGTACTTTTCAAAGCAGAGCCAAACTCTGAAATATCTAAATTCATTAATGCTTATAAAAGTGCATCTTCCAGACTGATTAAAAAAGAATATCCTCAGATAAAACAAAAACTTTGGAAAGAATATTTTTGGTCAAGAAGTTACTGTCTTCTTACATCAGGTGGTGCACCTATAGAAGTTATAAAACAGTATATAGAAAGCCAAGGTGAGAAAAAATGATGATATGTAAGCATTTTCTCATAGAACCAACAAAAGAGCAAGAAGAAAAACTCTTTTATACATTGTATCTTTGCCGCAAATTATATAATTACTCACTAGACCAAAGAATAAAACATTATAAAGAATATGGCAAAGGACTTACATACGAAGAACAGCAAAATATGCTCCCAAAATACAAAAAAGAGCATCCAGAATACAAGACAGTACAATCGCAGATATTACAGGATGTGTTGAGAAGATTAGATAGAGCATATAAAAACTTCTTTGACAAAAGAGCAAAATATCCTAAATTCAAAGACAGATACCACTACACATCTATAACACTTCCACAATGCGAAGCAAAAAGAAACTTTGGGAAAGAAGGATATGTATACATAAAAAATATAGGGCATATAAAAATCAAAGCACATAGAAATTTTGATCCGACAAAAGTCAAAACAATAAACATAAAATACCATGCAGGAAAGTGGTATATTAACCTGTCAATTGAAGTAGAAGAAGAAAAAGAAAAAACAGTCATAAGAAAAAAAGCAATAGGAATAGACAAAGGAATAAACTCAATAGCTGCAACATCAGATGGAGAATTATACTCAAATCCTAGATGGCTACAAAAATCAGAGAAGAAACTAAAAAAAGCACAGAGACAATTATCAAGAAAAAAGAAAGGAAGCAAAAACAGAGAAAAGCAAAAGAAAAGATTAGCGAAGCTTCATGAAAAAGTAGCAAATCAGAGAAGAGACTATCTCCACAAAATAAGCTATAACATAGTAAAACATAATGACATTATATGCGTTGAAGATTTGCAAGTAAAAAATATGATGAAAAATCATAAACTTGCAAAATCAATAGCAAATGCAGGATGGGGAATGTTAGATGCATTTTTAGAATATAAAGCGGAAAGAGAAGGAAAAATATTCATAAAAGTAAATCCAGCATATACATCGCAAAGATGCTCAGGATGTGGAAGAATAGTAGAAAAAGACTTATCAGTAAGAGTACACAAATGTGAGTGTGGATTAGAGATAGACAGAGATGTAAATGCAGCGATAAATGTGTTGTATGAAGGATTAAGACAATTAGGCATAACAGCCTAAGAGTAATATTTTTGTAGGGAAGGTTCCTCCCGAAATTACGCCTATGGAGATTGTGTAAGACCTGCTGTGAATAACAGTAGGCAACGGTCTATGAAGTAGGAAGCTTCATCCTCTATAGGATGGAGTAGGTTCACAGAATATAACAGTTACGATTAGCTCAGATAATGCGATAGCTATTGGATTAATGCATAGAAATAGTGGAAAAGATTATGAAAGGTTAGAGATACATGGGAATGGGCGAAGCATCGTCGTCGATGATATGGACAATATAAAGATTATGGAGAATAATGGGGTATATATTCGTAGTTTTAAGAGCTGGGACAGCATATCATATAGAAGAGGATTTGTCGGTACAGTAAAGAATTTTTTAAAATCTTTAGATGAGAAAAAAAGCAACAATGATGAACTGATTTGTTCTTTAAAAACGCATCAACTGGTCGATGATATCTTAAGAAGAATAGATTCATAAAAAATAAGATATTAGTGATTAATTAAAATTTATACATGGACCGAAAAGGTCTCTTTTTAAATTTTACTATCGCAGCTTTTAAATATGATAAATTAAGTACAAAAGGTAAAATTAAAAGAAGGAAAAATTGATTTTTTATAGAATATTATCATAGGTGGTTATATGAAAAAAATACTAAATATTTTCATAGTATTGGTTGTTCTACTATACATAGGAAAAGTTTCTATAAATACAATAAGTGGTAAAGATGAGACAGTCCCACTAAAATATGGCAGTTTATCAGAATCCATAATGACATATGGTTACATAGTAATGGATGAGATGACAATAGATTCACCGATTGATGGTAAGTTAAATATGATTGTTAAGGATGGGACAAGAGTCCCAAAAGGGAAAGAAATAGCAGAAGTTGTGTCGCCGTCTTTTGATAAAGAGAAATTAGTTGAACTTAACTCAATCAATGATAAAATACAGTATGTAAAGAATGATAAAAGTTTAAACCCATATGTGAAAGATATAGAAAGTATAAATAGTCAAATAGACGAATTAAATAGGGAATACAAAGAGTCAAAAGATAGTAAAGTTACAAACAATATAAAGAAAAAAATTGAAGATTTGATGAGTAAAAAAGAACAGATTTTGAAAAACGGTCCATCATCAATTCGAAATCTAGACGAGCTTTATATCCAAAAAAAAGAATTGGAAGATAGCATCTCTCAAAATTTATACAAAATTTATTCGCCTGAAGCGGGTGTTGTAAGCAATTTTTTTGATAGTTATGAAGATATATTGAATGTTAACAAATTATTTAACATAAACAACAATGATATCAATTTGGTAAAAAAAGAACCAATAGAACGGACAGGTGCTGTAAAACAAGGTGAACCAATAGTTAAGTTGATAAATAATTATAATTGGTATATATTGGTTGTTTTAGATAATGGGGAAAGTAAAAAGTTAAAAGAAGGAAGAGATGTAAAAATAGACATTATTAATGATAATGTGCAATTATTGGATGGAAATATTTTAAAAATGTATTCAATATCTAATAATTCTCATATAGCTGTTATAAGCATGAAAGATGCTTACAGCGATTTTTATAAAAAACGAAAAGTTAATATTAATTTGATAATAAATGATTATGATGGTTTTATTGTGCCAAATTCATCTATCGTCAATGAAAATGGCAAATATGGGATTTACAAATTAGGTGATAATGATTTACCTGTTTTTAAAGAAATAAGCATTAAAGCACGAAACAATGAAAATGCGATAATAGAAAGCAAAGATGACAGCTTAAAAATGTATGATCAGATTCTAGTAAATGGAAAAGATTATTTAAAGAAATAAGAGGGATATTTATGGATATACGTTTGAATCTTGAAGAAATAAAAAATAACATTGAAGTACATGCACGAAAAGTAAATAGAAACCCAGACGATATTTTAATTATGGCTGTTACAAAAACGGTAGATGTAGAGAGAATACAGGAAGCAATAGACAATGGAATAACAGATATTGGCGAGAATAAGGTCCAAGAGCTAATCGATAAGTATCCTGCTTTAAAGGATAAAGTTCAGTTTCACTTTATAGGTCATCTCCAAACAAATAAAGTAAAGTACATTATTGATAAGGTAAAGATGATACATTCACTTGATAGTATACACCTTGCACAGGAAATTAATAAAAGAGCACATAGTAATAATATTGTAATGGATTGCCTTGTTGAAGTAAACATAGGATCAGAGGAATCTAAATATGGTATTGATCCTTTGAACGTAATGGATTTTATTAAAAGTCTCGAATCTTTCGATAATATTAGAATAAGGGGATTGATGACGGTAGCTCCATTTATGGAGCCAGAGCAGGTAAGACCATATTTTAAAAAGATGAAGGAATTATTTGACTGCGCCAAAAGCATCAATCAAAAAAATGTCGACTTTAAGTATTTATCTATGGGTATGACAAATGATTATACAGTTGCTGTTGAGGAGGGTTCCAATATAGTACGTATAGGTACAGGAATTTTTGGGAAAAGATTATATAATATGGAGGTAAAATAAATGGCTGTTAAAGTAATTGAAAAACTTATGAACTTTTTCGGGTTTGATGAACCGGAAGACGAAGGTGTAGAAGAAAGAGTGGAAAACGAGATACCGTTTGATAAAAAACCTAAGATAGTAAATATACATACTCAGTCTCAGATAAAAGTTATTATTTTAAAGCCAGAGAATTTTGAACAAGCACAAACTATACTAGATAATATAAAAAACAAAAAGCCAATAATTATAGATCTTCAAAACATGGAAAGAAATGATGCTCAAAGACTTATTGATTTTTTGAGTGGTGCAATTTTCGCTTTAAATGGTGAAATCAAGAAAATCGCTAATAGTATATTTTTAATCGTGCCAGATAATTTCGATATAGCAGGTGATATACAAGATGAAGTAGATTCTATGTTTAATCTAAAATAAATAAGGAGGGTATGATTTGACAACAAATTATGCATTGGTGTTAACACTAAATTACTTTTTTGAAATTGTAAATTGGCTCATCTTAATAAGGGTGATACTATCTTTGTTAAGAATGGAAAATATGAGTAATCCTATATCACGATTTGTGATTACAGTCACAGAGCCTATATTGGATCCGTTTAGAAGATTACAATTTAAATCATCGATTGGACGAAGCATGATGATAGATTTTTCACCAATATTAGCGATGTTGGTTATACAGTATATTATAAGGCCAATTATAATTAATATAGTTTCATTAATATGAATTAATAAGTTTTAAAAGGTGAAGATATGGATTACAGTATAGCAAGGCTAGAAGATATAGCAAAATGGGTTCAGAAAAATAAACGAGATAGGTATACCGATTTTTTAAGCTTGAGGGATCAAAAAATACTGCTAAAGTTGATGACACAATTTGACGATATAAATTGTGGGTTTATTGGCGGATTTGATGCAGCCGAAAGAAAGATAGCACATATATATCCCAAATTTAGAAACGCAGTAGATGCATACAAAGCACCGATAAGTGCCATTAGAATAAACGGTGATTTATCGAAATTATCCCATAGAGATGTGTTAGGCTCCATCCTTGGGTTAGGTATAAAAAGAGATAAAGTTGGCGATATAATAAAAAGACAAGAGAGTTGTGATATTGTTGTTCATAATGATATAGCCAGTTATATCTTGATAAATTTACATAAGATAGGCAAAGAGAGGGTTAATGTATACTCAATAAATTTGGATGAAATCATGGAGCCGGAAGTAAAATACGATGATATAAATACAACTGTTGCATCTATAAGATTAGACAGCATTATTGCTTCAGGATTTAAATTATCCAGGACGAAAGCATCTGAATTGATAAAAGCTGGTTTGGCCGAAGTTAATTGGGAAACGAAGTTAGAGCCTTCTTTTGAAATAAAAGAGGGTGATATTGTATCTTTAAGGGGTCGTGGAAGGATTAAATTTGAAGAAATTATTGGTACAACTAAAAAAGGAAGAATTTATATTCATATTTTAAAATACAAATAACAAAAGAATATAAGGAGTGAATTATATGTTAACACCTATGGATATACATAACAAGGAATTTAAGCGGTCATTCAGGGGATATAATGAAAATGAAGTCGATGAATTTTTAGATAAAGTGATGGAAGATTATGAGCTACTGTATAAGGAGAATTCGGATCTGAAAGATAGGGTTAACATCTTAAACGATAAGTTGCAAAATTATACAGATATAGAAAAGACGCTAAATAATACTTTAGTCGTTGCACAAAAATCTGCAGAAGATTTAAAACAAAATGCAAAAAAAGAAGCTGACTTAATTATACAGCAGGCACATCAGGAAGCAGAAAAGATTATGCAAAAAGCAAATCAAGAAGTTGTGAGAATAAGGACGGAACTTGAAAATCAGAAAAGAAAGCTTAATATTTTTAAGGCTAAATTTAAGGCTCTTCTTGAAGGAGAACTAGAGGCTGTATTATCGATTGATGATAGAGAATTTTTTGACGAGGAGCAGGATGAGAAAAACGATGAGGAATAGGCTTGCTGTAATCGGTATATTAGTTCTAAATAGAGAATTAACATCTGAGAAAGTAAATCGTATTTTAAGCGAGTATGCTCATATAATTGTTGGAAGAATGGGTATTCCGTATAAAGAAAGAAATGTGTCAATAATATCTATTATTGTTGACGGAACGACAGATGATATTGGAGCTTTAACTGGGAAGCTTGGAAGCATTGAAGGTGTCAAAGTGAAATCAGCTATTACTATTTAATATGTTGACGTACTTTTCTAATTATTGTATAATTATTTAAAATGTGAAAAGCGATGATGAGGACAATTTATGCAAATTAAACTTTTAAGAGAGTTGGCGGTTGGTGTAAGCCAATAAGTTTATTTGACATATATCACCTCGAAGCTGCTGGCTGAAATTTTAGTAAGCTAAGCCGGGATATACCCGTTATTCGATGAGTGATTAAGGCTTGACCTTAATAATTAGGGTGGTACCGCGACTTCTCGTCCCTGTGGGTGAGAGGTTTTTGTTTTTTAATGTTTTTTATTTAATTATAGGAGGTATACTGATGGATTATAACAAAACATTAAATTTGCCTAAGACAGATTTTCCAATGAAGGCAAATCTGCCTACAAGAGAGCCGGAGATATTAAAAAAATGGGATGATATGGATATATATCATAAATCATTAAATAAAAATAAGGGGAAGGAAAAATTTATTCTTCATGATGGACCGCCATATGCCAATGGGGATATACATCTTGGTACAGCCATGAATAAAGTTTTAAAAGATATGATTGTAAAATATAAAACAATGAGAGGCTTTGATGCACCATATGTGCCAGGTTGGGATACCCACGGTTTGCCAATTGAACAGCAGGCAATAAAAACACTGGGCATAAAAAGAAATGAAGTAGGTCCTGTTGAGTTTAGAAAGGTCTGTCGCGATTTTGCCTTTTCACAAATTGAAAAGCAAAAGTCGCAGTTTATAAGGTTAGGAGTCAGAGGTGACTGGCAAAACCCTTATTTGACATTAAAACCAGAATATGAAGCAAAGCAGATAGAAGTATTTGGTGAAATGGCTAAAAAAGGGTACATCTACAAGGGATTAAAACCTGTGTATTGGTGTACTGACTGCGAAACAGCTTTAGCAGAAGCTGAAATAGAATACTCAGATGAGACCTCAGATTCAATCTATGTTAAATTTAGAGTAATTGATGATATTGGAAAGTTCAAAGGAATTGTTGATGACCTAAATAATTTGTATTTTGTAATCTGGACTACGACAACTTGGACTATACCTGCCAACCTTGCTATATGTTTAAATCCGGAATTTGATTATGCGCTAGCTAAATATGGAAAAGAAATCTACATTATGGCGAAAGACATGCTTGATGATATAGAAAGGGAAACAGGCCTTGAGAATCGTGAGATAATTGCGACATTTAAAGGCAAAGATTTAGAAGGGATGAGAGCTAAACATCCTTTATTTGACAGAAGTTCGCTTATTATATTAGGTGATCATGTGACATTAGAAGCTGGTACAGGATGTGTTCATACTGCACCAGGCCATGGTGAAGAAGACTTTATAGTCGGACAGAAATATGGACTTGAAGTTTTGAATCCTGTTGATGATAAAGGGTGTTTTACGGAAAAAGCCGGGAAATACAAAGGATTATTCTATGCTGATGCCAATAAAGTCATAAAAGAGGATTTGGAAAAAGTCAATGCTTTATTAGCGTCAAAAACACTAACTCACTCGTATCCACATTGCTGGAGATGCAAAAATCCTGTTATATTCCGTGCTACAGAGCAATGGTTTGCTTCTGTTGATGGGTTTAGAGATGAAGCTTTAAATGCAATAAGAAAAGTAAACTGGATTCCTGAATGGGGCGAAGACAGGATTACAAATATGGTTAGAGATAGACATGACTGGTGCATCTCGAGGCAGAGGATATGGGGTGTTCCGATTCCAATTTTCTATTGTAAACATTGTGGAAAAGAATTGATTAATGATGATACAATAAATGCAGTTAAAAAATTGTTTAGTGAAAAAGGCTCTGATGCTTGGTATGAGTATACAGCAGAAGAAATATTGCCGAAGGGTACAAAATGTGAATGTGGCTCTACAGAGTTTAGAAAAGAAACAGATATAATGGATGTTTGGTTTGATTCTGGTTCAAGCCATGTGGCAGTTTTAGAAACTACTGAAGGTCTTAGGTGGCCTGCAGATTTATACCTTGAGGGTTCTGACCAGCATAGAGGATGGTTCCAGTCATCGCTTCTGACATCTGTTGCCACAAGAGGAATGGCACCATATAAAAACGTGTTGACACATGGATTTGTCGTAGACGGTGAAGGACGCAAGATGTCAAAATCTCTTGGAAACGGTATAGATCCTGCTGATGTAGTAAAAGAGTACGGAGCAGATATATTAAGACTGTGGACCGTTTCTGCTGATTTTACTTCTGACATGAGAATATCAAAAGAAATTTTAAAGCAGATGACGGAATCATACAGGAAGATAAGGAATACGGCTAAGTTCCTTTTAAGCAATTTGTACGATTTTGATGCTGATAAAGACGCTTTGCCGTACGAAGAGCTTCTTGATATAGACAAATGGGCCCTTTACAAGTTCAATGAGCTTATTAAGGATGTAACGTCGTCTTTTGATAGATATGAATTTTACGATTTTTTGCATCTTGTTCACACGTTCTGCATTGTAGATATGAGCAACTTGTATCTTGACATACTAAAGGACAGGCTCTACACTTTCCCTGCTGCATCTAAAGAAAGGCGAGCAGCTCAGACGACGTTATATACAATATTAGACGGTTTTGTACGAATCATAGCACCAGTATTGACATTTACAGCAGACGAGATATGGAGCTATATGAAGCATGAAGCAAATAATAATTACGAAAGCGTTCAATTAGCTGATTGGCCGCAGCCTAATGATGCATATGATAATAAAGAAATAGTCGAAAAGTGGAACAAATTATTTGACATAAGAAAAGATGTTTCAAAAGCTTTAGAGATATCACGTGCCAATAAAGAAATAGGTCACTCATTAGAAGCACAGGTTGATATATACGCATCAAACGATTTGTACGAATTTTTGAAGCAGTTTGAAGAAGATCTTAATACGGTATTTATCGTATCGAATACGGTTCTTCATAATGAGGATGACAATATACCTGATAATTCATATAGAAGTGAAGATTATAATCTAACAATTAAAATTAGCCATGCGCCAGGTGAAAAATGTGAAAGATGCTGGATGTACAGTGAAACAGTAGGAACAGATAAAGAACATCCAACGATTTGTGCAAGGTGTGCTTCACATATTTAAAAGGGAGATATCTCCCTTTTTTAATTAAAATACGAAAGGAGAATTTGTAAGTGAATAAGATAGGGCTTATCGGTGCTATGGAAGAAGAGATTGATATACTTAAACATTTTATCAGCAATGTAGAGATTATAAATCGCGCAGACATGGTCTTTTATAAAGGAATTCTGAATGGATTAGATACAGTATTAGTCAGATCAGGTATAGGAAAGGTAAATGCAGCTATAGCAGCGCAAATATTGATATCTGAATTTAATGTTGACTATATAATAAATACTGGTGTTGCTGGGGGAATAAAAAGCGGCATAAACGTAGGGGACATAGTCATATCATCTGATGCGATAGAGCATGATTTTGACACGACAGCATTTGGTGATGAATTAGGAGTTATACCGCGGATGAAGACTAGTGTATTTAAAGCAGACAAATATCTGATTGATATAGCGCTTAAAGCAGCTAATGACAATATAGATGGAAAAGCTTATGTTGGAAGAATTGTATCCGGCGATAGATTTGTGTCATCGAAAGAGGAAGCGAGAAGGCTAGGACAGCAATTTAATGCATATGCGGTTGAGATGGAAGGTGCTGCAATTGCCCATACTGCGTATCTTAACAATATACCATTTGTTATAATAAGAAGCATTTCAGATAATGCGGATGGGAATGCTACAAGCGATTTTAATCTATTTGTTAAAAAGGCTTCTATAGTATCCAGCAATTTAGTAAAAGAAATGATAAACATGATTAAGGAGATATGAAGATGAATGTAGTAAACATAAGTTTACAAGTATTACCGGTTGTTGAAGAAGAAATGATTTATCCTGTTGTAGATAAAGTAATTGAATACATAAAATCGACAGGTGTTAAGTATTTTGTAAGCCCTATGGAGACTACTATGGAAGGTGACATTGACATTCTTTTAGATATTGTAAAGAAAGCGCAAGACATATGTGTAAAGGAAGGCGCAAAAAGAGTTATCTCTATTGTAAAAATAGATTATAAGCCAGATGGAGTAACAATAGATGAGAAGATGAATAAATATATATCACAGTAATATGTATTATGTTGAGTAATTTATATTTAAATTTTTTTGAGACAAGATAAAACTTATTGACATACAATTCATCACGTTATATAATTAAATTAATTTAAGTTGATAAAGTCGATGAACAGGAATAGTAAATATCGCTTTAAGTCAAAGCGAGCCTGGGATGGTGAGAGCCAGGTACTGATGGCGTTATTGAATGGGCCTGTGAGATGGTGTGTGAACTTGAAAGTAGCATTACCCGGTAGTCTACCGTTAAAATGACAGGGTATCGAGAAATCTGTACCTGAAAGAGATATTTTGTACTTAGGTGGCATAACGAAATTTAAGCATTTCGTCCTTAGTGGATGAGATGCTTTTTTTAAACCACATAAGTATGAAATAAGTTGGGTGGCACCGCGGAGTCACTTCGTCCCATTGGATGGAGTGACTTTTTTATTACCAAATTTTATTGAGGAGGTGGGTATATGTTGAATTTAAGCAGAGAAAAATTTGCTGAGCTAAAGGATAAAAAAGTCGTTTTCCCAATTTATGTTGAGATAAATGGCGATGAATTGACACCTGTCAGTATTTTTTACAATTTAAAAGGAAAAAACAAATTTTTGCTTGAAAGTGCAGAGAGTGGAAAAGAATGGGGAAGATACTCATTTATTGGTTCAGATCCATATTTAAAGATAAAAAGTTATGGCAACTTAATCGAAATTGAAAAAGAGCAGCGTACAATTAAACAACATGGGAAGGTCCTTGACTATATAAAAGAAAATATCGAACAAGATTATGACAGAAACAGCCTTAAGCTGCCGTTTACAGGCGGTGCACTTGGTTATGCAGGGTATGATATTATAAGACAATATGAGAGTTTGCCTAGTAAAAATATTGACGAAATAGGAATACCAGATGCGTATTTTATGTTTTATAAAGAATTCATTTGCTATGATCACTTTAAACATACGGTATCTGTGATATACAATGTATTTTCAGATGACGATGAAACTTATGATTCAATAGAAAAAAAGCTTAATGTTATGATTGAAAATATAAAAAACAATGTAAAAATTCATGAACTTCCTCCTAAATCTGATGCAGTTAGTGTGGAATCTAATTTTACCTTGGAGGAATTCTGCGATATTGTTGAGAAGGCGAAGGAATATATAAGGAATGGTGATATATTTCAGGTTGTTCCATCTCAAAGATTGAAGATTAAAACCAAATCGAATCCTTTTGATATATATAGACGATTAAGATCTACAAATCCGTCACCATATATGTTCTATATAGACTTTGAAGATTTTCAATTAATTGGTTCTTCACCGGAGAGCCTTGTGTCAGTGTTTGGCGATAAAGTCACTACAAATCCAATTGCTGGTACAAGAAGAAGAGGGAAATGTGAGGAAGAGGATTTAAAGTTAAAGGAAGAACTTTTAAATGATGAGAAGGAAAGAGCAGAACACGTTATGCTGGTGGATCTTGGGAGAAATGACATAGGTAAAGTGAGTGAATTTGGCAGTGTAAAACTGGATAGATTTATGGAGGTAGACTTTTATTCCCACGTAATGCATATTGTATCAAAAGTTTCAGGTATTTTAAAAAAAGGCCTTACGGCATTTGATGCACTTATTGCATGTTTGCCGGCAGGTACAGTTTCTGGAGCGCCTAAAATAAGGGCGATGGAAATAATCGATGAGCTTGAGAATGTAAGCAGATCGTTTTATGCTGGATCAGTTGGATATTTTTCATTTAATGGTAATATGGACATGTGCATAGCTATAAGGACACTGCTTTTAAAGAATGGTATGGCTTTTATTCAAGCAGGATGCGGCATTGTATATGATTCAAACCCTGAATCAGAATATTATGAAACTTTAAATAAAGCTATGGCACTGAAGGAGGTGCTATAATGCTACTGTTAATTGATAACTACGATTCATTTACCTACAACCTTTACCAATTTATAGGAGAAATTTATCCCGATATTAAAGTTTTGCGAAATGATCAAATAGAAGTATCTGACATAATTTTAATGAAACCTGATGGTATTGTTTTGTCGCCTGGGCCTGGAAGGCCAGAAAATGCTGGAATTTGCATTGATGTGATTGAAAAATTTGGCATTAAGATACCGATATTGGGAATTTGCCTTGGACATCAAGCGATAGGTTATGCTTATGGAGCTAAAATAATCAAATCAAATATCATCAAGCATGGAAAAACATCTATTGTAACTCACAATAGGCAAGGATTATTTAATGGCATAAAAAACCCTATTAAAGCCATGAGGTATCACTCGCTTATAATTGATAAGGATTCATTAACGGATGAGCTTGAAATAACTGCTGAGGCTGAAGACGGGACGATAATGGGAATTAAGCACAAGAAATTTCCAGTTTATGGACTGCAATTTCACCCTGAATCGATATTAACAGAAGAAGGCAAATCAATATTAAAAAATTATGTGGAGGGGATTTGCAATGTTAAAGGAAGCTATTGAAAAAATCATAATGAGGGAAAATCTAACAGAACTAGAAGCAAAAAGTGCTATGGATTCAATTATGAAAGGTGAATCTAGCTCAGCTCTCATAGGAGGTTATCTAATTGGTCTTAGAATGAAAGGTGAAACAATTGATGAAATAACAGGATCTGCTAAATCCATGATAGGAAATGCGGTAAGGTTAAAGCTTGATTCTCCTTACGTTATTGATACTTGTGGCACTGGTGGTGATGGTGGAAGGACATTTAATATATCTACAGCGGTTGCAATAATTACTTCATCTGCAGGTGTAAAAATAGCAAAACATGGCAATAGAGCAGTATCCAGCAAAAGCGGAAGTGCTGATGTATTAAGTGAACTTGGAGTGAAAATTGATTTGGAACCGGATATTACAAAGAAGTTTATTGATGATGTAGGTTTTGGATTCCTTTATGCTCCTAAATACCATTCAGCAATGAAGAATGTTGCACAAATAAGGAGAGAGCTTGGTTTAAGAACGGTATTTAATATATTAGGGCCGTTGACAAATCCTGCTTCTGTTAAAGGGCAAGTCCTTGGAGTTTATGACAAGAAGTTGACACATGTACTTGCAGAAGTTTTATTAAAATTAGGATGTGAAAGAGCATTAGTTGTTTATGGAAATGACGGGCTTGATGAAATAACTACGACGACTACTACAACTGTTTCTGAGGTAAAAAACGGTACAGTTATAGACTATACGATAGATCCGCATGACTATGGTATCAACTTGTCTAGAGATACTGATATAAACGGTGGCGATTCTAAAGAAAATGCAAAAATCATTTTAGATATTTTAGAAGGGCAAAAAGGACCTAAGAGAGATATTGTAGTATTAAATAGTGCAGCAGCGCTTTATGTCGGCAAAGCTGTTGACAATATAAAAGAAGGAGTAATGTTGGCAGAGCATTTGATTGACTCAGGTGCTGCATTAGGTAAATTAAATGAAATATTAAGCTATCAGAAGGTGTATTTACAATGATACTAGACGACATTGTTTCAAAGAAAAAATCTCAATTGGAGTTAGAAAAGCTACAGAAGCCATTAGAAGAGATATTAGACAAAATTGACGATGTGAATTTAAGGAATTTTAAGGAAGCTTTATGTAAAGATCGCATATCTATTATAGGGGAAATAAAAAATGCTTCCCCCTCCAAGGGAATAATCATAAAAAAATTTGATCATAAGAAAATTGCAGAATTATACGAGGAAGCCGGTGTCGATGCAATTTCAGTTCTTACAGAAAAAAACTATTTCAAGGGTGATAATAGATTTATAAATGACGTAAAAAATATTACATCAAAACCGATACTCAGAAAAGATTTTATATTTGATGAGTATCAGATATACGAAAGTAAGCTTATAGGCGCAGATGCTGTTTTGTTGATAGTAGCTATCCTAGGTAGTAACCTCAGTAGATTTTACAATATAGCTAAAGAACTTGGGCTAGATGCTATTGTCGAAGTCCATGATGAATATGAGCTTGATATCGCATTAAAGGCAGATGTTGAAATTTTAGGCATAAACAATAGAGATTTAAAGGATTTTCATGTTGATTTAAGCACAACTGAAAGGCTAATTAAATATATCCCGAATGATATTGTGTTGGTATCGGAAAGTGGTATTAAATCTTCAGAAGATGTGAAGTATCTGAAATCATTAGGAGTAAATGCTGTTTTAATTGGTGAGACTTTTATGAACATGATTGACAAAAATAAAGAAATTAAAGATTTTATAATGAGTTCAAAGGGTGTTTAATAATGGCATTGATAAAGATATGCGGAATAAGGCGCACGGAAGATGTAGAATACCTGAATATACTAAAACCTGATTATGCGGGATTTGTCTTTGCCGACAGTAAACGTAAAGTAGATATAAATACGGCACATGATTTGATAGAAAATCTTGACAGAGACATAAAAAAGGTTGGAGTATTTGTCAATGAAGAAATTTCTGAAGTAAGATATATAGCAAATTTTCTCAAACTTGATGTTTTACAATTTCACGGCGATGAAACTCAAGAATATATAGATAATTTTAAGGACTATCTTGTATGGAAGGCTATTCGAATTAGTGAAAAGAAGGATATTTCGAAAATAGAAAGTTATCATGTTGATGGCATACTTTTAGACAGCAAAATAGAAGGTTTTTATGGAGGCTCAGGAAAGAGCTTTGACTGGAATTTAATAAAAGATGCAAATATGAATTGTACGTTTATATTAGCTGGTGGTATAGATACAAATAATGTTTTAATGGCTATAAATATGTTAAAACCGGATATTGTGGATGTATCCAGCGGTGTTGAAATAGATGGTTTTAAAAATTATGATTTGATAAAAGAGATTATTTATAAAGTGAGGAGTGTAATATGATAGGAAGATTTGGTAAATTTGGGGGACAGTATGTGCCAGAAACAATCATGAGTGCTTTAATTGAACTTGAAGACGAATTTTACAAAGCAATGAAAGATGAAAATTTTATTAACGAGTATAAATATTATTTAAAGGAATATTCCGGAAGGCCGACACCTCTATACTATGCAGAAAATTTGTCAAAAAGACTAGGCGGCGCAAAAATTTATTTAAAAAGAGAAGATTTAAATCACACAGGGGCTCACAAGATAAACAATGTACTGGGGCAGATTCTATTAGCTAAAAGAATGGGTAAAAAGAAAGTTATAGCTGAGACTGGAGCAGGACAGCACGGTGTGGCAACTGCAACAGGTGCTGCAATGTTTGATATGGAATGTGAAATCTTTATGGGTGAAGAAGATATAAAGAGGCAATCATTAAATGTTTTTAGAATGAAATTGCTTGGTGCAAAAGTCACGCCGGTCAAAACCGGAACTGGGACTTTGAAAGATGCCGTAAACGAGGCAATACGCAATTGGGTTACAAACATTGATGATACATTTTACGTAATGGGATCTGTCGTAGGACCGCATCCATATCCAACGATGGTTAGAGATTTTCAGAGAGTTATAGGCGATGAGGCAAGAGAACAAATCATTAGCAAAGAAAATAGGTTGCCTGATTATATTGTTGCATGTGTTGGTGGTGGCAGCAATTCTATGGGAATATTTTACCCTTTTATAAATGACTCATTAGTAAAACTTATAGGTGTCGAGGCAGCAGGTCTTGGGATAGATACTGATAAACATGCTGCCACTATGGCAAAAGGAAGCATTGGTGTACTTCACGGAATGATGACGTATCTGCTACAGGATGATGAGGGGCAGATAATGCCGGTTTATTCGATATCCGCAGGACTTGATTATCCTGGAGTTGGACCGGAGCACTCGTATTTAAAAGATAGCGGTAGAGCCCAATATGTTTATGCAACTGATGAAGAAGCATTATCAGCTTTTATGGATCTTTCACAAATAGAGGGAATTATACCGGCCCTTGAGAGTGCTCATGCTGTTGCTTATGCCATGAAACTAGCATCAAAATTAAGTAAAGATAATATTATTATTGTAAACTTGTCAGGAAGAGGCGACAAGGATGTAAATACAGTTGCCAATGTTTTGGGGGTGGAATTATGAGCGCATTAAATAATGAAATGAATACAGTTGCAAGTATGAATAGAATAGACAAGAAATTTTACGAGTTAAAGCAAAAAGGCCTTAAGGCTATGATTCCTTTTATTACTGCAGGTGATCCTAGTTTAGATGTAACCGTCGAATTAGTGTTTAAAATGG
Organism: Thermoanaerobacterium thermosaccharolyticum DSM 571; assembly: GCF_000145615.1. Taxonomy (NCBI): domain Bacteria; kingdom Bacillati; phylum Bacillota; class Clostridia; order Thermoanaerobacterales; family Thermoanaerobacteraceae; genus Thermoanaerobacterium; species Thermoanaerobacterium thermosaccharolyticum. The sequence goes on from NC_014410.1 coordinate 1,254,996, forward strand.
AAGAAGGAGGAGCTGATATCATTGAAATAGGGATTCCGTACTCTGATCCGCTGGCAGATGGACCAATAATACAAGCTTCATCTACAAGAGCATTAAAAAATGGTACAAAAATTAACAATATAATGAATGCTGTCAAAAAAATAAGACAAAAAAGTGAAATACCGCTTGTCTACCTTGTGTATTATAATTCAATCTTCAAATATGGCATTGAAAGATTTGTAAATGAAGCCAAAGAATCCGGAATAGACGGACTTATAATACCTGATTTGCCATTAGAAGAAAGAAAAGATATTAAAGAAATATCTGAAAAATATGGTATTTATCTAATACCATTAGTTGCACCAACTTCAAAAGAGAGGATTAAAAGTATTTGTGAAAGTGGAAAGGGTTTTGTGTATTGTGTCTCTACAAAAGGCGTTACAGGAATAAGAAATTCTATTGAAACAGATATTAAAGAATATATGAGAACTGTATCGGAATATACAAATATGCCTAAAGCCATAGGTTTTGGTATCTCTGGTCCTGATATGGCAAAAAGATTTGCACCGTACTGTGATGGAATAATAGTTGGTAGTGCAATTGTGAAAATGATAAACGATTCAAGAAGTAAAGAAGAAATATATGATAATGTGAAAAAATTTGTATTTTCCATTAAAGAAGCTATATGAAATGAGGCATTATGCCTCTTTCTTTTTTGACATGTTAAAAACTTTTTTGAGATGTTAAAAAAGCATTGATTAATATAATAAATGAGTTATAATAAAGATAAGAAATATTAAAAGAAAATAATTATCGAAGGAGGAAATTAAATGATAGAATTGGAAAAAGAGGCTCCTGACTTTACACTCAAATCAAGTGACGGCAATGATGTATCATTAAGTGATTTTAAAGGCAAAAAAGTAGTTTTATATTTTTATCCGAAAGACAACACACCTGGTTGTACAAAAGAAGCTTGTCAATTTAGAGATAATATAAATACAGTTAAAAATAAAGACGCAGTTATTTTAGGTGTAAGCTTGGATGATATAGAATCTCATAAAAAATTTATTGAGAAATTTAACTTGCCATTTATACTTTTAAGCGATTCTGATGCTAAAGTTTCAACAGAATATGGTGTTTATAAAGAGAAGAATATGTATGGAAAGAAAAAAATGGGAATAGAAAGATCCACGTTTATAATAGACCAAAAAGGAATTGTAAAAAAGATATTTCGAAAAGTAAAAGTAGATGGTCATGTAGATGAAATATTAGAAGTACTTGACAATATTGATTAAAGTGCGTTTAAAACGCACTTTAAAAATTTAACATTGGTAAGCTAAATGCTGCTATCAATGCCACTATCATAACGATAACGATTGTGAGTGCAATATATCTATGCCAAGTTCTATTATAAAAAGGATTAAAAAAGTCTTTATTTCTTTTCTTTTTCATATAATTCGCCTCATTTTTATAAATATTAAACTTCATAACTTATATAATTATATTGATTAATACATCTTTCTATTACTTAATTTAATCATATTCCATCAGAAAAAACAATAAATTATTAATAAACTTTGTATAAAAAAGACAAAATAGATTATAGGAGGAATTGGGCTTGGATAATAAATTATTGGTTGAGATAAAAAAACAAATTGACAAAATGTCAGAGATGATGGAAAAAATGAAGATAGCTGACTATGTTGAATTGATGCAGAGCCCTTATAGACTCCTATGGCTTAATTTTGTAGGCGGACTTGCGCGGGGCTTTGGTATGGCGATTGGCTTTACACTTCTCGGAGCTATAGTGATTTATATATTGCAGAGAGCTGTTTTATTAAATTTGCCTGTCATTGGGAACATTATTGCCCATATAATAAAAATTGTTCAGCAAAATTTGTGATAGAAGGGTATGTGATACAATGGATGATGAAAAATTAGAGCATTTCAGGAAAAAGCTTATTGAAGAAAAAAACAATATATTGCATACGTTAAATGAAATGGATGATAACGATGGTACGGGCAGGATGGCAGAAAGAGAATATTATCAAGAATTATCATTGGCAGACAATCATCCAGCAGACATTGGATCGGAAGTTTATGAAATAGAGAAGAACTATGCATTAAAAGACAATGAACAGCATGTGTTAAGGCAAATTGATGATGCACTTTTAAGAATGGTAAAAGGACAATACGGTATATGCAATCATTGCCATAAAGAAATAGAATTAGATAGACTGGAAGCATTACCATATACATCTTTATGTGCAAATTGTGCAAAAAACAATGATTTAAAATTAAGTGATCTTAGATTTTCAAGACCAAACGAAGAAAGAACAATAAAGTATCCTTTTGGATGGGGCTACATGGATTCAAAAGATGAAAATCAATTCGATGCGGAGGATTCATATCAAGCCGTGGCGAGATATAATAAAACTAAAGCAGGTCTTGATAATTATGATGACGACTATGATGATTATAATTCTGGATATGTTGAAGAAATAGAAAAAATAAGCAATGAAGATTATAAAAAGACTCTAGAATGAAATATATTATTGCAAAAACAAATAAACTTTTCATAGGTGATTGAGGAATCCCTAAAAAAGAAATTGGTAATTAAAGAATAAAAACATTAAACATTCAAAGATGAGTGTTTAATGTTTTTAATATATTATAAAGCCTGAAATCCTTGATTTTAAATATAAAAATTGCAGGGGAGACAAGAATCGAACTCGCAATCTACAGTTTCGGAGACCACTGGTTCAAATCCAGTCATTCAGAACTATTAAAGTCTAGTATCCATATGCATTTGTATATTCTTTATTTTATGATTCAGATTTGGAACATAATCAAATGTGCTATACTAAGATATTATCTTAAATCAACTATAAATAATTGCATCATAAGAAAGTTTTTATTATGGTTTTTAGTAAAAATAGTATAATAATATTTTGAAAATTAGATTTTATCTTTTTAGAAGTTTCATATTTTTCAAAGGAGATCCTAATTGTAGAGGAAAGTAAACTTAACGTGCAAATAACACCACAAACGGGCACATTAGCGATGCTAATAAATCTGCCTGTCACTTTTACGGATATTTCAAAGAGACGATGCAGCAGATGAATATAGAATCTGTTGTTGGTATCTTTTCCTGTAGATTGCCAAAGGGAAACATTGATGCATTTAATTATCTTTGATATTTACCGAACAATGGAAAGCAAAGAGACGATATATATGTTGTTGAGTCGTTCTCTTAAATTCGTTTTATCTATTAATTAACCAACAATTGCTAATCCAGAATGAGTAACTATCATTTCTTCTGACTGAGTTAAAATAAATTTCACTGGTTGTACCTCTAAGGTGAATTATATTTTTTGGTATTATATGATTCGCTTATATCTTTATATACTATATTTTGGCCATGTTTGATACATTAAAATTATTTTTCTTTTCACGGATTCAGCTTATGTCCTTTATAATAATAAAGTCGATTCTAAATACAGTATCTTGTGTTGGTTACCACAAGAGCCATAAGTGTTTTATCAGTGCAAGAATTTCAGCTGTTTGCGCAAATTGATCTGTTTTCTGAAAATCTGCCTGAATAATTTATCCCGCGTCATTTCTCCGATATTTATAAAAGTATATTTATAATATGTGGAAGCAGCAGACGCAGAGTAACTGTAGGTAATTCTGCCGTTTAGGGTTAATACTTCGCCATCTTCAAACAACAATTTCATCTCAACAAGACTCCCTGTATTGAAAGAGTAAGTATTGTCACATACAAATAGCAGATAATCAGCTGACAATCTTGCAACTCTGACTTCTATATCCTTTCCATCCAATGTGAGTACTTTTGCTTTTAGATCCCATAATATGGATACTGAATTCCTCCCCTCATGAGACCTTATTTTTGAAAGTAAATATGTATTTTCATCTATTGGAGTAGCTTCAACTTCATACTCATATACTGAATTTAGTTTTTCTACAATCAGGGAAGCTGAAAGTATGTCGCATAAGTCTTGCACATCTTCAATAGCATTTGTGCATTTAAAATAACTTTGCCCTTCTTTAGAGTAAAAATATCCGTCATAATTGAATATACCTTTATAAGTATTTAAAGAAAGATTAGCTGGTAATACTTCTTCATTATTTAAATTTAGTATATCAGCATAGAAAATAATTTTTTCGTTAATTACTTCGATGGCTGCATCCACAACTTGTGGATCAAAATCTTTTCCGCAACATCTTTTAAGTTCGTCAATTATTTTGTCAACAGAAATAGATTTTTTGTAGCTTCTTGGAGAATACAAAACATCTATTACATCTGCAACTTTAATAATTCTGCTTGAAAGAGGGATATCAGTGCCCTTCAACCCATTGGGGTACCCGCTTCCATCGTATTTTTCATGATGATCTCTTACCCATAAAGGGATATCAGGATATATATCACCAATCAATTCCTTTGTAATTAGGTAACCATAGTCTGCATGGCGCTTAACCTCTTCATATTCTTCTTCTGTTAAAGGACCTTCTTTGTTAATTATACTATTTTTTACCTTTATTTTACCGATATCGTGATATAAAGCTGCATAATAAAGTTTTTCTAGGTCATTTTCGGAAAAATTCAACTTTTTAGCTATTTCGATAGACCAGAATGCTACATTGACAGTATGCATCTTCATAGAAGGCTGGTTTGATTTTATATTATCTTCAAATACCATAAGAAATTTTAGAATTTTTTCGGTATCGGCTAACTGGTCATATTTTACCAATGCATAATAGTATATATCAAAGAGATTAAACTTGTTAAAAAATGAAGATAATAATTCTGTGATGTTTTTAGCTTTATAATTGAATCCGAAATATATACAGACAGTGATATCTTTGTGCTTTTCTATTTTTACAGGGATGCATACTTCCTCGACGATATCTTTTTCCATTGAAACGATAGTATCGTCGTCTTCAGCAATATGGTAAAGGGGCTTTAAGCTGTTGCATGCAAAATAAATAATATTATTATTATGATTATCACGCGAAACAGGTGAAGGATAACAACAAGAGGTATCATTAACAGCATCAATTTTTTTGATACAGTATATTTTGCTTTGATCAACGAGGAAAATACTTAAACAATTTATATCAAATTCTGTTTTAAAATTTGAAAGCATTTCAGTTAAATCCAGCGCTCCGTTGATATTATCAAAATATGTAAGCATTTTCTACCTCCTGCAGTATAGATTATAAAACTATAGTAGATAAAAGTTCATACTCTCATCAATAAAAAGTCATGTAACAATATATGAATTTTGTTACATCATAATTTAAATTATTCTTTTTAACATGTTTTTATGGATGATTTATTCGAATCTGTATTCTTCAGGCCTGACATTGTACGCAAATTGAATGAAGAAGGATATACCACCCAAAATTAGTGTATCGGGCTTTATGTGATATTTATAGGGTAAAAGTGCTCTCAAGGTATGTGATAAGCATACAAATCTAAGTAGAAGTTTGAAAATAGACATTTTTGGATAGATGAATATTATATAAACACTGCTGGAATCAGTAATGCAACAATAAAAAATAATAGAGTATTTTTTTATGCGCTGGACGGTAATACAGGTTTATGCATCTGATCAAACTACACTCATTATGGATGGTAATGATTTAAAGGGAATATTTAATGTCTAATATTATCACAAGATTTATTGACTTTACATATTATGTATAGGATCTTAAAGATCTGACTTTATATCTAACTCGAAAGGGGGAGCCAGAATGCCTAAGGATACAGGTAGATCACGCTTTGGCGGAAGCTGGATATGGATAATATTTATAATAATCATAATATTTTTATTCATGCCAGGATTTATAGTTGAAGAGCCCGAAGCCTGAAAACTAGATTGATTTAATATTTTAGGTGATTGTGAAACTATGAGACGAAAATTTACAGCTAGCAATCAATAGAGGAAGATATAGGAAAGATACAGTATACCAGAGAGTACATTTAATCAAGAAAGGTCTGAATTTTATTGATGAACATTGAAAACAGAAAAAAACAGGCATGACAAATAGACCCCAATGATTTATGCAAATGAGGTAGATGCTTAAGTTTAGCTGGCTGTTGAATTAAGCAGCTATAGACTTAACAGAACGAATTTTATCTATAGCTCCCATACGGTATGCTAGTAAAACAGTAATAAGATGCGCAGCACCAGCCATGAAGAAATCTGCCTTGATGGTTTTGCGGTCTCTAGCCTGGAGATTACCAAGCTGCAGGGGAAGTTTGAGCCTAGAGATAACCTGCTCAATGATATGTCGAAAATCAGCTATTTGATTCCATTGCTCTGTATCTCTAGGAATAGGGGTATGAACTCTATAATTATCTTTGGGATATGTATAAAACATTCTGCCACAATCGGAAGTTGTACATTTATCCTCGCAGGAACAAACATATTTGCCACCAGGTAACTTTTCAGTTTTAGGGCAAATAAACTTGTTCCTAAAGGAACGGTTTTTACCTTTACAAGAGCCATCCCATTTCATTGGAAGAGATGGGTCCTTTGGGCATGTAGGAATACCATCTTCATTAATTCCTGGCTTGCCGAAATTTTTTCTGGTATTTCTAGGATTAAGAGCAATGACAGGCAGAATGCCATGATTCTCAAAGAGATATTTATAGTTTGGGACATCATCGAAGCCAGAATCAGCAGTCATAGCATAAATATTAAAGTTACGATGACGCTCAAAAAAATTCTCCATAGCAGGTATAAGCAGTTTTCCATCCCATGTAAGTTTAACTTCTTCAGGGGATGCGGGCTCAGAGCTATCAGTATAATCATTAAAATCCGGCTGGTAATCGCAAAAGTCCATATGTCTTAAAATGCCGAGGGCATTAGACACAACTATAGTTTTGTGGGCATAACAGAAAGTACCATTGATATATTGCAATTTAATATTAGGGTCAACAGAAGCAGTTTTAGGCATTTGATTATAGGCCATTTTATAGATGTCTTCTTTTGACTTGTCCTTGTTAAAGTATTGAAGCTTTTTAACAAGAGCATTAAAGAATTTGGGGTTGTTTTCCTTAACATAGCATTCAATACCAGTAGTATCCATAATATAAACTTCAGCAGGATTGATGCCTAATTCTTTTTCAAGGGCTTGGCCAATTTCCTGACAAATAGGTTCAGTAATATCGACTAACTTATGAAAGAAGGCTTCAATGTCATCACAGTAATCCTGTTTGAACCTTGAGTAAAAAGAAGCATCAGGAACAGTATTAAGCCCACAAAAATCACGGAGTTCTTTTGAAAATGACAAAAAAGTAATAAGTAAATCAATAGTTGGTATAGAAAGTAACTTTTGCAACAGTAAGGTTGAAACAATTGAATCGAGAGAATTATCATGAGGGCGACCAGTAGCTTTATTATAGTGAAAATACCAATTTACAGGGATTAACTCACAAATATTAATATACTGGTCAAGAAGCTCAAGCAACTGAGGTTTTTGAACAACAACAAATTTATGAAAATCATCAATAAAATCAGAAAAATGAAGTTGCTTTATCATGCAGGATCTCCTTTCACTTTGGTTTGATTTTGAATATTTGGTATAATATATAATTCGGCAAAAGTGGAGGAAAATCCTGCTGATATATAAAATAAAACCCTTTAAAATCAATAATTTTGGGGTTTTACAAAAAGCTATGATTTAATATTTTAAAAGGAGGGTTATTATGGCTGGTACAAGTTCGGTATTTGGCCAAAGCAATTTGCTGTTCTTTTTCTTAATACTCGTTGTTTTGATGGGCGGCGGATGGTTTGGTGGAGGATCATGGTCAATGGAAACATTGCTGTTTTTCTTCGTATTACTCGTAATTGTTATGGACGGTGGAATGGGATTATTCTTAAATCAAGTCAAATAACAAAAATGGTCCTATCTTATGGTAGGACCATTTATTATTTACATACAAAAAGTTAAATCAATATCAATAATGCGGCAATGAGAATATAATGAACTAAAATTAAATAATTGGAGCTGATTTTATGACTATATCAGGGAACACGCTATTTTTTTTGTCATTTTAACGGTAAATGATTGTCAAATTTGACTTTTGAGGATTTACTATTCTTTTTCGTTCTTCTAGTTGTTTTACAGCAAGATAAACCGCGTAAAAAAGCAAGACGTTTTTTGTGGTCATTAGCGACGATGAAATTTGAGTAACACAATTAAGCATATTACGTATAATGTATTAGGCCAATAAGGCCAAGAGTAAAAGGAGGATTTTTGAATGGGTACTGATTTAAAAGCTGAAGGTTTTGGAGGTTTTGGCGGATGGTGGATTTGGATCATCATCATAATAATAATTTTATTTTTCTTTTGCCGTAGACCTTGCGATCCTTAATGATTAACAGCAAAGTAGATGTGGTAGTCTATGATATTAAAGACTACCACTTTTTTTGATAGACATATATAATTATAATACATATTAGAATAATCGATAGTTTGAAATATAATTTTAGCCCGGCAATAGAACCGGGCTTTCAGTATGCTAATTTGGATTTGACATTGAAATTAATAATGTTTCTTTTGCTCAGAAATAGGATCCTCGATTAAGGTAGCAAAAATAAATTTATGGTAGTGTTCATCATCAACAGTAGTTTTCCCTTCCACAAAGTGTACGTGTCTTTTATCATCGACTTCAATAGCGGGGCCAGTTATAACGCCTATCTCATGATGATGATCCTCAAAGAAGTCAGTGCTGACTAATATTGCATGAACATGACTATCACCATATGGTATAACTTGGCTTGTAACACCTGCAAAGCGGTGATTGTGTTCTTCTTTTTTTTCTTTGTCTCTATATTTTTCTTTTTTGTCTTCTTCAGCTAATTTTGTGCTACCTAAAAATTCATGATTGTGAGTTTGACATTCCTCTTTTTTATTATTGTAGTCAAAATAACTTTTAATTTCCTCGATTGATAATTCCATATAAATAAACCTCCAATAAATAAATTTTTTGATCAATAATATTATATGTTTAAGTAGAGAATAAGTGCAAAAAATTAAATGATGGTATGATGAGTATAGTTACAAACTAATGCCCAGAAGGCTTTTTTATGTGGCAATAATGCGGTGATGTAATGTGCCGAGAAAATTATAATTTGTAATACATCTTTTACTTTAGGATCCATTTTCGCAGGTTCTTAAAAAGGCTCTTAAAGAGAAATTAGGAATTAGAGAATATAAACCATAAGAGCTTTAAAATGAGTGCATATTGTTTTATCATGGGAAAATTTTCACGGCGTAAATAAAAATCAAGTATTCTTTTGTAAGTACTTGATTTTTTAATTATTATAATCGATTTTTTGCTCAATTTTGTCCCTGAAGTGTTCCAAAATTTGTTCTAAAATATATTTTATTGAATTAATCCAGTTATAAAATTATTGATTTTAGGCATAAAAATGGCAGGGGAGACAAGAATCGAACTCGCAACCTACGGTTTTGGAGACCGCCGCTCTACCAATTGAGCTACTCCCCTGCGACGAAATTTATTATATCACAGTATTTTTTCTGAGTCAATAACCTATTTTGACTCATGTAGTTATTATGTCATAAAAGTTAATTCAAAAAGTGTGCAAAATATAAAAATAATTCACAACTTGCACGAATTTTAAGTTAAATTCTTTTATTACGATTTGTCCAATGATATAATATTAATGGTAATTAAAATGCAAAGGAGAGTTAAAGTATGAACACAATTGATGAATTAACAATTAATACTATACGTATACTTTCAATTGAACAAGTACAAAAAGCAAACTCCGGCCATCCAGGTATGCCTATGGGATCTGCACCAATGGCGTATACGTTGTGGGCAAAGTATCTAAAGCATAGCCCTAAAAATCCAAAATGGGCGGGAAGAGATAGATTTATATTGTCTGCTGGACATGGATCTGCACTTTTATATTCTCTATTGCATCTATTTGGGTATGGACTTACTATAGAAGACCTTAAAAATTTTAGGCAATGGCAAAGCATGACACCTGGGCACCCGGAATATGGACATACTCCAGGTGTTGAAATAACTACAGGGCCTTTGGGACAAGGTATTTCTAATGCTGTAGGTATGGCAATAGCTGAAACGTATATGGCAAACAAATTCAATCGTCCAGGCTATAGCATTGTAGATAATTATACATATGCCATTGTAGGTGATGGATGTCTTATGGAGGGCATCTCATCTGAAGCTTGCTCATTAGCCGGGACATTAAAGCTTGGCAAGTTAATTGCCTTATATGATTCTAATAATATATCTATTGAAGGTGGCACAGACATTGCATTTACAGAAAATGTTGGCAAAAGATTTGAAGCTTATGGCTGGCAGGTACTAAGAGTTGAAAACGGCAATAATGTGGATGAAATAGGAAAAGCTATAGAAGAAGCTAAGGCAGACAAAGAAAGACCATCTTTAATTATAGTAAAGACTACGATTGGCTATGGCTGTCCAGAAAAACAAGGGAAAGCTTCAGCACATGGAGAACCTCTTGGAGAGAAAAATATTGAAGAAACAAAGAAGTTTTTAGGATGGAACTATGATAAAGAGTTTTATGTTCCTGATGAAATTAGAAAATATATGGACGAGGTTATAAGTAAATTAAATGAAGAAGAAGACAAATGGAACGTGATGTTTGAAAATTACAGAAAAGAGTATCCAGAATTGGCTGATGAGTGGGATAGGTGGCATAGTGAGAAATTGCCTGTTGATTTGATAAATGACGAGGGACTCTGGAATTTCAAATTAAAGACTGCAACAAGGTCATCATCAGGAGAAATTTTAAACTATTTAGTAAAACTGGTTCCCAATCTAATAGGTGGTTCGGCAGATCTTGCGCCATCTACTAAAACATATACAAAAGATAGAGGTGACTATAGCAGCGAAAACAGAGGTGGTTCAAACTTCCATTTTGGAGTTAGGGAACATGCTATGGGAGCAATTGCAAATGGCATAGCTGCTTATGGTGGGTTAATACCTTATGTATCAACGTTCCTTGTTTTCAGCGATTATATGAAAGGTGCTGTAAGGCTATCAGCATTGATGAAGCTTCCTGTAATTTACGTATATACACACGACAGCATAGGAGTTGGGGAAGATGGTCCTACACATGAACCGATTGAGCATTTGCCAATGTTAAGAAGCATTCCGAATCTAACTGTAATAAGGCCTGCAGATTCCAAAGAAGTGTCTGCCGCATGGTGTTACGCTTTAAACAAAAAAGATGGTCCGACTGCATTAATACTTACAAGACAAAATTTACCCGTTTATGAAGAAACATCAAAAGAAGCATTAAAAGGTGGATATATTTTATGTGATGCTGAGGGAGGCAATCCAGACATAATTTTAATGGCTAGCGGTTCAGAGGTTAATTTGGTTTATGAAGCTTGCAAACAATTAAAAGAAAAAGGTATAAAAGCAAGAGTAGTTAGCATGCCCTCAATGGAAATATTTGATCAACAATCGGAAGAATACAAAAAGATGGTGCTTCCAGATAACGTAAGAGCCAGAATTGCAGTAGAAGCCGCAAGCACGATGAGCTGGTATAAATATGTAGGGCTTGATGGATGCGTAATCGGGCTGGATCACTTTGGAGCATCAGCACCTGGCGATGTACTTTTCAAAGAATTTGGGTTTACTGTTGAAAATGTTGTTAATAAGGCATTAGAATTATTGAAGAAAAAGTAGAATAAGAGTGCCGATAAGGCACTCTTATTTAGAAGGAATCTCTAAAATAATGTCGAATATGTATTAACTAAATGGATTTATAATAACGTTTTTAATATTAGGGAAGGGATGATATTAATGAGTGTGAGTTTAAAAAAGGTTTCATACTCAGGTTGGAATGACTGTATTGAAGTTTCTAATGGTTTAGTAGATTTTATTGCTACAACAGAGATAGGACCTAGAATAATAAGATTTGGCTTTGATGGGCAAGTCAATGAGTTCAGCATCAACGACGAAGATGCAGGCAAAAAAGGTGAAAATATTTGGAGAAATTATGGAGGACATAGGTTGTGGCACAGCCCTGAAGCTATGCCAAGGACTTATACACTTGATAATTTCCCAATTAGTTATGTGGAAGTAGAAAATGGTGTTAAACTTATTCAAGAACCTAAAGATTTTGCATATATACAAAAAGAGATAGAAATTACTTTAGATCCTAATAAACCTGTTGCAAAAGTGAAACACACATTGACAAATAAGGGCGCATGGGCAGTTGAGCTTTCACCTTGGGCTATATCAGTAATGGCAACAGGCGGTTTGCAGGTTGTAGAGCAGGCAAATAAAGATACAGGTCTTTTGCCGAATAGAGCTTTGGTATTGTGGCCATATTCAAAAATGAATGATCACAGAATACACTTTGGCGACAAATACATAATTTTTCAGCAGGATCCGAATAGAAAAGAGCCGTTTAAGTTTGGTATACAAAATGAGAAAGGATGGGCAGCATATTTCAATCATGACCATCTTTTTATAAAGAAATTCAAACATGATGAAAACGCAGTATATCCGGATTACAATGCTTCTTACGAAACATATACTACAGACTGGATGATGGAAATGGAGTCATTAGGTCCTATGGTTAAATTAAACCCAGGTGATTCTACAGTCCATACAGAAGAATGGTTATTATACGATAATGTAAAAAGACCTTCAATGGATGAAAACGAAATAGAAGAATTGATATCTAAGTATGTAAAATAATTTATTGATAAGATTATATATAAATTAGGGCTTAATTTTCAAAGCCCTAATTTAAAGCTTTATTATCTAGGAGGATAAAATTTGGAAATTATTATTGTCTTTATTGCGATTATAATTGATCAAATGTCAAAATATTTTGTTGTAAAGTATTTAAAACCTATTGGCAGTTTCCCTATAATAAATAATATATTTCATTTTACGTATGTTGAAAATAGAGGTGCTGCTTTTGGAATTTTACAAAATAGGACTTTGTTTTTTATTATAATAACTGTTATTGTAGGAACAATATTAATATATTCAATTGTAAAAATACCTGGAAGTACTTTTTACAAATTTACGCTTTCGATGATACTTGGCGGAGCTATAGGAAATCTGATTGATCGTGTTAGGCTTGGATATGTTGTTGATTTTATTGATTTTAAATTTTTCCCTGCGGTATTTAATTTAGCTGATTCTATGATAGTAGTTGGAGCATTTTTATTATGTTATATATTGATATTTAAAAAAGGAAATTAATAATTTTTTTAAATGGATGTGACTGAAAGGAACTTTGTGTATGAATATCGCTGATAGAATAAATATAATTGCAGAAAAAGATGATGTAGATAAGAGAATAGATTCTTTCTTGGCTTCTGAATTGGATTATACGAGATCATATTTAAAGAAGTTAATACTGGATGGGCTTGTAAAAGTCAATGGTTTGTTGATAAAACCAAATTATAAACTAAAAGAAGGAGATTCAGTTGATGTAAATATACCTGAAGCAGAAGAAATAGATTTGAGTCCTGAAAATATTCCTCTTGACATTATTTACGAGGATGATGATATTATTGTGATAAATAAGCCTCAGGGAATGGTTGTACATCCTGCTCCCGGCAATTACAGCGGCACACTTGTTAATGCGCTTCTTTACCATTGCAAAAACTTATCAGGCATCAATGGTGAGCTAAGACCGGGAATTGTCCACAGACTTGATAAAGATACTTCTGGTGTGATGGTTGTTGCTAAAAATGACAAGGCTCATTTAGATCTCTCAAATCAAATAAAAGAAAGGACTATTTTAAAGAAATACATTGCAATCGTTGAAGGTGTCATAAAGGATGATGAAGGAAGCATAGAGGCACCGATTGGGAGAGATCACGTTGAAAGAAAGAAAATGGCTGTGACAGAAGATGGCAGGTATGCACTTACGTTATATAAAGTTCTTGAGAGGTATAAAAATAATTCGCTTATTGAAGCGACAATAAAAACAGGCAGGACACATCAGATTAGAGTTCATATGTCTTATATTGGACACCCAATTGTAGGCGATGAAGTGTATGGCTACAAAAAACAAAGATTTAATCTTTTAGGACAAGCGCTTCATTCAAAGCTTTTAGGCTTAGTGCATCCGTCTAAAAAAATTTACATGGAATTTGAAGCTCCAATACCAGAGTATTTTGAGAGATTGATAAATATTTTAAAAAGTAAGCAATAGTTTATTTTGATAATGGAATCTCAACCAATTTATAATGTTGACATTATCTTGACACGTCAATATATTAAAGTTATAATATCAGATAAACAGCTTGATATGATGATGCGATGAGTAGGAGAGTAGTAAAAGCACATATATAAGGGAGAAGATACCGCGACTGAGAGTATCTTTATATCACTGCTTTTATGAAAGACACCTATTAGCATATTGGTCGATATGTAGGCCATATACGTAAACCTGCGTTAAGGGAAAGAGTTGTAATCAGGGTGGCACCACGGGAAGGTCTCTCGTCCCTGCAATTTATTTGCGGGATTGAGAGATTTTATTTTTCTATATTTAATTAGTCTATTCACGAAGGAATTTAATAAGGAGTTGATTTAATGCTTACAAAAGCACCAAGAGGAACAAAGGATGTATTGCCTTCAGAAGTCTATAAATGGCATTATGTAGAGAATATCATTAGAGAAATATGTGACAATTTTGGATTTAAAGAAATTAGAACGCCTGGATTTGAGCATACAGAATTGTTTTTAAGAGGCGTTGGTGAGTCGACTGACATTGTCAGAAAAGAGATGTACACTTTTAATGATAAGGGCGGAAGAAGTATAACTTTGAAGCCCGAAGGGACATCTCCTGCTGTTAGGGCATTTGTAGAGCACAATCTCTATGCAGAAGCGATGCCAGTAAAACTTTACTACATAACACCAGTCTATAGATATGAAAGACCTCAGTCAGGTAGGCTTAGAGAACACCATCAATTTGGGATTGAGATGTTTGGCGCACATGATGCATCTGCTGATGCTGAAGTAATCAGTGTTGCTATGACGCTTTTTAAAAGACTAGGGCTTAATAATTTAGAACTCAACATCAACAGCATTGGATGCCCTAATTGCAGAAGAGAATATAACAAAGCATTGAAAGAATTTTTAGGAGAGAATATCGAAAAGTTATGCGATGATTGCAAAGAAAGATATAAGATAAATCCGATGAGAGTTCTTGATTGTAAAGTTGAAAGTTGCAAAAGAATATTGAAAGATGCGCCTTTAATGCTTAACTATCTTTGTGATGATTGCAAAGAGCACTTTGAAAATCTTCAATCTTATTTAAAAGAGGCCGGGTTTAACTTTGTTATTAATCCTAAGATAGTTAGAGGTCTTGATTATTATACAAAGACAGCCTTTGAGATAATTTCAAATGATATAGGTGCACAAGGTACCGTTTGTGGTGGAGGAAGATATGATGGCCTAGTGGAAGAATGCGGTGGCCCATCTATACCAGGTGTAGGATTTGGCATGGGCATCGAAAGGTTATTGCTGACATTGGAAAATAGCGGTATTGAAATACCTTTGCCTAAGAGAACTGATCTTTTTATCTGTACAGTTGGCGATGATGCAAAGAAGTATGCTTTCTCTATGGCGCTTAGGCTTAGAAATTCAGGACTTTCAGTTGAAGTTGATAACATGGGTAGAAGTCTTAAAGCACAGATGAAATACGCTAACAAATTAAATGTTAGATACACAATAATTTTAGGTGAAGATGAACTTAAAAATAAGGTGGTAAGACTAAAAAATATGGACAATGGAGAAGAAATTGAAATTGACATAGACAATGTTTGTGATAAAATAATAGGATAAAATGGAGGTATATTTGATGGGAGAGCAATTATCTGGCATGAAAAGAACACACATGTGTGGTGAATTGACTTTAGAGGATGTAGGCAAGAGTGTTATAGTTATGGGATGGGTTCAAAGAAGAAGAGATTTAGGCGGATTGATATTTTTAGAATTGCGTGACAGAACAGGCCTAATACAAATAGTCTGCAGTGAACAGCTTTCAAAAGAAGCTTTTGATAAAGCTCAACATGTAAGAAATGAGTATGTCTTGGCTGCTGCTGGTGAAGTAGTAAGAAGATCTGATGAAAACATAAATCCAAATTTAGAGACTGGAAACATAGAAATTTACGTAAGCGAATTTAAAATTTTAAGTAAAGCTGAAACACCGCCATTTATGGTTGAAGATAGAAATAATGTGTCTGAGGCAATTAGATTGAAATACAGGTATCTGGATTTAAGAAGACCTTCAATGCAGAAAATTTTGATGACTAGATATAGGATTACGAGAATTGTGAGAGATTTCTTAGATAAAAATGGTTTTATCGATATAGAAACACCTCTGCTTATTAAAAGCACACCGGAAGGGGCAAGAGATTATCTAGTTCCCAGCAGAGTTCAACCTGGCAAGTTTTTTGCATTGCCACAGTCACCGCAAATATTTAAACAGCTTTTGATGATATCAGGTTTTGATAGATATTATCAAATTGCAAAATGCTTGAGAGATGAAGATTTAAGGGCAGACAGGCAACCAGAGTTTACTCAAATTGATATGGAGATGTCGTTTGTTGAAGAAGATGATGTTATTGCTCTTAATGAAAAGATGATAGCACGTATATTTAAAGAGATATTGGATATAGATTTGGAAGTGCCATTTAAGAGAATTTCATGGCAAGAAGCTATGAATAGATTTGGGTCTGATAAACCTGATATGAGGTTTGGCATGGAATTAAAAGATCTGTCTTCTATATTTGCTGATTCTGATTTTAAAGTGTTTAAAGATGCCGTACAAAATGGCGGGTCAGTAAGAGGGATAAATGTAAAAGGTGCAGCATCTATGCCTAGAAGGCAATTAGATGAACTGGTAGAATATGTAAAAACATACAAAGCAAAAGGGCTTGTATGGATACAAATGCTAGATGACGGTCCTAGGTCACAGATATCTAAATTTTTAAAAGACGATGAAATGACACAAGTTGTAAATGTTATGGAAGCCGAAAAAGGCGATTTAATACTAATAGTTGCTGACAAAAACAATATGGTAGTTTATGATGCTTTAGGGCATTTAAGGCTGGAAATGGGAAAAAGATATAACCTCATTGACGAAAGCAAATATGAGTTTTTATGGGTTGTAGATTTCCCATTGTTGGAATACAGCGAAGAAGAAAAAAGATTTGTTGCTATGCATCATCCTTTTACTGCTCCAAAAGACGAGGATATAGAAATGCTTGACAAGGACCCGGGACGCGTAAGAGCAAAGGCATACGACATAGTTTTGAATGGATTAGAAATCGGTGGTGGTAGTATAAGAATACATGATACAGAATTACAAAAGAAGATGTTTAAGGTACTTGGTTTTACTGATGAGGATGCCGAAGCGAGATTTGGATTTTTATTAAATGCTTTTAAATATGGTGCTCCTCCACACGGTGGCATCGCATATGGCCTTGATAGATTGACTATGATTCTTACTGGAACAGACAATATTAGAGATGTAATCGCATTTCCGAAAACTCAGAATGCATGCGATCTGATGTCTGATTCACCATCAGAAGTATCTAAAGAGCAGTTAGATGAATTGCATATAAAGGTTAACCTATAAACGTTTAACCTTGAAAAATCCAATAGAATGTGCTAATATATTTATAGAAACCCTATGGTGTGCGTGAAATGCGGTTAATGTTTTGAGCCAACACACATAGAAAAGGGAGCCTGGGCTCTGGTAATGGAATATAAGCCATCTTTGAATGGACATATGAAGTTATCAGGAGGGCACCCACCTGCGAGAGCAGGTTCAAAACCACCGACTAAACGGCACTATGGGGATTTTTTTATTGGAGGAATTTACATTGCTGCACGCTTTTTCAAGAACGGAATTAATAATAGGCAAAGAAAATTTGGAAAAATTAAAAACAAGTACTGTTGCAGTCTTTGGTATGGGCGGTGTAGGTTCATATACAGCGGAAGCTTTAGCAAGAAGTGGTGTGGGCAAATTAATAATTGTAGACGATGATACAGTTTGCTTAACTAACATAAATAGACAAATACATGCAACAAGAAAAACGGTTGGCAAGCCAAAAGTTGAAGTGATGAAAGAAAGACTTTTAGAGATAAATCCTAATCTTAAAGTTACTGCTTATCAAACATTTTATAGCAGCGAAAATAGCAATATGTTATTATCTCCTGATTACGATTATGTTGTTGATGCGATTGACACAGTTTCGTCAAAAATAGACCTTGTTGTTAAATGCAATGAGATGGGCATACCGATTATAAGCTGCATGGGTGCAGCAAATAAACTAGATCCTACAAAATTCGAGGTTGCTGATTTATACGAGACTAGTATTTGTCCCCTTGCAAAAGTTATGAGATACGAACTTAGAAAACGCGGTATAAAATCATTAAAAGTCGTTTATTCTAAGGAAAAGCCCATTAAACCTCTTTTAGATGTTGTAACATGCAAACAACAATGTATATGTACAAACAAGGAGAGGACGTGTGTTAAGAGACGGCAAATACCGGGAAGTGTGTCTTTTGTGCCGCCTGTTGCTGGTTTTATATTAGCTGGGGAAGTTATAAAGGACTTAATAGGATATAAAAATTAAAAACTATGTTGACAAATTTTATTAGTAGACTTATACTAAATTTGTACCTGATAGGGGTATAGGAGGTAAATTATGAATTCTTACCATGATGACAAAGAGGATTTACTTAGAAGGCTTAAAAAAATTGAAGGCCAGATAAAGGGTATTCAAAAGATGATAGAAAAGGACACATATTGTGTTGATGTTCTTATACAAGTTGCTGCTGTAAGATCAGCAATAAATAGTGTAGGAAAGATATTGTTGAAAAGTCATACTTTGGGATGTGTGAAGGATGCTATTAATACAGAGAAGCAAGATGATATGATTGATGAGCTCGTGGACACATTTATGAAATTTATGAAATAATAAGGCGGAATTACTTTTTCTATACGTTCTATGGCTTATCTAAATTTTATTAAGATAGTAGTATTTTTCAAATAGTAGATTACAGTATATCATTACTATTGACATCTATTTCATTTAAAGGTATAAAATATTATAGCAATAGGATAATATATACGAATAAAAACCTGCTGTTAAAAAAATATAAATATTAGGAGGTAGGAAAATGGCAGAGGTAACAATAACAAAAAATAATTTTCAAGAAGAAGTTGTCAATTCTAATATACCAGTTTTAGTAGATTTTTGGGCAGAGTGGTGTGGTCCATGCAGAATGGTATCGCCTATAATTGAGGAACTTGCCAATGATTATGAAGGAAAAGTTAAAGTCGGGAAAATCAATGTAGATGATGAAAATGAACTTGCAGTGCAATTTAAGATAATGAGCATTCCGACTATTGCACTTTTTAAAGATGGGAAAATGGTTGATAAAATTGTAGGTGCGAGACCAAAGTCTGATTTTGAAGATTTTATAAACAGAAACATATAATTTAATAAAAAATAGAATTATAAATGTATGTAGAGATTGAAGACTGTTATTGCAAATATGCATAACAGTTTTTTTATTTTAAGTTTTAATATTTTCTGATAATAATAACTTTGTATAATTAATCATTAAATGGAAAAAATGTATTTATAATAACAATGAAAGGGAGGACAAAATTGTATCGCATTCCAAATCACATCGGAATTATTCCTGACGGAAATAGACGATGGGCACAAAATAAAAATATGCCGAAAGAAGCAGGCTATTCATATGGATTGGAACCTGGAATTGCACTTTACAGGTTATGCCGTGAGCTTGGTGTTAAAGAATTAACATTTTATGGCTTTACACAAGATAACACAAAACGCCCTTCTGTTCAGACAGAGGCATTTAAAAAAGCCTGTATTGACGCTGTTAAAATGCTAGAAAAAGAAGATGCAGATCTTTTAGTCATAGGGAACTATAATTCTCCTATGTTTCCAAAAGAATTGCTGCCATATTTAAGCCGTAAGACAATCGGTGAGGGGAAAATGAAAGTCAATTTTCTTGTTAATTATGGATGGCAGTGGGACTTGAATAGTGCATTAAAAGCTTTAAGCAATGGAGAAAAAAGAGATATACTAGATTTAATTTCATCAAAAGATATTTCACGAATAGATTTGATTATAAGATGGGGCGGTAGGAGAAGGTTAAGCGGCTTTTTGCCTGTCCAATCAATATATTCTGACTTTTATGTTATTGATGATTACTGGCCGGATTTTAAGCCTCAGCATCTTTATGAAGCGCTTGAATGGTATTCTAAGCAAGATATAACATTGGGAGGGTAAATGTCATCATTTTTGATGGCATTTTTTAATACTTAATAACAAGAAATAAAATTGTTTTTGTGAATCTTCACTTATATAGTATAATAGTGCTGAAATGTATAAACGATAGCTTAAAATCTTCTATAAGATGTATGAAAAAGGTGAAAATTATGGATATGTTTCAGTTTGCTCATAATAATTTTAAACATAGTAATGCACCGTTGGCAGATCGGATGAGGCCAACTACTCTTGATGAGTTTGTTGGTCAAAAGCATATATTAGGGCATGACAAGCTTCTATATAGAGCTATAAAAGCGGATAGAGTCAGATCGTTAATATTTTATGGACCTCCTGGTACAGGTAAGACAACGCTTGCAAATATAATAGCTAATACGACGAAATCTAGTTTTGAAAAATTAAATGCTGTAACATCAGGAGTTACAGATATAAAGAAAATAGTAAATGAGTCAAAAGATAGATTGTCTATGTATGGAAAGAGAACTATATTATTCATTGATGAGATACACCGCTTTAATAAGTCACAGCAGGATGCACTGCTTCCGTATGTTGAAGATGGAACAATAATTTTGATTGGTGCCACAACTGAAAATCCATATTTTGAGGTTATCCGTCCTTTAGTATCTAGATCAATGATATTCGAACTTTATCCTCTTAGCAATGAAGATATAAAAGAAATAGTTTTACGAGCTTTAAATGATGAAAAGCGTGGACTTGGAAATGAAAAGATTAAGATTACGGATGATGCGTTAAATCATATAATTACATATTCTGATGGTGATGCAAGGGCTGCACTTAACGCAATAGAGCTAGCATTTTTAACTACAGAGAGAGATGAAAATGGAGTAATTAACATAGACATTGAAATTGCTCAGGAATGCATTCAAAAAAAGGTTTTAAAGTATGACAAAGATGGTGACAATCATTACGATTCTATTTCCGCTTTTATCAAAAGTATGAGGGGGTCTGATCCTGATGCTGCATTGTACTGGCTTGCTAAGATGATATACGCCGGAGAAGATCCGTTGTTTATCGCAAGGAGAATAGTTATTTGTGCAGCAGAGGATGTGGGAAATGCTGATCCAAATGCACTTAATATAGCGGTATCTGCCATGCAAGCAGTAAATCAGATCGGGATGCCTGAGGGCAGAATAATACTGGCACAAGCTGCAATTTATGTTGCCTGTGCACCTAAAAGCAATTCATCTATAATTGGCATAGATAGTGCGCTTGATGACATTAAAAATCTAAAAACTGGCGCTGTTCCAAAGCACCTTCAGGATGCTCATTATAAAGGTGCAAAAAATTTAAAACGTGGTGTTGGGTATAAGTATGCACATGATTTTAAAAATCATTATGTGAAACAACAATACCTACCGGAAGAATTAATAGGGAAAAAATATTACAATCCATCTACAATGGGTTATGAAAAGAAAATATCTGAATGGCTTAGATTCCTAAGAGAGAGCAGTGATGCGGAAGGATAATTATTATTTTTAGGGATATAATAAAATTTGACTTTTATATGTTATATAAATTGTTGACAAAACTATATTATAATGTTATCTTATTTTATAGAAATCCGAGCAAAATAGTCGGTATTAAGGAGGGTCTATATGAAACTGTCAACAAAAGGGAGATATGGAGTTCAAGCTATGTTTGAGCTTGCTTTGTATTATGGTGAGGGTCCGATATCATTAAAGGTTATAGCAGAAAATGAAGGCTTATCAGAACATTATTTAGAACAGCTTATTGCTGTTTTGAGAAAAGCTGATTTGGTAAAAAGTATACGTGGAGCACAAGGCGGGTATATGTTATCAGCTCCGCCTGATAAGATTACTGTAGGTGACGTTATTAGAACTTTGGAAGGATCACTTGCTCCTTCAGATTGTGTTGTAGAAGATATGCCATTTGAGTGTAGCAGATCAGGTGGGTGCCCTACAAAATTAGTTATGGAAAAAATTAGAGATGCTATAAATAAAGTAATTGATTCAATAACGCTACAAGATATGGTTGATGACTACAAAAAAATGATACAGAAAAATTCTTATATGTATTATATATAGGAGGTTTTTATGAATAGGATTTATCTCGACAATGCAGCTACTACACCAATAAGATCGGAAGTTTTAAATTCGATGATGCCATTTTTTGATAATCGTTTTGGCAATCCGTCAGCACTTTACTCTTATGGACAAGAAGCTAAAAAGGCCATTGAAGAAGCTAGAGATAAAGTGGCAGCTGCGATTGGGGCTAGCGAAGATGAAATTTTTTTCACTAGCGGAGGTACAGAGTCAGATAACTGGGCTTTAAAAGGCGCTGCGTATGCCTTAAAAGACAAAGGCAATCATATAATAACATCCAGCGTAGAACACCATGCAATACTGCATACTTGCCAATACCTTGAAAATCAAGGATTTGAAATAACTTATTTGCCTGTAGATGAGTATGGATTAGTAGATCCAAATGAATTAAAAAGAGCAATAAAAGATAATACAATACTTGTATCGATAATGTATGCAAACAATGAAATAGGTACAATAGAACCAATAGAAGAACTTGTCAAAGTGGCACATGAGAAAGGCGTATTATTTCACACAGATGCAGTACAAGCAGTTGGCAATGTGCCTGTCGATGTAAAAAAATTGAATGTGGATATGTTGTCAATGTCAGCCCATAAAATATACGGGCCTAAAGGAGTTGGAGCACTTTACATTAGAAAAGGCTTAAGAATTGATACACTTTTACAAGGTGGTGCACAGGAGAGAAACAGAAGAGCAGGGACAGAAAATGTGGCTGGAGTTGTAGGATTTGGCACGGCGATAGAACTTATCACTCAAAACATCGATGAGCACATAAAGAAACTGACAATGCTTAGAGACAAGCTTATTGACGGGATACTCAAAATACCATATACTCGCTTAAATGGACATCCAATAAAGAGACTTCCTGGGAACGTCAATGTTTCTTTTGAATTTGTTGATGGCGAATCGCTTATACTAAGCCTTGACATGGAAGGAATCTGCGTATCCAGCGGTTCTGCATGTACCGCAGGAAGCATTGATCCATCCCACGTGCTATTAGCGATTGGCCTGCCAGAAGAAATAGCCCATGGTTCATTGAGACTTACCATAGGAGAAGAAAATACGGAAGAAGAAATCGACACGGTAATAAACAAACTGCCTAAAATAGTAGATAGATTGAGGCAGATGTCTCCACTTTTTGAAAGGATTAAAAAGGAGAAAAAGCTTGTATAGCTGTGTGTGATGGTTCAACAATGAATCATCACAATGTTTTTTCTCCCATTCTTATTCATGATTTCATTTTGCTTTGCTTTATAAGAAATGTCTTTTGTCATGTTATATAAATCATCATAAAGCAGCAATAAATCGCGATAATAGTATTGTGTTAAAAAATACTTCTCACATTTTTTAAATAAACCATAAGCACCATTAAAGTCATTATGCAAATATTTTATATGGCCTATCATAAATTCATAATTGTGTTCGCTCATTTCAGAGAGTTGATGGGCTTCTATCTCATTTGAAATCTCCATTACTTTGTTGTAATTGCCGATGTTAAAATATAATATCATTTCCTGAATGAAAAAGCTTAAGTATAGCTTATTATATTTTTTGTATTTATTTTTACATCTATTGACTATTTCTAAGGCCTTGTCTAAATTACCACTGTACCGTAAGGAATTTATATAATTCAGATGACATCTTCCAGCATAATATTCGTCTTCAAAATAGTTAAACAACAATATGGCTTTTTTTATATATTTAATAGATTTCTCATAATCACCTATATTATAACAAGCTATGTTTAAAGACATATAAATGTGCGGCATTGCTCTTACATATATAAAATTATCATGGGTATTAATAAAACCTTCCAGCAAGTTTATAACCTTTTGAAATTGATTAGTATTAAGATATAGATAAGCAAGATTATTATGTATAATAAAGCAGATAGAATGGTTTAAAGAATCAAGTTCGTATAAATATTTTTTAGCGAGTTCTAAATAGTATATTCCTTTTTCATAATTATGATTTTTAAGCATTATTTTAAATAGTATATTTAAAGCCTGACAAAAATTATCTATATTTAGCTTTTGAATATCTTCCTTTGATTTAAGAAATAAATTAACATATTTTTTTAGATATTTTAACGCATCATTATATAGCCCTATATTAAAAAAAGACGCGCCAGCATAACAATATTTGTTTAAATCTTGTGCTTTTAAAAATTCATCATAATTGTACTCAATTAATTTTACTATTTCATAATAATTCTGGCTATTAAATAAATCGCCGATGATAGAAGATGAATTATCAGCATATTCTATTAATTTGTCGTATTTAACGTCGCTAATAAAATAACTTAGAGGTACTTCAAGCCTTTCAGATATGCGAATAAGTTGTTCTAAAGAAGGTAAAGCTTTATTATTCTCAATCCTGCTTAAAACAACTTTTTAAAAGTTTATTTGTTATATTGTAAGAAAGGAAAGACATGTTATTATGAAGAAAGACGATTTTAAGTACATATATAATATCATAAAGCCATTTATAGCTAAAGAGATTATTGGATTTTTAGTGATCATAATATCGACTGTTTTATCTCTGGCTAAACCATTTGTAATAGAATTAATCATTGATAATTCTATAGCACAAAAGAATGTGCAGAATTTTATTATATTTAATCTGGTATTTTTTACAATATTTATTTTAGTAACATTATTAGGAATAATCCAAAATTATATTTTTACATTTATTGGGCAGAAGTTGTTGTATAATTTGAGGATGAAATTGTATGAAAAGAACACTGTTACAACTAATAAGAAAAATGTAGGCTTTAAAGGTATCTTTGACTTTTAAGATGCGTCAATTGATATAAATACTTACTGGAGGTAAATAGATGAATCTCTCTATCTTTAGAAAAAAGAATTTTTTATTTCTTATTACCGGAAAATTTGTATCTCTTATTGGAAGTGAAATGCAAAATTTTGCATTGTCGTTGTACGTTTTAAAAATTACGGGCTCTGCAACAAAATTTGCATCAGTATTGGCTATTACTTTAGTACCTCAAATAGTATTTGGCAATATTGCAGGTGTCATTGCCGACTGGTTTGATAAAAAGAGATTACTTATGATGTTAGATTTACTAAGCGCAGCAATTGTTGCAATTTATGCTGTCATTTTCAAAATAAATGGCGTTTTAACATTAACTCAAATTTATATTTTATCAGTTTTACTTTCTACTATTTCCTCAATGTTTAATCCCACAATAACAGCAGTTATACCTTCCATTGCAGAAGATTATGAATTAGCGGATGCTAATGGTATTAACACGATGTTTATGAATATAGCAAATTTGATTTCACCTGTTATAGCTGGTATTTTATTAGAAGTTTTTAATATATTCATAATATTGACAATTAATGCTATAAGTTTTCTTCTTTCATTTATGTGTGAGTCTATGTTAGAAATACAGAAAACAAATGATAAACCAGAAAAAATAAACCTAAATTCGTTTTTAAATGACTTCTTAACGGGTATTGATTTTATTAAAAGTAAAAGGCTAATTTTGAATATATTAATTATAGGTATAATTATTAACTTCACATCAAATCCTATATTATCTGTAGGGTTGACATATATATCGAAACAAATATTAAAAATTACAGATTATCAATATGGAATTTTGCAATCTACATTTGCCATTTCTATGATCGCATCACCATTCATATCTAGTATAATTACAAAAAAATATAAATTAGGTAAAATATTATTCTTAGATATATTTTCGGTTTCTATATTATATTTTTTATTGTCATTTACAATTTCTCCTATCTATTTGCAGGGCTTTTCTTACATTCTTAAACCATACATAAGTTTAATGATAATAATATTTTTTGTCGGATTAATTACATCCATCGGGAATATAGCTTTGACTACTATGTTGCAAATAGAAATACCTTTAAAGTTAATGGGGAGAGTAATAGCGACGATAAGTACTTGCTTAATGGTAGTGACTCCATTAGGACAAATGATATTTGGAATTTTATTTGACAAAATTCCCAGTTGGATAAATATCATTATATGTGCCTCTATAAATTTTGTTGTAATATTGTTTTTTAAAAATTATTTATTATATGGTGAGCAAGAACACTTTGTAACTACAAATGATGGAATAGAACAATAAATTTTGTTTTTTGATTTACATAAATCATAAAAACGATAAAAGTGAAATTAAAATCTTTCCGAATATGACAAACCAATAAGGAGGTATTAGTATAGCCTTTTATGAGGGAGCTGTAAGACTGTTATTTGAATTAATTTTGTTTTTTGCAATAAATAAGATACGCAAATACGAATATTCTGGTTAAATTGGTGGCGGATGTATTGTTTATCAAATAGTACCCAAAAATACACTTTATAAAGTGTATTTTTTTATCTTTATAGGGCAAAATTAATACAAGAAAGAAATTTGAAGGGGGGTATTATTGTGATTTTTGTAAAAGATATTATAGGTATGCCAATAATATCCTCAAAAGATAATAAGATAATAGGTTCTACCAAAAATGTGCTATATGGCGACTTAAAAGACAAAATAATAGGTGTACTCATAGAAGAAGGTGGAATACTAAAATCGCCAAAGATGGTCGAAAATAAAAATATAATAAGTATAAATAAACAGGTATATATAGATAATAAAGACGCTATAAAAGATTTAGATGTGAAATCTATAAATGATGTAGAAAATGGCAACAACGACATAATAAATAAGGATGTTTACGATAATAAGGGCAACTATTGGGGAAAGATATATGACTTGATATTAGATGAAAAAAAGCGAATAATACTTTATGCTGAGATTAGCAAGGGATTTTCATCTGACCTATTTAAAGGGCTAAAAATTGTCAGCATAGAATGTATTGAAAAATTTGGTGGAAAAATAATCATCAAAGATGGAGCAACTTTTTTTACGAGAGGTGGACTTAATAATCTGATTAAAGTTTAGAAATAGGAGGGTTAAAATGGAAGACAAGGGCAAATATATAAAGGGCTTTTTAGCTGGTGCCGCGTTGACAGCTTTTATTATACCGAAAATCAATTCGAAAAAGGCAATGCAAATGATTCAGACGGGTTTATCCATGATTGCTCATAAAGCAAATAAAATGTAAAGGGCTTTTAGCCCTTTTATTTAAAGGTGTTTTATTATGAGAATAAACAAAAAATATATTACATATATCATAGCAATGATTATTGTAATTCTTTTTTTGTATTTTGTATTTAGAAATATAGATAAAATCAAAGAAATATTGTTCCCAATTTTTATTTCTATTTTGATTGCATACCTTGTGAATCCATTTGTATCATTTTTTGAAGATAAAGGCATAAAAAGGGTTCAATCGATAATAATTGTATATTTTTTGTTGTTATGCATTATGGCATTAACTGTGTTATTTATATTTCCAATAATAACAAATGAAATGTCAAGTCTTTTTAAAATGCTTCCCGGATATATTGATGATCTAACATATAAAATTAATGATATCAAAAATAATTATTTAGCATATCTGCCAAAAGAATTTAGCACTGTATTGGTAAAACGTACTAGTATGCTCAATAAAGAAATTGCATCTATGATAGACGCATCAATACAAAGTATTATTTCACTGACGGGTCATATATTAAATTTGATATTAACACCTATCATTACATTTTATCTATTAAAAGATAAGGATATATTAAAAAGTGAGATAAAAGAGATAATTCCTGAGAATATGAGAGGAAGATTTTCAAAGATATTAAAAGATTTAGACAGTGTTATGAGTAAATACATAAGAGGGCAAATATACATTTCCATTATTGTAACTGTTCTTACATCAATAGGACTTATGATAATAAAAGTAAAATATTCAGTGTTGATAGGTATTTTAGCTGGAATTTTAAATATAATACCATATTTTGGACCAATACTGGGATCTATTCCTGCTATTGTTATGGGACTTATAGACTCTTTATACAAAGGCATTTGGGCTTTTGTGATATTTTTTCTAGTACAGCAAATAGAAAGTGCATTTTTTGCACCCAAAATCATGAGTGATAGCGTAGATCTGCATCCTATAACGGTAATAATTGCGCTTTTAGTTGGAGAACAATTTTTTGGGATATGGGGGATGCTTTTGTCTGTTCCTGTTGTAGCTATGGTTAAAGTTATGTTAAAAGATGTTTTTATTGAGGTATAATAGCAATTGTTGACTTTAATTAGGCTTTCTTGTAAAATATACATAAAAAGAGAAGGTATTTGCCGTCCCTTGCAGGACGTTTTTTTGTAAACTTAAGGAGGATATATATGGAAAAGCTCGGAATGAATGAGATAAGGGAGAAGTATCTAAGTTTTTTTGAAAGTAAAGGGCATTTAAGATTGCCAAGTTTTTCACTTGTGCCAAAAAATGACAAAAGTTTATTACTGATTAACGCGGGAATGGCACCTTTAAAACCATATTTTACAGGGAAGGAAATTCCACCAAGAAAAAGAGTTACTACATGCCAAAAATGCATTAGAACTCCTGATATAGAAAGAGTTGGAAAGACGGCGAGGCATGGGACTTTTTTTGAAATGTTGGGCAATTTTTCTTTTGGCGATTATTTTAAGAAAGAAGCAATACCATGGGCATGGGAGTTTGTAACGAAGGTCTTAGAATTGCCGGAAGATAGACTATGGGTAACCATATATGAAAACGATGATGAGGCTTACGATATATGGAATAAAGTTGTAGGGCTTCCACCTGAGAGAATCGTAAGAATGGGTAAAGAAGATAATTTTTGGGAAATTGGCACAGGCCCGTGTGGACCGTGCTCTGAAATATATTTTGACAGAGGTGAAGAAAAAGGTTGCGGGAAGCCAACTTGCGGCGTTGGCTGTGATTGCGACAGATTTATAGAATTTTGGAACCTTGTATTTACTCAGTTTGACAAAGATTCAGAAGGCAATTACAACTCATTGCCAAAACCCAATATAGATACAGGCATGGGGCTTGAGAGAATGGCTACAATTATGCAAGGCGTTGATAGCATTTTTGATGTTGACGTTATACGTGGAATTACTGATTATGTTGGCGAGATGGCCGGTGTTAAGTACGGAGATGACAAGAAAAACGATGTATCTTTGAGGGTTATAACTGACCATATCAGAGGGGTTACTTTCATGATTTCTGATGGAATTTTGCCGTCAAATGAAGGCAGAGGGTATGTTTTAAGAAGGATATTGAGAAGAGCTGCAAGATATGGAAAATTATTGGGACTTGATAAGCCATTCTTACATAATGTTGTAGATGTTGTTGTAGAGCATTATTCTGGAGCATATCCTGAACTTATAGAAAGGAAAGATTATATAAAGAAAGTAATAAAAAAAGAAGAAGAAAGGTTTAAAGAAACAATTGATCAAGGGTTAGGTATACTTGATGAGTATATAAACGATCTAAGGTCCGAAGGGAAAACTGTCCTTGAAGGAAATAAGGCATTTAAATTATATGATACTTACGGTTTTCCTATAGAACTTACAAAAGAAATACTTAATGAGTCAGGTATGACGGTAGATGAAGTTGAATACCAAAAAGAGTTGGAAAAACAGAGATTAAGGGCTAGAAGTAGCAGGAAAGAAGACAATGCTCTTTGGGAAAAAGATATTTATTCAACACTGAAAGATATAGAAACAAAATTTGTAGGCTATGACTCAGTAAAGTCAGATGCTAAAGTTTTGGCTATTATAAAGGATAATGAACTTGTTGATTCTGCTGAAGCTGGAGAAGAAGTAAATGTGATTTTGGATATGACGCCATTTTATGCTGAAAGCGGTGGGCAAGTTGGTGATAAAGGTGTTATAAAAAATGAAGATGTTTTTGTCAATATAAAAGATTGTAAAAAGGCTGGTGGGAACAAGTTTGTTCATATAGGTACTGTTGAAAGAGGTATTTTAAGCGTAGGTGACACGGTTGAAGCTTTGATAGACGAGAAGAATAGACTTAGTACAGCTAGAAATCACACTGCAACACATTTGCTTCATAGCGCACTAAGAAAGTTTATAGGCGATCATGTACATCAGGCGGGGTCATTGGTTACACCAGAAAGGCTTAGATTTGATTTTACACATTATCAAGCGCTTACAGATGAAGAAATTAAGACAATAGAAAACGAGGTTAATGAGAAAATATACGAAAACATTGATGTTTCTGTCGATATTATGTCTCACGATGAGGCATTGAAAAAAGGCGCTATGGCATTATTTCAGGAAAAATACGGTGATGTTGTCAGAGTCGTAAATGTATCTGATTATAGCAAAGAGCTATGCGGAGGAACTCATGTAGATAATACGGGAAATATAGGAGTGTTCAAAATTATTTCAGAAAGTGGTGTTGCTGCAGGTATCAGGAGGATAGAAGCTGTAACTGGAATAAATGCTGTAAAGTATATGAATGAAAAAGAGGAAATAATAGCTAATATTGGCCAAATCCTTAAAGTTAATGAGAAAGACATAGTAAATAGGGTAACTGGAATGAGTCAGACTATAAAAGATTATGAGAAACAGATAGAGCAGTTAAAGTCGAAAATTGTTTCATCTACGTCTGAGAGATTAATCAATTTAGCAGTGGACTTTAATGGGGTGAAATTTATTAGCGCTGTACTAAATGATTTTGATGTAGATGAACTGAAAATGATGGGCGATATACTTAAAGACAAATTAAAGAGTGCTGTTTTAGTATTTGCCACAATAAGAAATGGAAAAATTAACTTTGTAGGAATGGCTACAAAAGATGTAGTTAAATTTGGTATAAATGTGGGAACTATTATAAAGGAAGTATGCCAAATTGCCGGTGGAAAGGGCGGCGGAAGACCTGATATGGCACAAGGTGTCGGAAATAACCTAGATAAAGTAAATGATGCTTTAAATGCATCAAAAATGTTGGTTATGGAGAAGCTTCAAATAAAATAAAACTTGAGCTTGACTCATATTCATCATTTAATATATTATAGACGTATAATATATTAAGTGAAAATCCCATAGAGGTGATAAAAATGGCGAACCAAAATGATGAAACCATGAGATTTCATTTTGAAAATGAAGACAACAAAGCTAGAGATATATTAAAGTCGGTTTATGATGCTCTATCAGAAAAGGGATATAATCCTATAAATCAGATAGTAGGTTATATTCTATCAGGAGACCCTACATATATTACAAGCCATAAAAATGCCAGAAATCTCATAAGAAAGATTGAAAGAGACGAATTGGTGGAAGAACTAGTTAAAAACTATCTTGAAAAATAAAATTTAGCCTCACACTTTGGTGTGGGGCATATTGCATTTGATTGGGGAGAATAACATTGCGTACTATAGGTTTAGATGTTGGCGATAAGACGATTGGAGTTGCTATAAGCGATCCATCAGGTTTAATAGCACAGGGAATAAAAACAATAAAAAGGTCAAATCTAGATGATGATATACTAGAAATAAAAAGAATTGCCAATAGTTTTAAAGCTGAAGAAATTGTTGTAGGCTTTCCTAAAAATATGAATGGAACTATAGGTTCTCAAGGGCAGAAGGTTATTAATTTTGTAGAAGTTCTAAAAAAAGAGATAAATTTACCTATAATGCTATGGGATGAGAGATTAACGACAGTTGAGGCAAGTAGAATGCTTATTGAAGGTGCAGATATGAGAAGAGATAAAAGGAAGAAAGTTATAGACAAGTTGGCTGCAACAATTATTTTACAGGGATATCTTGATCACAAAAGGAAATCAATTTAACTTGACAGGAAATTTTTTGTATAATACAATGAGATTATCCGGATAGAAGAAATGAGGTGATTTTTTGGATAATGAACTTAATAACGACATTATTGAGCTTATTGACGAGGAAGGAAATGAAGTAGACTTTGAACTTATTTCATCTTTTGAACTTGATGATGCGAGATATGCTGTTGTAGCTCCGGTTGATAGCGACAGTGAGGATGCATATATTTTGAGAGTTGAACAAGATGAAAATGGTGAAGACATATTCGTTGGAATAGAAGACGAAGATGAGTTTAATGATGTAGTAGAAGCATATAATGAATTGATGGAAGAGTATGATTGTGATTGTTGCGATGATGACGGTGATCATGACCACGACAACGAATAGATATACCTATTTAGGTATATCTTTTTTAATATTATCGAAAAATTAAAATCTCTAATTATTACAAATATTACCTGGGAAATAACACCATTTCAAATCGCTAATTTCTCGTATATAACCATTTTATCATCATAAGTTAGTTTTTTTGTAAATATGTTAATTTTCAAAAAGAATAGTATTAAGCCAATAAATGCCTGCATTTTTCAAATAATTAAGTACTTATGAAATTTTGTTTAGTTTCAATTGAAAATATATCTTTTTTTGTGCTAATATGGGATTATATTCAACTAGAAGTTGATTTTATTTTTATAAAAATAGTTGACAATTGAGAATGTTAAGCATAAACTTTTATAAATAGATAAAATGTAAGGTGGTGAAAAAGTGAACGAAATTGATGATATAAAAGAAAGTTTAAAGCAAAAAGGATTTAAGTTAACGACCCAAAGACGTGCGATACTTGATGTTATTATAGAAAATCGTGAAAAACATTTGTCATCTGAGGAAATATATGAGCTAGTTAAAGAAAAATATCCCGAAATAGGTCTTGCTACAGTTTACAGGACATTGCAACTATTTGATGAACTCGGAGTAATTTATAAGTTAAATTTTGACGATGGAAGAAGTAGATATGAGCTTTATCATAATGAAGACCATCAACACCACCATTTAATTTGTTTAAAATGTGGAAGTGTGATAGAAATGGAAGGAGATTTATTAGAAAATTTAGAAGAAGCTATAGAGAATACAAAAAATTTTCAAATTGTCGATCATAATGTAAAATTTTTTGGATATTGCAGTAAATGTAAGCAAAATAAAAATTAGGCCTGTCGGATTGACAGGCTCAATTTTTTTATATCTACTTGAAGATGATCACCAAATAAAGTATAATACAATTAATTAGTGTGTTGTACGGGTAATGTTTGAATATCATTGGATAAAATATTATTAGCTACACTTTAGAAGAAGGGAGATATGTATTTGACAAATAAAACAAAATTAAAAATTATACCTTTGGGCGGATTGAACGAAATAGGGAAAAACATGACTGTGATTGAATACGGAAATGACATTATAGTCATTGACTGTGGTCTTGCTTTTCCTGATGATGAGATGCTGGGGATAGACCTTGTTATTCCGGATATTTCATATTTGTTAAAAAACAAAGAAAAAGTTAGAGCTATTGTTTTAACACACGGACATGAAGACCATATTGGTGCATTACCATACGTTTTAAGGCAGCTTAATGTGCCTGTATACGGAACACGTTTAACGCTGGGTCTGGTTGAATATAAATTAAAAGAAAATGGGCTTTTAAGAGATAGTAAGTTGGTAACGGTGAAGCCTCGTGAAACCGTAACATTTGGACAGCTTAAAGTAGAGTTTATAAGAACATCTCATAGCATAGCTGATTCGGCGGCACTTGCTATTCATACGCCTATTGGTACGGTATTCCATTCTGGTGATTTTAAAATAGATTTTACGCCGATAGGAGGAGAAGTAGCAGATTTTCACAGATTTGCTGAACTTGGAGAACAAGGCGTGCTTGTAATGATGTGCGATAGTACGAATATTGAAAGACCTGGTTATACAATGTCTGAGAAAACTGTCGGTGATACTTTTGACAATATCTTTAGAAGAGCGGAGCAGCGCATAATCGTTGCAACATTTGCATCAAATATTCATCGTGTTCAGCAAATAATTGATTCAGCCTATAAATATGGAAGGAAAGTTTCGATATCAGGACGAAGTATGATTAATGTCATCAATGTTGCTAATGAATTAGGGTACTTAAGCATACCGGAAGGCACTTTTATAGATATTGATGAAGCCAATAAACTTCCGTATAGCGAAGTAGTTATTATTACTACAGGCAGCCAAGGTGAACCTATGTCGGCACTAACAAGGATGGCATCGTCTGAACATAAAAAAGTTGAGATAGTACCAGGTGATACTGTGGTAATATCGGCATCTGCGATACCGGGTAATGAAAAGTTAATATCAAGGGTGATTAATCAGCTTTTTAAGAAAGGAGCTGAAGTAATATATGATGCATTAGCGGATGTACATGTTTCTGGCCATGCATGTCAAGAAGAGATTAAATTGCTCCACACACTAATAAAGCCACAATTTTTTATTCCCGTACACGGAGAATATAGACATTTAAAACAGCATGCTAGATTGGCAGAAGATCTTGGTATGGATCCTAAAAATATATTTATAGCCGATAACGGTACGGTTATAGAGTTTACGAAAAATTCTGGAAGAATTGCCGGTTCTGTTACAGCTGGTAAAGTGTTAGTAGATGGACTAGGTGTTGGTGATGTAGGTAATATCGTATTGAGGGATAGAAAACACCTTTCTCAAGACGGATTGCTGGTGGTTGTTGTAACAATCTCTAAGGAAAAAGGTTCCGTAATTGCTGGACCTGATATAATATCAAGGGGATTTGTATATGTCAGGGAGTCGGAAGATTTGATGGAAGAGGCTAAAAATTTAGTTAAAGGGACTCTTTCTCAATGTGAAAAAGATGATATAACAGAATGGTCATCTATAAAGACGATGATAAAAGAATGCTTAAGCAGCTTTTTATATGAAAAAACTAAGAGAAATCCAATGATATTGCCAATAATAATGGAAATATAGGAGGATTGAAATATGAATGTATATGATAAAGCATATGAATTAAAAAAAGCTATTGAAGAGCTGCCTGAATATAAAGCATTTAAAGAAGCATTTGAAAAAGTAGATTCTAATGAACAAAATAAAAAAATGCTGGAGGATTTTAGAAAGAAACAATTAGAAATTCAAACTAAAGAATTAACTGGAGAAGAAGTTACAAAAGAAGATGAAGAAAAGTTAAAGAAGCTTTATGAGATATTAAGTCTCAATCCTGAATTAAATGCTTACCTTTCCGCTGAGTATAGTTTTTCTCGTATAATGGATGATATTACAAAGATTATAATGGATGTTGTTAATTTGAAATAATAAGTAAAAACAAGTAAGAATAAAACCTTACTTGTTTTTATTTGTATATAATTATATAATCTTTGTATAAAGTGTCGATTTTTGTTTTTAAGGGGAGCAAAACATGATTAAAGTAGAAGGCAAAAGAAAAAAAGGACGAATAGCAATTATAATAATTTTCGTTTTCTTCGTGTTATCATCTGTACTCTATTATAAAAGTCTTTTTAAGCCTGTTGATAATAATTCAACACAGAAAGAGATTGTTATTCCATCAGGTTCTTCAACTGTTGAAATAGCAAAAATATTGCGCAGCAATAATCTCATAAGAAGTGAATGGTTCTTTATAATACGGGCACGTCTTTATGACAATGGTGTTCAAATGAAGGCTGGAAAATATCTTTTAAGTTCAAATATGACTACTGATGAAATAATAGAAAAGTTAAAAAACGGTAAATCAATAGTAGATACGATAAAATTCACCATACCTGAAGGGTTTACAGTAAGTGAAATCGCGGATCGCTTACAGCAAATGGGTATAGTTAATAAAAATGATTTTATAAATGAGGCTCAAAATGGAGTATTCAACTATGATTTTTTAAAAAATATTCCAAAAAATAGACCTGACCGCTTAGAAGGATATCTATTTCCAGATACTTATATAGTAAAAAAAGGGGTAAATGCACATGACATAATCAATCTCATGCTATCTAGATTTGACGAAATATATAAAACCTATATAAAAGGAAATGAAACAAATGTTGGTATGTCAACTGATAAGATAATTATAATAGCGTCGATGATTGAAAAAGAAGCCAAAATTGACAAAGATAGACCTTTAATTGCAGGAGTAATATACAATAGATTGAACAAAAATATGAAATTGCAGATTGATGCAACTGTTGAATATGCTTTAGGAAAGCATAAGGATAAACTATCACTTGATGATTTAAAAATTAATTCTCCATATAATACTTATATGAATTATGGACTTCCAATAGGTCCTATTAGCAATCCGGGATTAAAATCTATAGAAGCAGCATTAAATCCTGCAAAACACGACTATTACTACTATGTAGCTCAAAGTGATGGTTCTCACATATTTAGTAAGACATATATAGGTCAATTGGAAGCCGAAAAGAAAGTTAATTGAAGGTAAAGGGTGTTAATTATAGATGATAGATTC
This sequence comes from Thermoanaerobacterium thermosaccharolyticum DSM 571, assembly GCF_000145615.1. NCBI lineage: Bacteria > Bacillati > Bacillota > Clostridia > Thermoanaerobacterales > Thermoanaerobacteraceae > Thermoanaerobacterium > Thermoanaerobacterium thermosaccharolyticum. The sequence goes on from NC_014410.1 coordinate 1,291,677, forward strand.
TGATATTAAATTTGTAAGGCAATTATTTGATGTAAAAAAAGGGTTACTTAAAGACATTGAAAATTACGCAAATGAGAAATTCATTCCTATCATAAAACCTGAAGTTGCTAGATTTTTAGAAACAATTGTAAAAATTAAACAACCCCAAAATATACTTGAGATAGGTACAGCGATTGGTTATTCATCTATCATTATGCTCAAAGCATATAAAAATGCTAAAGTCCTTACAATAGAAAAAGATATTGATATGGCTGAGATGGCCAAAATAAATTTCATCAAGGCATCTTTAATTGATAGAGTTGAGCTGGTAAAAGGTGACGCTTTAGAGGTTTTACCTTGTCTTAGCAATAAATATGATTTGATATTTATAGATGCATCGAAAGGGCATTATAAAGAATTTTTTGATGAATCTTTAAGAGTTTTGAATGATGATGGTATTTTGATATGCGATAATATCTTATATAAAGGATATGTTACTAATGAAGTACATGTAAAACACAAACGTAGAACGATTGTTTATAGGATGAGAGATTTTATTTCGTATGTTTTAGATAGAAAAGATATTACCACAACAATTATTCCTATAGGTGATGGATTGTCAATAAGTGTAAAGGAGGAAAAAAATGATTGAGCTTTTATCACCTGCAGGTGATATAGAAAGGGTTAAGATTGCAGTAAATTACGGTGCAGATGCTGTGTACTTTGGGGGAAATAATTATGGGCTTAGGGCTTCTGTCGGATTTAGCTTAGATGAAATCAAATACGCGGTGGAATATATAAAAAAATATGATAAGAAAGCATATTTAACTGTGAATATTTTCCCTCATAATGAAGATCTTGTGGAGTTGCCTGAATACATCTATGAAGTAAGCAAAACTGGTATAGATGCTGTAATAGTTTCGGATCTTGGGGTTTTTTCAGTAATAAAGGATGTTGCGCCAAAACTCGAGATTCATATAAGTACACAAGCAAATAATGTTAATTATAGAAGTGCAATTTTTTGGCATGACCTTGGTGCAAAGCGTATAGTTTTGGCAAGAGAGTTGTCATTAGAAGAGATAAAAGAAATCAGAGAAAAAACTCCTGATGATTTAGAATTGGAAGTTTTTATTCATGGAGCAATGTGTATTTCTTATTCGGGCAGATGTTTGCTTAGCAATTATTTAACTGGTCGAGATGCAAATAAAGGTGAATGTACACATCCTTGTAGGTGGAAATATTATCTTGTTGAAGAGAAAAGACCTGGTCAATATATGAGCATTGAAGAAGACGATAGAGGAACATATATAATGAATTCGAAAGATCTATGTATGATTAAATACATTCCAGATATTATAAAGGCGGGTGCAACTAGTCTTAAGATTGAAGGTAGAAACAAAAGCTCATATTACGTTGCTGTTGTTACAAAAGCATATAGAAAGGCTATAGATGATTACCTAGAATTTGGCGATAAATATGTTTTTGATGAAAGTCTTTTGGAAGAGTTAGGCAAGGTTAGCAATAGAGATTTTACGACTGGATTTTATTTTGGGAAGCCGGGAGCTGAGTCCCATAATTATGGCACATCGTCGTATATAAGAAATTACAATATTGTAGGAATGGTCCTCGATTATGACGAAGAAAATGGATTTGCAATAGTTGAGCAGAGAAATAGATTCTTTTTAGGTGATGAAGTTGAAATTATTGGCCCGCATGATATGTTTACTGAGGTTATCAATAGGATGTATGATGCAGATGGAAATGAAATAGATGTTGCACCACATCCACAAATGATAGTTAAAATACCATTTAAAAGGAAAGTTGAGAAATACTATATGATAAGGAAAAAAGCTTAATTTATGTATGTGAAACTCCTTTAAGGGAATAATAATCCTAGAAAGGAGTTTTTTTATGTATAAAAAAAATATTAGAATAATTACATTAAGTGCAATTATTACATTATTGATATCTATTTTACTGATAAGATTATTTTATATTCAATATATAAAAGGAGAAACATATGCTAAAATTGCTGTTGAACAGAAGATAGAGAGTTTAAATTTAGAAAAGAGAAGAGGGGAAATCTATGATAGAAATTTAATACCTTTTGTTGATAGAACTTCTTCAGAATATATTTATGCTATACCAGGTATGATTGTAAACAAAAAAACGGCTTCAATAATTTTAAATAAAATAACAGGAATTTCAGACTTAGAAATATATAAAGATTTAAATTCCGAAAAGGATATTATTAAATATAAATGTAAATATACGTACAAAGGAAATTTACCAATTGGACTCTTTAAGATGGATATACCTCAAAGATATGATTCTAATTCTTTAGCAAGGCATGTAATAGGTTATTATGGAATTATAAGTTATGGTTTGGAAAACACATTTAATAAAACATTAAGTTCTAATGGAATTGAATCTGTTGCCGTTTTTAAAGATAATTACAACGATTATTTAAAAGGCTTAGGTGTTAAGATTATAAACTCTCAAAATAAAGTATTTTCCATTGAGACTACACTGGATTATCATATTCAAAAAGCAGTAGAGGATATTTTAGATAAAAATGCAATAAATGGCGCTGCAGTCGTACTGGATGTGAAAAATGGCGATATTTTAGCTATGGCTTCAAGACCAAATTATGATCAAAATAAGGTAAGCAGTTACCTTGAAAGCAAAAATGAAGAATTGATGAATAAAGCATTGATGGAATATCCGCCAGGTTCCATATTTAAAATTATAGTAGCCTCTGCGGCTTTGGAAAATAAAAAAGTAAATATATACGATAATTTTATAGATGAGCCATATATAAATATAGATGGTGTGATTTATCATAATTTCATGGATGAATCAAATGGTTTAATAAATATTGACAAGGCATTTGAAGTTTCATCAAATACTACTTTTATAAAGATTGGGCAGAAAACAGGAGGCAGCAATATAATTGATATGGCAAAAAAGTTCGGAATTACGAAAGATGATAATTTACCTGTAGAAGAACAAGTAGGTACATTGCCTTCTTTGAAAAATACATATGGCGCAGGAATTGGAAATCTTTCAATTGGTCAAGGAGATGTTACTATGACTCCTCTGCAAGCTGCTGATATTGCAGCTACAATTGCAAATGATGGTATAAGAAATATACCAAATCTTTTGAAAGCTATTGTGGATGAAAATGGTACGGTGGTTGAAAACATTCATAAGACGAATTCATACAGAGTAATTAGTGAAAGTACAGCATTAAGTGTAAAGCAAATGATGAGGGATGTTGTCATCAATGGAACAGGCAAAAATGCGGAGACAGAATATAAATCTGCTGGGAAAACTGGTTCGGCAGAAGTAAACAGAGAAAAAAACATATATCACGCATGGTTTACAGGCTTTGTTCCGTATGACAAACCTGTCTATGCCATATCTGTGTTTGTGAAAAATGGCGATATAGGAGGAATTAATGCGGCGCCAATATTTAAAGAAATCGCTAATGAAATAATGAAATATTATAAATAAGACTTGCACCCAAACATTTTAGGTTGCATATATTTTATATGTGACTTAAAATATGGAGGTGTCAATAATGTGGGCAGCACTTATTGCACTAATTACGTCTATTGTAAAAGATATAATTAATTTTGGCTATTTAACAAATGCTAGTTCATTTCCCCAGCCTTTGACAGCGGAAGAAGAAAAAAAGTATTTTGAAGCCTATAAAAATGGTGACGAAGAAGCGAAAAACATTTTAATTGAAAGAAACTTAAGACTTGTTGCACATATTGTTAAGAAATATAGCAATACAGGGAAAGATGTCGATGACCTGATATCGATAGGGACAATTGGACTTATAAAAGCTATTTCAACTTATGATGCTTCAAAAGGAACACACTTGGCAACATATGCAGCCCGATGCATTGAAAACGAAATATTGATGTCATTGAGATCTGAAAAAAAGATAAAATCGGAGATTTCATTGCAAGATCCTATAGGTATTGACAAAGAAGGCAATGCAATTTCGTTAATTGACATATTGGGTACAGAAACAGATGAAGTCAGCGATCAAGTAGAGTTAGAGATGCAGATAAAAAAATTATATAGCAAGATAAATAGTGTCCTTAAAAATAGGGAAAGGTTGATAATAGAATTGAGATATGGGCTTGTAAATGGTGGTGCTAAGACGCAAAGGGAAATAGCAAAGATGCTTGGTATTTCAAGGTCATATGTATCAAGAATAGAGAAGAAAGCATTAAGCAAATTGTTTAAAGAAATGATTATGTAAAAAGTATATCTACTCAGATATACTTTTTTTAATTTAACTAAATAAAAGTTTTAAGTTTGTACTTATTATTTTTCATATGTTATAATTTATAAATAAAAACAAATAATTTATAAGGGAGGCAAATATATGTCATATGTTCAGGAAGTTATTCAACAGGTTATTAAAAAAAATCCGGGTGAATTTGAATTTCATCAGGCAGTAAAAGAAGTTTTAGAGTCATTAGAGCCTGTTATAAACGTACATAAGGAGTATAAAGAAGCTGGAATATTAGAAAGGCTTGTTGAGCCGGAAAGACAAATAATATTCCGCGTGCCTTGGGTAGATGACCAAGGTAAAGTGCAAGTAAATAGAGGATATAGAGTAGAATTTAATAGTGCAATAGGACCTTATAAAGGTGGTTTGCGCTTTCATCCTTCTGTTTACATAGGAATAATAAAGTTTTTGGGATTTGAGCAAATTTTCAAGAATTCATTAACAGGAACTCCTATCGGCGGTGCCAAAGGGGGCAGTGATTTTGACCCAAAAGGAAAATCAGACGGAGAAGTAATGCGTTTTTGCCAGAGTTTTATGACGGAGCTGTTTAGACATATAGGACCAAATACTGATGTTCCTGCAGGTGATATTGGTGTAGGAGCTAGAGAAATTGGCTATTTATATGGGCAGTATAAAAGAATAAAAAATGCATTTGAAGGATCGTTAACAGGGAAAGGTTTGTCATTTGGAGGAAGCCTTGTTCGAAAGGAAGCTACTGGATATGGTTTAATATATTTAGTAGAAGAAATGTTAAAAGATCACGGAAGAAGTTTAGAAGGTACTAAAGTAGTTATTTCAGGTTCAGGAAATGTTGCTATATACGCAGCCGAGAAGGTTCAAAAGCTAGGTGGAAAAGTTATTGCTATGAGCGATTCAAACGGATATATTTATGATGCAGAAGGTGTAAACTTGGATTCGATTAAACAAATAAAAGAAGTTGAGAGGAAAAGAATAAGGGAATATATTGAGAGCCATCCAAAAGCAGAATATCATGAGGGATGTTCAGGAATATGGGATATTCCATGCGATATTGCTCTTCCTTGCGCTACGCAAAATGAACTTAATGGAGAGGCTGCTAAAAAATTAATAAAGAATGGGTGTTTTGCAGTTGGAGAAGGTGCAAACATGCCTTCTACGCCAGATGCAATAGAAGCATTTTTAAACAATGGTATTCTTTTTGCTCCAGCTAAAGCAGCTAATGCCGGCGGCGTGGCAATATCGGCTTTAGAAATGTCACAAAATAGTATGAGATATTCATGGACATTTGATGAAGTTGATGAAAAGTTAAAAAATATAATGGTTAATATTTACAAAAATATAAATGATGCAGCAAAAGAATACGGATGCGAAGGGAATTTAGTTGCGGGTGCAAATATTGCCGGATTTATAAAAGTGGCAGATGCAATGCTAGCTCAGGGAATTGTATAGTAATGCAATATGTTTAGATATTATGGTGCACATTAAAATCTTAAGATTTATTCAAAATTATCTAAGAACTGTCTATATTGACAGTTTATTTTTTTATAAAGTATAATTAAAAAGTAAGTTTGGGGTGAATTTATTGTATAAAAAATTGATTCCTGATATGTATGTAAATTCAATATACGATATAAATTTTGAAGAATTAAAAGAAAGAGGTATAACTTCATTAGTTTTTGATATTGATAATACTCTTGTACCTCAAAAAGTTTTAAGTGCAGATAGAAAAGTTATTAATTTATTTAGGTTTTTAAAATCAAAAGGATTTAAAGTTTGTTTGATATCTAATAATACGACAAAAAGGGTTAATAATTTTACAAAAAATACAGGTGTTCAAGGAGTTTCTTGGGCAATCAAGCCAAGAAAAGCCGCTTTTTATAAGGCTTTAAAAATACTTAATTCTAAGCCTGAAGAAACTGCTATCATTGGCGACCAAATTTTTACAGACATACTTGGTGGTCACAGAGTTGGCCTTTTTACTATATTAGTGCCGCCTTTATCAAGTGATGAATTTGGATGGACTAAATTGATGAGGAAGCTTGAAAGAAGAGTATTGAAAAAGGTGTGAAAAATTATGCACGTTAATGCAAAAACTGATATTTACGGGATAATCGGACATCCTATTGGACATAGCCTGTCGCCATTTATACATAATGCTGCATTTGAAAGTGTTAATTTAAACTCAGTGTACGTATCCTTTGATGTACATGAAGAAAATTTGAAAGATGCGATTTTAGGTATAAAAGCGTTAGGAATAAAGGGTATAAATGTTACGGTGCCTCATAAAGAAAATGTTATGAAATATCTAGATTATATATCTGATGAAGCAAAGCTAATAGGTGCAGTCAACACAATTAAAAATAATAATGGAATATTAGAAGGCTACAACACTGATGTTACAGGGTTTACTGAATCGCTTAAAGAGCATGATATAGTAGTTGAAGGGAAAAATGCGGTAATACTTGGTGCTGGTGGTGCAGCGCGAGCTGTTGCAGTAGGTCTTTCGCTTACAGGTGTCAAATCAATAATGATTGCAAATAGATCAAAAGAAAAGGCAAGAAATCTTAGTAACTACATAAAAAATAATCTAGGAATAAATTGTATTGATGTTACGTATGATGATTTAAATCAGCTAGAAGAAATAGACATTCTTGTAAATGTAACCAGCGTCGGAATGTTTCCAGATATAAATTTGTCGCCTGTAGATGAAAGCATCGCAGTAAAAGCTAAATTTGTTTATGATATTATTTATAACCCTGAAAAAACGCAATTGCTAAGTTATGCTGAAAAACACAGCATTAGAAATCTTAATGGATTTGATATGCTTATTAACCAAGCAAATCATTCTTTTAAAATATGGACGGGTATGAATTTCAATAAAAATATTATTTTAAATACTCTAAAAAAGAAGGATTTTGTTAAATAATGTAGAATATAATCTATATGTAATTTCATTTTTTGCATAAATTTAGAATTGATAGACGTAGATGATGTGAGTCTATATTTGGGCGCTTTACGACTCATTGATATAGTGGCGCAACCGGCATCATTGTCGGCTTTATTTATTTTGGAGGGGTCCTTAATGATAAAAAAGAAATTAGGAGACCTTCTCGTAGAAGTCGGTCTAATAGATGAAAATCAGCTTAATAATGCTATAAAAATTCAAAAGATGACAGGTGAAAAACTTGGCAAAATACTTGTTAAAGAGGGTTATTTGACTGAAGAGCAAATCATTGAGGCCTTAGAATTTCAGCTAGGGATACCTCATATCGATATAAAAAAAGTTTTTATTGACCCCAATGTTGCTAAACTGATTCCGGAGTCATTAGCTAAAAGGCATGTTGCAATACCTATAAAAAAGGAAAATGATGGTCTATTAGTTGCAATGGCAGACCCTCTTAACATTTTTGCTATAGATGATATTAAGCTTATAACGAAACAAGAAGTGAAACCATTGATTGCTTCTGAAGATGGCATATTAAAAGCGATTGATAGGGTGTTTGGCAAGGAAGAAGCGGAAAAGGCAGTACAGGACTTTAAGAAAGAGCTAAGCCAAAATGGTGTGGAAATTGATAGCAATTTATTAAAAAATATTACTGAGGATGAGATAAACAATGCACCTGCAGTTAGGCTTGTCAATTCGATCATTGAGCAGGCAGTTAAAAACCGTGCATCTGATGTACATATAGAGCCTACAGAGAATGATTTGAGGATAAGATTTAGAGTTGATGGTGAACTACATGAAGCAATGAGAGTTTTTAAAAGCACTCAAGGACCTGTCATAACAAGAATAAAAATAATGGCGAATATGAATATTGCAGAAAGAAGATTGCCGCAAGATGGAAAGATTGAAACAAATGTGGATGGCAAAAATATCGATATAAGAGTGTCCTCATTGCCTACGATTTATGGAGAAAAACTTGTACTTAGGATATTGGATAAAAGCGGTTATATTATCACGAAGGATAAATTGGGTTTAAATAATGACGACATGAAGTTATTTGATGATTTACTGCGCCATCCCAATGGCATAATTCTTCTTACAGGTCCTACCGGAAGCGGAAAGACTACAACACTTTATGCCATGTTAAATGAACTTAATAAGCCTGATATAAATATAATAACCGTTGAAGACCCTGTTGAATATACGCTTGAAGGTTTGAATCAAGTACAAGTCAATGAAAAAGCAGGCCTTACGTTTGCAGCGGCTTTAAGATCCATTTTAAGGCAGGATCCCGATATAATAATGATTGGTGAAATAAGAGATAGAGAAACTGCAGAAATAGCGATAAGATCGTCTATTACTGGGCATTTGGTTTTATCTACATTGCATACAAATGACTCTGCAGGTGCGATAACAAGGCTAATAGATATGGGAATAGAACCATATCTTGTTTCTTCATCGATTGTTGGCGTTATTGCGCAAAGGTTGGCAAGGAAAATATGCAATAACTGTAAGATAGAGTATGAGGCATCTCACAGAGAAAAGCTTATTCTCGGACTGGATACGGAAAAATCTCTTAAATTGTATAAAGGTAAAGGCTGTGCCGTCTGTAATAAAACAGGCTATAGAGGCAGAATTCCAATATATGAAATAATGATGATGACGCCTAAAATAAAAGAACTTACAAATGAAAAAGCTCCGGCAGATGCGATTACAAATGAAGCTGTATCAAATGGCATGAATACACTTAGAGAAAGTGCCAGAAAGCTTGTTTTAGATGGTATTACCACAATTGATGAAATGCTAAGGTTGACATATGATGACAAGTACTAGTCAGCAAATTTAAATAAATTGTCAGTTTATGCTTTTAAATTACTTGCTAAAGGTGATAAGATGAAAACAATTGAACTATTGACGCTAGTTGTAAAAAACGGTGCATCTGATTTACATATAACGGTAGGTGTTCCTCCTGTATTAAGAATAAATGGGCAACTTGTAAAACTCGATTTGCCACAGTTGACGCCGCAAGATACGGAAGAAATCACAAGAGATTTACTTTCGAGCGATGAACTAAAAAAACTTGAAGAGACAGGAGACATAGATCTTTCGTATTCTGTACAGGGGCTTGGAAGATTTAGAATAAATGCCTACAAACAGAGAGGTACATATAGTCTTGCAATAAGGTCTGTTGCATTGCGAATACCGACTATTGATGAATTGGGACTTCCAGAGGTTATAAAAGAGCTTTCATTGAAAACTCGTGGCCTTATACTTGTAACAGGTCCAACAGGCAGCGGGAAATCCACAACACTTGCATCTATGATTGATCTGATAAATGATGTGCGAAATTGCCATATATTGACTCTTGAAGATCCGATAGAGTATCTACATAAACACAAAAAAAGCATAGTAAATCAAAGAGAGATAGGTCACGATGCATTGTCTTATGCTAGTGCACTAAGGGCAGCTTTAAGGGAAGATCCTGATGTCATACTTGTAGGTGAGATGAGAGATTTAGAAACAATACAGATAGCTATAACTGCTGCTGAAACAGGACATCTCGTATTATCTACATTGCATACTATAGGCTCTGCTAAGACTATTGACAGAATTATAGATGTATTTCCTCCGTATCAACAACAGCAGATAAAAGTACAGCTTTCGAATGTGTTAGAAGGCATAATTTCACAGCAGTTGCTGCCTAAACTTGATAATTCAGGACGTGTTGTGGCTGTTGAGGTAATGATAGCGACTCCTGCCATAAGGAATTTGATTAGAGAAGGTAAATCATTCCAAATCCAATCTATGGTTCAAACAGGAAGTAAATTTGGAATGATGACAATGGATATGTCAATATCACAGCTTTTAAAAAAGAATTTGATTTCGATGGATGATGCATTGACATATTGTGTAGACAGGGAAAACTTTTCAAAATTGGCATTGTAAATATACAAATGCTTGAAAGGATGGCTAATATGCCAACTTATATATATAAAGCAAAGGATATTGATGGAAATCTCATAACAGGAACACTTGAGTTTGATACATTGTCATCTTGTATAGATAATCTAAGACAGAAAAATTATTACATTTTGGATATAAAAGAAAAAGAAGATAAAAAAGATGTCTTTGAAAGCATCAGTTCTGCACGTAAAGTAAAGGTAAAGGATATAGCGGTTTTTTGCAGACAGTTTGCAGTTCTTATTAATGCAGGGATTCCAATAGTGACGTCACTGGCAACTATGGCGGAACAAGTTGAAAATAAAAAGCTAAAAAAGGCATTGTCAGATGTATATGAAGATGTACAAAAAGGGAAAAGCCTTTCTGAATCAATGAGAAGACATTCAGATGTATTTCCAATGCTTTTATTTAACATGATAGAAGCAGGTGAAGTAAGCGGTACGCTGGACAATGTCTTAAATGAGATGGCTGACCATTTTGAGAAAGAAAATAATCTAAATCAAAAAATAAAATCAGCGTTGGCATACCCTATGATTGTTTCTATCGTTGCAATATTGTTAGTGATATTTCTTGTTACAAATGTTCTTCCTACATTTGTAAGCATGTTTAAAAATGCAGGTGCACAATTGCCGCTGCCTACTTTGATACTCTTAGGGTTAAGTGATTCTATATCGCATTTTTGGTATGTGTATTTAGGTGACATTTTATTATTGGTGTTCATGATTACAAGAGTTTTAAAGACTGAGAAGGGAAGAGAATTTTACGATGCACTTATACTAAAAATACCTATATTCGGGCCTTTAAATATAAAAATAATTACATCTAGATTTACACGGACACTGGCTACACTTATAAGTTCAGGAATACCGCTTATTGAAGCGTTGTCTGTCGTAGAAAGAGTTGTGGGGAATTCAATTGTGGCAAACGGGCTTAAAAGAGCTGAAGAAGATATAAAAAGGGGAAATAGCCTTGCGGAGCCTTTGAAAAAGATGAAGATATTTCCTCCCATGGTGATTCAAATGGTAAACGTAGGGGAAGATTCAGGTTCTTTAGATAGCATATTGAAAAAGACGGCAGATTTTTATGACAGTGAAGTTGACACAGCTGTGTCGCAGATGACCACTTTGATAGAGCCTTTGATAATAGTCGTATTAGCATTGGTAGTCGGGTTTATAGTAGTATCAATTGTGATGCCGATGTTCCAGATGTACAACTTTGTAGGTCAATAGATAATTTATTGGGAAGGGGGTGAATAGCATGGGATGGTTTGTAAAGGCATTAAATAAAGATGAAAAAGGTTTTACACTGATAGAATTGATTGTAGTAATAGCAATACTAGGAATACTTGCAGCAATTGCGGTGCCGAGATATACAGGTACTTTAAACCAGGCGAAAGTTAATGCTGATAAAGCAACGGCACAAACTATTGCAGAAGCGGCAGCACGGTGGATAACTGATCACGCTGATGAAGACACACAATTAACAACTGCTAAATTAGCAACTGATGGATATCTAGATTCTGACGTTAAACCACAATCTGATAAAGAACATGATTTTGTAATTAATGTAGATAAAACCAATAAAGTCGTGAATGTGTCTATTGATAAGGGAAGCACTTTAGCTTCAGTTAAATATGAAATAATTCAGTAATTTTTGGGCACTTTAAAGTGCCCCCCTATTCTCATATTAGGAGGCAAAAATGTTTATTTTATACCTGCTTGTTTTTATATTTGGCACTATAATAGGAAGTTTTCTAAATGTCGTTATATACAGACTTCCAAGGAATGAATCGTTAGTGTATCCTCCATCCCACTGTACAAAATGCAAAAACGAATTAAAGCCGTATGATCTAGTACCTATATTGAGTTATATGATATTAAAAGGTAGATGCAGATACTGTGGTGATAAGATATCGATAAGATATCCTATTGTAGAGCTTATAACAGGACTCATATATCTTATATTATTTATATATTTTGGTATATCCATTAAGTCATTGTCTTACGCATTTTTAGCATCATTATTGATTGTCATAACATTTATAGACATAGAGCATAAAATTATACCAAACAAAATAATTTTGACAGGCTTGATAGCTGGGGCAATATTTAGAGTATTGATGTTTAATTATGGAGTATGGGATTATATTGTAGGCTTTTTTTTAGGCGGAGGAGTGCTTCTCCTTATATCTTTATTGTCAGGTGGCGGTATGGGTGGAGGAGACATAAAACTTATGGCATTGATTGGCCTTTTTATAGGGTGGAAGCTTACAATATCCACATTATTTATAGCTGTTTTACTAGGTGCCGTTGGAGGTATAATATTGATTGTCTTAAAAATCAAGACGAGAAAGGATTATATCCCATTTGGACCTTACATAAGCGCTGCGTGTATTATCTCTATATTATACGGATATGATTTGCTGAATCTATACATAAAACTTATAAGAGGATAAAGCTACAAAATCAATTTTTGATATTTACAGCGGAGGATATATGAAAACAAAAGATAGTGGTTTAACCCTAATTGAGTTGATTACGGTAATTTCAATATTGTCTATTATTGTATTGATAACAGTTCCAAAGACAGATTTTTTCAGTTCAAAGACCTCCGAGATGCGTTTAAGAATGGTGGCAAATGAACTTATAAACGATATAAGATATGTTCAGTATAAAAATATATACGAAAATGAAAGTTTGTATTTAACGATACAATCGGATCACAAGGGATACTTTATACATAAGCCAGGTGTTATGGTCAAAAGAATAAAAACAAAAATATTACCTGATGGTATTACTGTGTACTGGAATATTCCTAAAAGCCCTCTAGAAATATCTTTTTCAGATCAGGGTGCACCGACATTAGGTGGATGCACAATTTATTTATATAATGATTCGAATAAAAAGGTAGAGATAACCATTTTGCCAGCGACAGGGAGAACGATGATAAAAGGGAATTATTGAGGTGAAATCAATGAAATATTTAAAAAATTCATTGGGCATGACACTTATTGAAGTGCTTGCTGCAATAGCGCTATTTTCGATTGCAGCTATACCTCTTTTAGGAGTATTTCATGAGTCAGTAATTACAACTGCAGATTCAAAAATAAGAACACAAGAAGCTACTATTGCACAAAGTATTGCGGAAGACATAAAGGCAGGAAACACAAATGTGTCTAATTGGAACATACCAAGCGATTATTATTTGATAGAAGACCCTAATCAGTCTAAAGTAGATATGGGAAATGGAGTCACAGAGTATAAAATTAGCATAGGCAAATTACAATCCGGCACAGACCCATTTGTATTGTATGCCATTGCGCCGTCGGCAGAAATAACTGGTTATACACCGCCTAATTTTTACTCTGATAATGGCGATTATGATGACATAATAAATAGATTAAACGATATAGTTACTCTAGTCATTGTTATAACGTGGACAGCATTGTTTTCTCTTTTCGTTGTGCTGCCTAAATTAGGACTAGGAGGTATAATAACAATTGTTAATAATATAATTGATTCATGGAATAAAAATATTAGGACACTAAAAGATATAGCAACAAATGCAGCAAAAAGCGTGAATTTAAAAATTCCCTGGTGGTTAAAATGGTGGTAAAAAGCAACAAGGGTTTTACATTGGTAGAATTATTGGTGACTTTAGCATTATTAGGAATTGTAATTTCAATTTATTCTTCTTTATATTATTCAGGATACAAATCGTATAAAAATACGCAATATAATATTGACATTGAACAAAATGTCAGATATGCCATGAATTATATTGTAAATCAGTTAGACAAAGGACCATCATCAATAAATATAATTGATAATGGTCATGGCCTTGTTATAGATGGCAATTATATACAGCTAGACACCAAAGATAATAAGATATATTTAGATCAAAATCGTGGACATGAAATTGCAACAAACATTGTTGAATTTAATGTAATATTAAAGAATAATAAGGTATTAAATATTGAGATTGTAGGTCAAAATAGTGACGGCACTGGTAGATTTTCATTGACTACTGATATTTTCCCAAGAAAGAGTGTTATAAATGTCAAATAGCAAAGGTTCTGCGCTAATATTTACTTTGATGGTTATTTTAATACTAACCGTTTTAGGCGTTTCTATTTTAGAACTTTCATTAACCGAATTTAAAATTTCGGCTTCATATGGCAATAATGTTTTATCAAGATATGCTGCTGAGGCAGGGCTTGATATTTTAAAATCAGAGTTTAATACAAATCTACTTACTGCGCTAAAAAACAATGCACAAAGAATTATTGATAATAATTACGATATGGAAAAAGGAACTTATAAGGTTAGTATGGATCAATTGTATTCTTTGATATTTAACGATACGAAAAATTATTTATACAGTTACGTTTTTAATAAATATTTAAATGAAGGTAACGTTGCTTTAGGAAATTCAAAGCAAATTTACAACATAAGTAATATTACTTTTACTCAAGATGAAGGAATGCAATATATTATTCATATTGAGACTGTTGGTATTTACAGGAATATAAAAAGCTATGGGCATGCAGACCTTATTTTAAATCTTCAAGCTACTGGCAATCCAATTACTATTAGCAATTGGACAATTGACAATATACCACCATCAAATTAAAGGAGAGAAGATATATGGAATTAAAAAATTATATGGAAGAAGCGGTAAAGGATACTCTTGACAATGTATTAAAGGATCTGGATGTGTGTAAATGTGAAAAGTGCAAGCTTGATATAATGGCGTTGACACTTAACAGTTTGCCATCCAAATATTATGTAACAGAAAAAGGCGAATTATATAATAAAGTTAATGAGCTAAAGCGACAATTTGAGGTGGATATTATAAGCAAGATTACACAAGCAGCATATTTCGTAAACGAGCATAAGCACCATGGAGATGATCATGTATGATCGGTTTTGACATAGGCAGTTTTTACACCAAGATAGGTAGTTTTGATAAAAAAAATACAAAATTAAATAATATGATTATCGAAAGGACGCCTCATAATTGTATCGAAAATGGATATATAAAAGATATTAATCTTCTTTTTCAATTTTTAAATGAAATTTTGAAAAAGAATTTTCTTAAAGAAAAGAAGTTATTTTTTTGTGTTTCAAGTACGGATATCATAATAAGAGAAATTATAATGCCGATGATGAAAGATGATGAATTAAAAAGCGCTTTAAAATACGAAATTGACCAGTACATACCCAATTCAGATGAATACATTATCGATTATAAACAAATTGATAATGATGAAGATAGTAAAAAAACAAAAGTTATGATTGTTGCAGCACCCAAAAATATGATATCTGAATATGTGAAGTTGACAGATATGTTGAAAATGCGTATAGAAGTAATAGATGTATACAGCAACTGCATTTATAAGTCAGTAAATAAATTATGTAAACTTAAAGGCAGTGTTTCGATTGTGAATATAGGTGCTGCGTACACAGATATTACGTTACTAAATGAAGGAAAGTATGCTTTCAGCAGGATAGTACAATTTGGTGGCAATGATATAACTGAGATAATTGCAAATATGTACAATATAGATTTTAATTCTGCAGAAGAGTATAAAAGGACAAAACCTTTTTTAATAGATGATGAACAGTATAGCGATTTAAAAGAACATATTAAAGAGCATTTAAATAGCAAGTTAAATGAGATATCAAGGATTTTTGATTTTTTTGAATCATCATATCATAAAAGCTTAAATGGGATACAATTAATAGGCGGAACTTCAAAACTTATTGGACTTGGCAAATATATTGAAGAATATTTTAAAATACCGGTTTCAGCCAGTGATGATGATTTATATACATACTTTATACCTGTATTAGGATCGATGATTAGGGGTGAATAACTTGAAAGATATAAACCTCATACCTGAGGAAATAAAATTGTATGAATTGAATAGAAAGAGAAGGACAAAAAATCTGATTGGCTGTATTGCGATGTTATGTATTATCATAGCTATTTTACTTCTACCCCAAATGTACATACATAATCTCAAATCAGAAAGAGCAGTTCTTAATAGCCAATTAAACAATATAAAGGACAAAAAAGATGCCTATTCAGAGCTTCAAAATAAAATGAAGTATTATTTGTCAAAACAAAGCATTATAAAGAAATTATCGAAAAAGAAAATTGATATTACAAAAATACTTAACGATATTTCATATAATATTCCAGACAATGTTTCAATGACAGATATAAAATTTAGCGGTAATATGATTGAAATAACAGGTGATGCATACATGAATAAATATTTATCGGATTTTATGTTAAATATAAGGAAGCTGAGTTATGTGGATGATATAGATTTGCTTGATACAAAAAAGTCTGATAATGGTTTAATTCAATATACTTTGCAAATTAAGCTTAAGGTGGTATAATAATATGAAACTGACAGCAAGAGAAAGAATACTTATAGTTATTTTGCTGATAGTTGCATTGTTTAGTCTGTATTATCAATTTATTTTAACCAGACAACTCGCAGTTATCGATGAATTAAGGCAAGACGTAGTAAATTTAAAAGCGGAAGTAACTAGTTACAATACAATAAATTTAGATAATATAAAAAGCAGCTTAACCAGTATTAATCAAAAGATAGAGATTAGCAATCAAGAACTGCCTGATTATGAGAATATAGAGGAATTTATTGTTTCTCTTGATGACATAATTTCATCTACTGGCGTAAATTTTGAAGAGATAAATTTTAATTCAAATCAGAGTCAAGAGCAGAATGCAAATAATCAACAAGCTAAAAGCAGTAACAATAAAAATAATTATACTGAAATACCTGTTAATATTAAGGTCACTGGTGATTATGCAAGTATTACTGCTTTCATAAGAGATATTCAGACATTAAAGAGAATTAACGACATAAAATCCTTAGAGATAACCAGTGATAATGGATCTAATGGGTTATTGCTTGATATGGATATTGTAATATATTCAATGAATAAAAAAGGCGGAAGTTACTTAGAAGCGCCTTCTATGAAGGGGAAGTCAGATCCTTTCAAACCATTAATTGAGGAAAATCAAAATCCTCAAAGTTCGAATACTAATCCTAGTGGTCAAAATTCAGTTCAAGGAATTGATATAAATAAAATTATAACGGACAGTATAAACAATGCTTTAAATAGTGCTTCAAAAATAGCACCTACAGTTACATCGCCTAAACAACAATAAACGAATGTTTATAAGAAGCTTAAATATACTTATAACATTGAAAAGTGGAGGATAAAAGTTTCAATGAAAAATATTGCATTAACAGGATTTATGGCAACAGGAAAGTCAGTTGTAGGTAAAAAGGTTGCAGATATTTTAAGCTTTGGATATATTGATACTGATTGTCTGATTGAAAAAATTTGTGGGATGAAAATACCAGAAATATTCGACAAATACGGAGAGAAATATTTTAGAGGGATTGAAAAAGTTGCAGTTAAAAGAGCATCGAGATTAAAGAATCATGTCATATCTACAGGTGGTGGAGTTGTATTAAATCCGTCAAATATAGTACAATTGAGAAAACACGGTGTTGTAATCTGCTTAAAGGCGAGGCCGGAGATAATCTTAAGAAATGTAGGTGATGCGGGTAGCAGGCCAATCCTCATGTCAGACGATGTATACGAAAGGATAAAAACTCTTTTAGATGAAAGACAGCATTTTTATGAATTTGCTGATTATACAATCGATATCTCAGAAATGGGAATAGATGACGCTGCTGCAGCAGTTATTAAAGCATATTCTATCCTAAAAACAAGATAAAGATAAGTTGAGGGCAGATGTTTATGAAGATAGTTGTAAAAGTAGGAACAAGTACATTGACATACGAAAATGGGCAGCTTAATTTAGAAATGATGGAAAAAATCTCGAGGCAGATTTCTAATTTGCAAAATAGAGGCGATAAAGTAATACTCGTTACATCAGGCGCAATCGGCGCTGGAATGGGTAAACTTAATATATCGAAAAGACCAAAAACGTTGCCAGAAAAGCAATCATTAGCAGCAATTGGTCAGGGATTGCTTATAGAGCTATATGAGAAATTTTTTAATGAATACGGTAAAACGACAGCACAGCTTTTGCTGACGAAAGATGATTTTTCTATAAGAGATAGATATTTGAACATTAGTTATACATTGTCAAATTTATTAAAGTATAATGTAGTTCCTATTATAAATGAAAATGACACAGTTACTGTTGATGAGATAAAAATAGGCGATAATGATACATTATCAGCGCTAGTTGCAAGTATTATTGAGGCAGATCTTCTTATTATATTGACGGACATCGATGGGCTATATGACAAGGACCCTAGAGAACCTGATGCAAAGTTAATAGATGTTGTAGAAGAATTTACAGATAAATTGTTTGAAATAGCGGGAGGGACTGGTACAAATTTGGGCACTGGTGGTATGTATACAAAAATTCAGGCGGCAAAAATCTGCTATAATTCAGGTGTTAAAATGGTTATAGCTAATGGTAAGCTTGATAATGTGTTAAATAGAATTGCTAACGGAGAAAAGATAGGCACACTATTTATGCCGGCTCAAAATCCAATTAGCAATCGAAAGGTATGGATAGCATTTAATGCACATTTGGCTGGTAAGCTGGTTATTGATGACGGAGCAAAACAAGCTATATTAAATAAGGGAAAAAGTCTATTACCTAGCGGCATAATATCTACAACTGGTGAATATTCTGTAGGTGATTGTGTATCGATAGTTGATACTGATGGTAGAGAGATTGCAAGAGGTTTGATTAATTACACATCATTTGAAGTTAATAAAATAAAAGGATTAAAATCTACTGAGATTGATAAGATTCTAGGGTATAAAAGTTATGATGAAGTTATTCATAGAGACAATCTAGTTGTTATAAGTTAGATTATACTGTATAATAAGATATTGTTTAAGGAGGCTTAATATATGGAGGTTGAAGTAAAGGCTGATATTGCTAAGAGTGCGTCCAGAAGGTTAGCTATGCTTGATGAAAATGTTAAAAATGAAGCTCTTAAAAATATGGCTGATGAGCTTATAAAAAGTAAAGACAGAATATTAAAAGCAAATGAGAAGGATATTTTAGCAGCAGAAAATAAAGGCGTTAAAGAATCTTTGATAGACAGACTTAGATTAAACGAAAAGCGTATAGAAGGCATGGCTAATGGACTTTTAGAAATATCTGCATTGCCGGATCCTGTAGGAGCTATAGAAGAAATGTGGAAAAGGCCAAATGGACTTCAGATTGGTAAAATGCGCTGCCCTATTGGTGTAATAGGAATAATTTATGAGTCCAGGCCAAATGTCACAGCCGATGCTGCAGGGCTTTGTTTAAAGTCTGGGAATGCAGTTATATTGAAAGGCGGTAGTGACGCATTAAATTCTAATATAGCAATTGTTGAAGCGATTGCTAAAGCCGCAGAAGTATCTGGAGTTCCTAAAGGTGCAATACAAATTATTGAGAATACGGACAGAGAAGAAGTTAACCGCATGATGAAATTAAATGGCAAGATTGATTTGCTCATTCCAAGAGGTGGTGCGAATTTAATTCAGAATGTTATAAAAAATTCTACAGTTCCAGTCATTGAAACCGGCGTTGGTAATTGCCATGTTTTTGTTGATTCATACGCTGATTTAGAAATGGCTCTCAAAATTATTGTGAATGCCAAAACTCAAAGACCGGGGGTATGCAATGCCATTGAGAAAGTCCTCATTCACAGAGATATTAGAGAAAAGTTTTTGCCAATCATGGTAGAAAAACTTACATCTTTAGGTGTTGAAATACGTGGCTGTGAATTAACTAGATCGATATGTCCTGATGTAAAAGAAGCAAATGAAGATGATTGGAGAACAGAATATCTCGACTTGATACTTGCCGTTAAGATTGTAGAAGATGTTGACAGTGCTATTGAACATATAAATAAATATTCCTCTGGACATTCTGAAAGCATAGTGACAGAAAATTATACAAATGCAATGAAATTTATAAAATCTATTGATTCTGCAGCAGTGTACGTCAATGCATCAACTAGATTTACAGATGGGGGAGAATTTGGCTTTGGAGCTGAAATAGGCATTAGCACACAAAAAATGCATGCAAGAGGGCCTATGGGGCTTAAAGAATTGACGACATATAAGTATGTAATTCTAGGAAATGGTCAGATAAGAGAATAAACTTTAAAGTGAGGTTTTTACGATGAAAAGAGTTCTTATTATACATGGTCCAAATTTAAATTTGACTGGCAGCAGGGAAACGGATATTTACGGAGAAGTTAGTTTTGAAGAAATAAATAATATCATAAAAAGAGAAGCTTCAAAACTTGATCTGGCAGTAAAAATACAGCAATCGAATAGTGAAGGAGAGATAATAGATTTTATTCATTCTGCAAAGAATAATTTTGATGCAATAATAATAAATCCTGGTGCTTATTCACATTATAGCTATGCGATAATGGATGCTATAGGCGCAATAGATATTCCTGTAATAGAAGTGCATCTTTCGAATATACAAAAACGTGAGGATTTCAGACACGTTTCGGTAACTGCAACAAGGTGTCTTGGGCAAATATCGGGCTTTGGACCGTACAGCTATGTCCTTGCTTTGAATGCGGTAAAATTATTAGAAGACAGTCTAAAGGAGTGATAATTTGAATATTAGGTTAGATGCAGCAAAAAGACTATTGATTGAAAAAGGGTTGGATGGTTTTATTGTGTTTAAACCTGTAAATGTAACATACTTGACTGGATTTACAGGCGATGATAGTATAGCGATAATAAGCTTGAACGAGTCTTATTTTATAACTGATTCTAGGTATACAGAACAAGCCTATCAGGAAATTAAAGATTTTAAAATTGTTGAACATAAATCGGATATATTTGAAGCAATAAAAGACTGCGTAAATATGATGGGCATTAATAAACTTGGATTTGAAGAAAACTATATTACTTTTGAACAGTACAATAAATTGAAGAATATGCTGAATGTAGTTATGAAGCCAGAGAATAGCTTTGTAGAAAGTCTAAGAGAAATTAAGGATGATACTGAAATAGAAAACATAAAAAAAGCTCAATTTATTACAGATGAAACTTTTAAATATTTTATAAATTTTGTAAAACCTGGAATGAAAGAAAAAGATGTTGCTTTAGAGATGGAATATTATATGAAAAAACTTGGAGCAGATGATAAATCGTTTGATTTTATAGTTGCTTCAGGAAAAAGGTCTTCAATGCCTCATGGAAAGGCTTCAGATAAGGTTATTGAAAATGGCGATTTTGTTACTTTTGATTACGGCTGCAGAGTAAATGGATATTGTTCTGACATGACTAGGACAATTGTCGTTGGCAAGGCCAATGAAAAACAGAGAGAAATTTATAATACAGTTTTAGAAGCTCAAATCAACGCAATTAATAATCTAAAATCGGGTATGATAGAAAAAGAGGGAGACTATCTTGCAAGAAAGATAATTATTGAAAGAGGCTATGGTGATTACTTCGGCCATTCTTTAGGACATGGTGTTGGTCTTGAAATACATGAAAAGCCGTTTATGGGCCCGCGAGGAACTAATTTATTAAAATCCGGTATGGTTGTTACAGTGGAACCGGGGATATATATTCCTGATTTCTCTGGCGTTAGAATAGAAGATATGGTATTATTAAAAGAAGATGGCGTTATTGATTTGACAAATTCGCCAAAAGAATTAATTGAAGTATAACAAATGATGGAGGGATTTTAATTGGTATCAGCAGGAGAATTTAGAAAAGGAATGACTATTGACATCGACGGTCAAGTATTTACGGTTGTGGATTTTCAACACGTAAAACCGGGTAAAGGAGCTGCTTTTGTTAGAACAAGGTTAAAAAACGTAATAACAGGAGCTGTCGTTGAAAGAACTTTTAATCCAACTGAGAAAGTTGACGAAGCAGTAATAGAAAGAAAGGATATGCAGTATCTTTACAATGATGGAAACCTTTATTATTTCATGGATACTGAGACATATGAGCAAATTCCTTTAAATTACGATAAAGTTGAAGATGCAATGAAATTTTTAAAAGAAAACATGATAGCAACTATAAAATTCTATAAAGGAGAGGCATTTTCAGTAGAACCCCCTACTTTTGTAGAGTTGGAAGTAGTTGAAACTGAACCGGGATTTAAAGGTGATACCGCAACAGGTGGTTCAAAACCAGCAAAAGTTGAAACAGGAGCTGTAATACAAGTGCCTTTATTTGTTAATCAAGGAGACATAATAAAGATAGACACAAGAACATCAGAATATCTGGAAAGAGTATAGTTTTAGCCATTTTAAAAAATAATAGTAAAGGAGGAGGTATGTAAGATGGAGTATTTATATGAGCGCATATCGTATTTAAGAGGTCTTGTGGATGGCTTGGAGATTGACGAAAAGACAAAAGAGGGCAGAGTGCTGATTGCTATAATCGATGCACTGGAAGACTTTGCGGATGCTATAAATGACTTAGAAGCCTCACAATCAGAACTTGATGATTATGTAGGTGCTATCGACGAAGATTTGTCAGAAGTGGAAGATGAAATTTACGATGATGAATCTGACGACGAATATGATTATGTTGAAGTTGAATGTCCCCGTTGCCATATGCTTATGAGCGTAGAAGATGAACTTCTTGACGATGAAGATGCAGAAATAGTATGTCCTCATTGTAATGAAACGATCAATGTAAAAGATGTAGTTATTTATGAAGATGATGATAAAGAATAGGCTAATGTAAAAAAATACTCACTAAATTATTTTAGTGAGTATTTTTTTTATTCATAAATATATACAGTCGTAAATATAATTTTTGTAGAGAGGAGGACATGTAATGATAAACAAAAGCAAAAATTATGATGAATTATTGTATTCACTACCATTGACTGTTAGAAGTATAATCATCAAACTTGATGATAATTTGAAAGAAAGTCTAGAGGAAATTAGACTCAGAATAGATAAGCCATTGATGATTCATGTAAATAATCAAGAAAAATTTCTATCGATTGATGGAAAGATTGTTAACTCTCCAAAATTAGCGTACATAGTAACAAGTGAAGACTGTGAAAAAGCATTGCAACTTATATCAAAATCTTCGATATATGCTTTCGAAAATGAGATTAAAAATGGATATATAACATTAAAAGGTGGGTATAGAGTTGGAATTTGCGGAAAATGTGTTATTGAAAATGGATCGATAAAAACGATTGTAAATGTTTCAGGCTTTAATTATAGAATAATGCGCCAATGTATAGGGGCATCAGATGAAATAATGAAGTATATTATAAAATATCCCAATATCGTGTACAATACTTTGATAATTTCGCCTCCACAATGTGGAAAAACAACATTGCTTAGGGATATAGCTCGCAATATTAGTAATGGAATGGCGGATTTGGATTTTAATGGAGAAAATGTGTCAATAATTGATGAAAGATCGGAAATTGCTGCATGTTTTAAAGGTAATCCACAAAATGATGTAGGCTACCGTACTGATGTATTAGATTCATGTCCAAAACATATTGGAATTTTAATGATGATAAGGTCTATGTCTCCAAAAGTTATAATAACTGATGAGATAGGGAAAATAGAAGATATTTTAGCTATACACGAAGCGTTAAATGCAGGAGTAAGTATAATTACTACAGTGCATGGAAAAGACATAGAAGATATAATGAGAAAAAAACACATAGATGATATGCTAAACAACAGAGAGTTTGACAGGTACGTAATTCTTAGCAGAAAATTAGGAGCCGGTACAATTGATGCCATTCTTGATAAAGAATTTAAGGCTATTTTTAAAGGACCATATAGAAAGGAATGCAGTTTATTATGATAAAAATTATTGGAATGATCATGGTTCTACTTTCATCTACACTGATAGGGTATTTAAAATCGCTTAAATATACGTTAAGAAGGCGGACAATAAGAGCTATTTTATCTAGCCTTAACATTTTGATAACTGAAATTACATATAACCAAATAACCTTATCAGAAGCATTTGCTAAATTATCAGAAACATCTGAATCAGGTATTGGGAAGCTTTATTTAATAGCGTCTCAAATTTTAAATTCTAACGAGGGATATACGGCTAGTGAAGCATGGGAAATTGCACTTGATAAGGTGGGAGACCTCAACTTAAATCAAGATGATATAAGAATATTAAAATCGTTTGGGAAAGGGCTTGGAAATTCTGATATATATAATCAGGAAAAAAATTTTAAGTTTACATCGGAATTGCTTAAAAAGCAACTTAGTGATGCGGAAGAATTAAGTAAAAAAAATGAAAAACTTTATAAAAATCTCGGTGTATTGGTAGGTATAGCAGTAATTATCATATTTTTATAAGGAGGTAGTAATTTTGAGCATAGATGTAATATTTAAGATAGCTGCAATCGGAATTTTGGTAACTGTACTAAATCAAATTTTGATTAGATCAGGGAGAGAAGAGCAAGCTATGATGGTTACATTGGCAGGTGTAGTAGTGGTATTAATGATGGTAATAACTATGATAAATAATCTATTTACAGCGGTTAAGACTATATTTCAATTGTATTAAATGAGATAAGACATGCGAAAGGAACTTTTTTATGGAAATTGTTCAAATTGTAGCGATTGGTATTATATGTATTATTATTCTCTCAATACTGAGAGAAACTAACAAAGACCTTGCAGTGATAATAAGTTTAATTGCCAGCATACTTATATTTTTTATTGTAATTCCTAAAATTAGCAATATAATAACAGTTTTAAATACTATCGCTGATAAAAGTGGCATTAACAGTATATATGTTAAAACAATTCTTAAAATAATTGGTATTGCCTATATTGCGGAATTTGGAGTTCAACTTTCAAATGATGCTAATGAAAAAAATATAGCAACTAAGATAGAATTAGCAGGAAAGATAATAATTGTCTTTTTATCACTTCCTATAATAATAGCACTTGTTGATACGATAGTTTCTATAATGCCGTGAGGTGAAAAACGTGAGAAAAATTTCATTTTTAATATTAGTTTCAATAATAATATTGATATTTCCAATTAAAACATATGCTGATACGAATGATGATTTGTATAGCCAAATACAAAATGCTGATACTAGTCAAATTGATTCATTGATCAAAGAGATAAACGAGAAAAATGGAAATATATTTCCAATAACAGATGTTAAAACATATATTATAAATGTTTTAAATGGAAAAGAAACATTTAGTATAAAAGATATTATCAGTAATATATTAAAAATTCTTTTTAATGAAGTTAAATCATCATTAGATATTTTTATCCAGCTTTTATTATTAGCAATAATTAGCGCGGTATTGACAAATTTAGAAAATTCTTTTGGAAATGATGGCATAAGTCAAATTGCACATATAGCTGTATATGCTGTTTTGGTTATAGTAGCAATAAAAAGTTTCACAAGCATTTTAAACATCGGAAGAGATGCAATAGATAGTATGGTAAATTTCATGCAGGCGATTTTACCAATTTTGATTACAATGTTGGCTTCTGTTGGAGCTTTTGCATCGGCATCTTTCTTTCAACCTGCATTAATAATGGTAGTGGAATTTACAGCTAAAGAAATCAAGGATTTTATTCTTCCAGCAATACTCTTTATGACAGTAGTGAAAGTGATAAGTCGTATTTCCGATAAGTTTACTTTAGATAAACTTGCAGATTTTTTTAAAACTATTTGTACCGCAGCTATTTCAATTTTACTTAGTATTTTTATAGGTGTTATAACGATTCAAGGTATCACATCATCTATAGCAGATGGTGCAATATCGAGGACGACAAAGTACGCAGTAGGTGCATTTTTGCCTGTTGTTGGCAGCATATTATCAGATAGCATAGATACTATTATGAGTGCGTCTCTTTTAATAAAGGGAGCGATAAGCACTTTTGGACTTATTTCTATAATTTTTATAGCTATTATCCCGATTATTAAAATATTTTCAGTGATGTTAATATATAAATTTTCTGCAGCTGTAATAGAGCCAATAGCTGACAAAAAAATAGTTGATTTTATATGTGATCTTACCACATCCATCGCATATGTATTTGCTGCATTGGTATCAGTAACTGTAATGATGTTTTTATCAATAACTGCTGTGATAAATGCATCTAGTATTAGCGTAATGATGAAATAAAGGCTAAAAGGGGATGCATGATGTGGAAATGGTAAAAAATTGGATACTTCAAATTGCATATATTTCAATCTTAGCTATTGTATTTGAACTTTTGATTCCGTCTTCGAATATGAAAAAATACGTGAAAGTTGTAATAGGATTGACAATTATGATTGCCATTATCAATCCAATTTTAGGTTTTTTGAAAAATGGTGTGGATGTAAATAGTACATTGGAAAGGGAGTATAATTACAACAGCATAGATATTAATTCCATGACTAAACAAGCTGAAATAGAGAGAAATAAGCTTATAGTTGATGAATACAAAAAAAGATTGAATGAGCAGATAAAAGAAAGAATATTAGATATAATTGATGCCTCTGATGTGGAAGTGGAATCAACAATAATTGAAGATTTAAACGATAAAAATTTTGGTGTGATAAAAAATGTACATGTAGTACTTTCAAATGTTAAATACAAAATGGTTAATGATATAAATGATGGAAAAATTATAATAGATACAAGTAAAACTGATGAAAAAGGACAAATATTAGATGACATTAAAAATGATATAAGTAAATTCTATAATGTACCATTAAAGAATATAACTATAGAGGAAAGATAAAAAATGAAAGGGGGATAAATTGTGGATTTGAATAAACTAAAGCAAAAAATTTTGAAGGCGGATAATAAGACCATCCAGGATTTAACGGTAATTTTCATTATTGGTTTGATTATTTTAATAGGGGCCAGCATCTTTTTGAAGCCCAAACCTACAAATAAAGATTCAGATAAACAAATGGTTGTAAAACAAGTTACAAATGATGATTATGCAAGTCAACTAGAATTAGAATTAAAGAATATTTTGTCAAAAATTCATGGAGCAGGCAATGTAGATGTTTTAGTGACGTTAGATTCTGACGAAGAAGTAGTAGCGGCTATGGATACAGTTCAGTCAGAAACTACTACAAACGAAAAAGACAGTAATGGTGGAACAAGAACAACCATTCAAAGTGAAACAAATAACAAAATTGTAACATCACAAACTACAAGTGGAGAAAATCAGCCGATGATTTTAAAAAAAGTGATGCCTGAGATAAGAGGTGTTGTTGTTGTAGCAGATGGCGCGAAAGATTCCAATGTTCAATATGAACTTATGACATCAGTAGAGACGGCATTGGGCATTCCGGCATATAAGGTTAAAGTTGTATCTTCAAAATAAAATTTTAGGAGGTTATACTATGATGTATTTAAAGAAAAAATCTATAGCGATTGCATCTTTGGTTTTGCTTATAGCGATAGCTTTTGTCATTAATTATAGCTATCAAAATGGAATAAACAAAAATGCCTCAAGTAAAAGTAATAATTTAAATACTCAATCAGTAGATAAAAGCCAGGCTTCAAGTTCCACATCCTCAAATAAACAGTCAGAAGCTAAGACAGCATTATCAAGTGGATTGTTTTCATCTTATAGGCAAGACAGAGATGTCAATAGGAGCCGCAGTTTGGAAGCATTGCAAGAAATAGTAAATAATAAAAATACTAGCCAAGAGACTAGAGATGAAGCACAGAAACAGATTATCAAGTTAACTGAAACAAATCAAAAAGAATTGATTTTAGAAAATTTAATTAAAGCAAAGGGATTTCAAGACGCTATAGTATTAATAGACAATAATACAGCGAATGTTATAGTACAAGCAGATAAATTGTCTGAGGATGAAGTTGCAAAAATTCAAGATGTAGTTTCACAGCAAACTGGCTTTCCTCTTGATAACATAAAAATCATGAACAGAATGAATTAGTTATAATTGTAAAATACATGGTTGTCTGCTATAATATTTATTGAAAGGAAGTGTTATTATGGAGGAAAATATAAGCCAAGAGCTTGAATTTGGTACAATTAAAATATCAGATGATGTGGTTGCGGTAATAGCTGGATTAGCTGCAACAGAAGTTCCTGGTGTTGCAGGAATGAGTGGTGGTGTTGTGAACGGCATTACTGAAATGCTTGGGCGTAAAAATTTATCAAAAGGCGTCAAGGTTCAAGTCGGAGAAAAGGAAGCTGCAGTTGATTTGTATATTGTAGTTGACTATGGGGTAAGAATACCTGAAATTGCATGGAATGTCCAAGAGAATGTAAAAAAGGCGATAGAAACAATGACTGGCCTTAAAGCAGTCGAAGTAAATATACATGTTCAAGGTGTTAACATGGAAAAAGAACAAAAATCTAAAGAACCACCTAAAGAAAATAAATAGTATTTAAACCCTCTTATCGCAGAGGGTTAATTTTAGTATGGAGGAACAATATATAAAATGAAATTAGTTGATAAAACGTTGTTAATGATATTTATAATTATCATAATGGCACTATCCATTTTATTCATTGGCTTTGGGTTTAATTTAGTCGATCCGTATAAGTTTATAAAAATATTTCAACTTAAAGGTCAAAACTATATCTACAGTGTAGCGGGTATACTTCTTATAATTTCTTGTATAATTTTTATTATGTCTGAACTAAACAAGAAATCTGATTCTGTAGCTTCGATTATTTTAACTAGCAATTATGGCAATATTTCTGTTTCATTTAATACTATTGCTAATCTTGTAGAGAAAAAAGCAAGAACACATGATGGAATAAATACACAAAAGATCTATGTTTCAAAAGTTAAAGAGAAAATATCAATTTCTATTGATGTAACTGTTTCACCAGACGTGAATATACCAGAGGTTGCTGAAAAACTTCAAAAAGATGTAAAAAGTTATATAGAGAATACGACAGCTGTTTATATCGATAGTATAAAAGTAAATGTAGTAAATTTGAGTTCAACTTTGAAAATGAGGGTAGAATAATTATGAGCAGAGAAGAATTGCTGGTATTAATTCGTAGCCATTTTGGAAAAATAGTAGGGATCTTACTTGGACTTATTATATCTTTATTTATTATCTTTTTAGGTTTTATTAAAACTTTGTTTATTTGCTTATGTACTTTTTTAGGTTATTATATTGGATATAAATTTGATTCTGGAACTTTAAATGATTTTAGTGATTTTATATATAGATTGATTGGAAAATTAAATAAGAGGAGTTGAAAGATGTGAATAGAACTCAAGCAAGAGAGTGGTTAGTAAAGCTATTGTATCAATTTGATGTATCAAAGTCTGAACCTCCTGACATTTTAAATAGATTTTTTGAGAGTAATGATCCTGAAGAAGAAAAAGATTATATAGAAAAAACATTTTATGGGATAGTTGAAAATGTGAATAATATTGACGATAGGATAAAGAAGTATCTTAAAAATTGGGATATTAATAGAATTGCAAAAATTGATTTGGCAATAATAAGGTGCAGCTTCTATGAAATATTATATTGTGATGACATACCTAATAGCGTTTCCATTAATGAAGCAGTTGAGATAGCAAAAAAGTACAGCACTGAGAAATCGCCGTCTTTTATAAATGGAATTCTGGGAAGTTTAGTAAAAGATTTTAATAATAATGGTGATAATTATGATAATTGATGGTAAAGTGATTGCAAAAAGAATAAGAGAAAATATAAAGGCAGAAATTCAAGAAAACAATTATAAGCCAAAGCTTGCAATTCTCATTGCTGGAAATGATAGCGCATCCAAAATATATGCAAATGCTAAAGTTAAAGCTTGTGCAGGTGTAGGGATTGATGCTGAAGTATTTTGCTTTAGCGATAGTGAAGAAGGGAAATTTTTAAAGAAGTTAGAGGAGTTAAATGTCGATGAGAATATACATGGCATAATTGTAGAAATGCCTCTTCCAAAATCATTTAATTCACAAAGAACTTATGATATTATTAATCCTCTTAAAGATGTTGATTGCATATCTACTTATAACATGGGACGGTTATTTGCTGGTAATCCTCTCTACTTGCCTTGTACACCACATGCAATATTGACGATTTTAAAACAATTAGATATAAACTTTACTGGAAAACATGCTGTTATCGTAGGAAGAAGTAATATATTAGGGAAACCAGTTGCCAAGCTTATGCTGGATCTCGATATGACAGTAACTCAGTGCCATTCTAAAACTGTAGATTTGCAAAAATACACTAAGATGGCAGATGTGCTTATATTGGCAGCAGGAAAGAAAAATCTTATTAATGGGGATATGATAAAAGAAGGGGTTATTTTAATCGATGCTGGAATAAATGAGTATGACGGTAAGATATATGGAGATTGTGATTTTCAAAGTGCAGAAAATCGTTGCTTATACATAACACCTGTTCCAGGCGGCGTTGGCCCGGTTACAACGTCTATGGTTTTACTAAATACGTTGGAGGCATATAAGAATGCTATTAAAAACACTTACAGTAAAACAAGTCAATGACTATTTAAAAAGCATAGTTGGCAGTGACATAATATTAAAACATATAATGATAAAGGGTGAAATATCGAATTTGCATTTTAGGGGACAAGCATTGTATTTTACATTAGTGGATGAATATTCATCTTTAAAATGTGTTATGTTTGAGGAATATGTTAATGATTTAAACATCGACGTAAAAAATGGCATGTCTGTTATTGCAACAGGTAGAATATCTGTTTATGAAAAAAGTGGTGCGTTCGAATTGCTTGTTTCTAAAATTGATGTTGAGGGAGCAGGCGCGCTTTTTTTATCTTTTGAAAAATTAAAACAGAAGCTTAGAAATGAGGGATTATTCGATTCTGGTAAAAAGAAACCAATTCCTAAGAATCCTAATAAAATTGGCGTAATAACGTCGCCAACAGGCGCAGCAATCCATGACATAATAAATATTTTAAGACGAAGGAAACCATCCATAGATATATTGGTGGTTCCAATTTTGGTCCAGGGCAGCTCAGCTTCATTGGAGATTGAAGAAGCAATAAAGAAGGTAAATAGAAGAAATGATGTGGACTTAATTATATTAGGAAGAGGTGGAGGCTCATTTGAAGATTTTTACCCATTTAATGAAGAAAGAGTAGCAAGAGCTATTTATAATTCTAGAATACCTATAATATCTGCTGTCGGACATGAGACCGATTTTACGATTGCTGATTTTGTTGCTGATTTAAGAGCACCGACACCATCTGCTGCAGCCGAATTAGCTGTAACTGATGTTAATATTTATAATGAAAAAATAGAAAATTATAAAAGGAGTTTATATCATTATGCAATGTCTATAATTATAAATAAAAGGCATCATTTAAATAGTTTAAAAAAATCAATTATGAGTAAAAATCCAATTGTCAAAAATCAGCAGTTAAAAATACGGTTAAATAGTTTAAATAGGATTATGGAAGACAGTATTTACAGCGTTATAAACAATAAAAAGTTTAAATATATAAGTTTGATTGACAAATTAAATACTTTAAGTCCTTTAAATGTTTTAAAGCGTGGTTATACTTTGACAATGGATAAAGATAATGTAAGGCCAATTACAAAAGTCGAGAATCTTTCTGCCAATGATAAAATATACGTGTTATTTGAAGATGGTGAAGCTAAATGTACTGTTAATGAGGTGAGAATATATGAACGATAATATAGATTTTGAGAAAAATATGGACAAGTTGGAGGAGATAGTTAAAAAGCTAGAAAAGGGAAATTTGCCATTAGAAGAATCTTTTAAACTATTTAAAGAAGGTCTTTTATTATCCCAAAAATTAAATAATGTACTAAATGATATTGAAGGCAAGATTACTATGCTCATCAATAACGATGAAGAAGTACCTTTTAACTTAGAGGAGGACAAAGATGTTTGATGACATTCTTATGGAAAAGATTGAATATATTAATAATGGATTAAATAAGCTATTAGATATAGATGATAAACCGGAAATTTTGTATGATGCAATGAGGTACAGTGTTTTTGCTGGTGGGAAAAGGCTTCGACCAGTATTATGCATATCATCATGCGAACTTGTTGGCGGAGATAGAGATGATGCACTGCCGGTTGCTTGCGCCATAGAATTTATACATACATACTCATTAATACATGATGATTTGCCGGCTATGGATAATGATGACTTAAGGCGTGGAAAACCTACCAATCACAAGGTTTATGGTGAAGCACTTGCAATTCTTGCCGGAGATGCTTTATTAAATTACGGATTCGAGGTATTAATACATCATGCGTTAGATTCAGCAAATTGTCAAAATATATTGAGAGCAACAGAGGAGATTGCACATGCTGCAGGATGTCATGGCATGATAGGTGGCCAAGTTGTTGATTTATTGTCGGAGAATAAAAACATAACTGAAGAAGAATTAAAATTTATGCATGACCATAAAACAGGTGCGTTGATAAAGGCTTCTGTTGTTGCTGGCGCAATAATGGGTGGAGCTGATGATGAGACAATTAAAAAATTAAGTGATTATGCTGAATATATAGGTTTGGCATTTCAGATAAAAGATGATATTTTAGATGTTTTAGGTGATGAATCAAAGCTTGGGAAAAATGTAAAAAGTGATTTAGAAAACGGTAAGTCAACGTTTGTAAGTGTATTTGGACTTCAGCGATCTATAAGCTTAGTTAAAGAATTAACTGCAAGTGCAATTAGAATATTAGATGATTTTGGAGAGAAGAGCGAATTTTTAAAAAGCCTTACTAAATATATGGCAGATAGAGATAGCTAAAGTATAACATAGCATATGTTAAATTAATATATGTAGTATATTTTTAGACATTATCAACACTCATTAGAAGCAAAAGCTGAACAATTATGATATTTGATAGTGTTAAATAAAAATGTTATAATCAATATCGACATGAAGTGGTGCAGTATCCTAGTCGGTATTGTTAATTCTGAAGACGGGCCTAAAAATCCGTTAAAGGCATATCGATGAAGTTCCTGGTGCTGGCTTTTGATGCCCAATCGAGGGCTCGTGCTGGGAGTTAAGAAAAGAGGGGCAACCTGCAATGGCATGTGGGCATTGACCCCCTTTTCGTGGAGACCTATTCACGTGGCATGATGCTACGGTATAGGGTGAACCTACCATGCGGTAATAAAGCTGTGGGTAGTGTAGCCTGCCTTGAGTGATTAAGGTGGTTATCAGACTGAACTTTAACTTAATGAGCTCTTAAGTTAAAGCTATTGCTGATGAAACCTTAATTGCAAAAGAGGATAGGAATTAACAAACCGTCGAGGAAAGCTCCTAGGCTGCTCGAACGAGGCATATTGAGGATTACAGTGTGGACTAAGTGGTAATCCAGTCATACCATTGGCGACAAGGTAGATTCAGGCTTAAAGGGAAACCGCCAAATGGCGACAGTTGGTGCCTGAATGGGAAATCCTGCTGGACCTAAGCCACAAAATTTACTCAATATGCTACCACTTCAATACATAGGGAGGATTTTTTTTAATGCGCTCAAAAAAACTTAATATAAATTATAAGTGGACTATAAATGCTTTTATTTTTAGCTTTGTGTTGGCAGTTATTATGAATTTTTCTTCAGATATCTTATTGAAAAAAAGCAATATAATAATTGCTTTTTTTGTATTATTAGTTATTGTGTTTACAGGAATTTTATTTGATATTATAGGTATTGCTGTTGCAACTGGTACTGAAGAGCCTTTTCATTCGATGGCGTCAAATAAAGTTTTTGGTGCGAAACAATCTATTAAATTGATACGAAATGCAGATATTGTTACAAATTTTTGTAATGATATAATCGGTGATATATGCGGAATTGTGTCTGGTGCTGCTTTAACCAGTATTATTACAAAATTATCTTTGTCTGGTGCAAGAAGTACTGTATACGCAACTATTTTTGGAGGAATATTATCTGCCGTAACAATTGGTGGCAAAGCTTTAGGGAAAAATTTTGGTATGCATAAGAGTCAGTCTATCATATTTGCTGTTGGCATATTTCTAGCCTGGATCGAAAAATATACAGGTGTAGATTTTTTTCCTTCTAATTCTAAAAGGAATAAAAAATAGAAAGTGAGTGGGCGTGATGCTCGAAAGAATTAATACACCAAACGATATAAAAAAATACAGTGTAGCTGAACTAGAAGCTTTATCAAAAGAGATACGTAGTTTTTTAATAGAACAAATATCAAAGACAGGTGGACATCTTGCATCCAATCTTGGGGTTGTTGAGTTAACAATTGCACTTCATTATGTATTTGATTCACCTACAGATAAAATTATTTGGGATGTTGGTCACCAAAGCTATGTACATAAGATTTTAACTGGAAGGCGTGATTTATTTGATGGTTTAAGAAAATTTGGAGGATTATCAGGATTTCCAAAAAGAAACGAAAGCGTACATGATATATTTGAGACAGGCCATAGCAGTACATCAATATCTGCCGCTTTAGGGATAGCAAAAGCAAGGGATCTAAATAACGAAAAATATTCTGTTATATCTGTTATTGGAGATGGTGCACTTACTGGTGGCATGGCTTTTGAGGCTTTAAATGATGCTGGCAGATCAAAAACTAACCTAATTGTGATATTGAATCACAATGAAATGTCAATATCAAAAAATGTTGGAAGTCTTTCGCTGTATTTAAGTAAATTGAGAACGGATCCCAATTATTTTAAGTTAAAACGGGATTTGGAGAATATATTAAATTTGATACCTCCAATAGGCAAAAGCATTCACAAATCTATAGAAAAGATTAAAGATTCCATAAAACAATTATTTGTTCCCGGCATGTTTTTTGAAGAGATGGGATTTACATATTTAGGACCTATTGATGGCCATGACCTTGATTCTCTAATTGACGTATTAAAAAGGGCAAAAAAAATGGAAGGGCCGATATTTATACATGTAATAACAAAAAAAGGCAAAGGTTATGTGTTTGCTGAAGAGAATCCTGATAAATTTCATTCAGCAGTTCCATTTAATATAAATACAGGCGAGTTTAAGAAAAAAAATTATGATACATATTCTGATGTATTTGGTAAAACTTTAACAGATTTGGCTACGAAAAATGATAAAATTGTAGCGATAACTGCTGCAATGCCTGATGGTACGGGATTAAACTATTTTGCTGAAAAGTTTCCCAACAGATTTTATGATGTAGGAATAGCCGAGCAACATGCAGCCACATTCGCAGCGGGTATGGCCATCAATGGCTATAAGCCATATTTTGCTGTATATTCAACGTTTTTGCAAAGAGCATTTGACCAAGTAATACATGATATATGTATACAAAATTTGCCTGTAGTTTTGGCGATAGATAGAGCTGGTCTTGTAGGAGAAGATGGTGAAACACATCAAGGTGTGTTTGATGTTTCATTTTTAAGGATGATACCGAACATGACTATTATGGCTCCTAAAGATGCCAATGAATTTGTTGAAATGATTAAATTATCAAGTATGATGCAGGGACCTTGCGCAATAAGGTATCCAAAAGGAAATGCAGGTGATTATGATAGCAAAAGAAAAGTGAGCTTTAAATTAGGCAAAGCTGAAGTTATACGCGAAGGTAGTAATGTGGCTATTTTTGCACTTGGTAGGATGGTTAATATTGCAATAGATGCTATAGATAAACTTCAAAAAAATTCTGTAAATCCATATTTAGTGAATCTAAGATTCGTAAAGCCCCTTGATATTGAGACGATCTTGGGGATTTCAAAAAAAGTTGATTATATATTTACTGTTGAAGATAATGTAATAGTAGGCGGTGTAGGCAGTGCTATATTAGAGCTTCTTAGCGATAACAAGATTTATAAAAAGTTCTATAGATTTGGTTTTCCAGATAAATTTATTGAGCATGGCGATGTGGATAGCTTATTTAAAAAGTATAGATTAGATAGTGATTCTCTGGCAGAAAAAATTATTGAATTGGTGATATCATGAAGGAAAAAGAAAGAGCAGATATATTATTAGTGAAGAAAGGTTTTTTTACATCTCGCGAAAAGGCTAAAGCTTCAATTATGGCAGGAGAAATATTTGCAGATGGCAAAAGGGTAAATAAGGCTGGAGATATAATCAGCGTTAATTCAATACTGGAAGTAAAAGGTAAATCCAACCCTTATGTTAGTCGTGGAGGTTTAAAGCTTGAGAAAGCGATAAAATATTTTAAAATTGATGTAAAAGATAAAATCGCAATGGATGTTGGAGCATCTACTGGTGGATTTACAGATTGTTTATTAAAAAATGGTGCTAGAAAGGTATATGCTATTGATGTTGGATATGGCCAGCTAGATTGGAGCTTAAGAAATGATAAACGTGTTGTAAACATGGAAAGAACTAATATACGTTATCTTAATGATTTACCTGATGTTGTCGATATAGTGACTATAGATGTGTCTTTTATATCACTTGCTATTGTAATACCGGCAATTAAGAAATTCTTGAAAAATGATGGTGAATTAGTATCTCTCATAAAGCCGCAATTTGAAGCTGGGAGAGAAAAAGTTGGGAAAAATGGTGTTGTAAAGGACCGAAGCGTCCATATAGAAGTTATAAATAAAGTTATTGATGTATTAAGAGGACTATCATTTGGTATTCAGGGAATTACTTTTTCTCCTATAAAAGGCCCAGAGGGAAATATTGAGTATTTAATTTATGCAAAAAATAATGATACCAATTTCATTGAAATTGATGTTGAAAAATTAGTAGAAATGTCGCATGATATACTTAATAAAAATAAAAAGTTATAAAAAGAAGGATATTTAAAAATTTTGTAGAATTATGAATTTAAGTTTTTAAATATGTGGTGATTGAATGAAAAATATTTGCGTTATACCTAATGTACACAAAGATAAAAATTTAAGGATGACCCAAAGTCTTGTCAGCTGGATTATTGAACATGGTAATAATCCTGTTTTAAATGAAGTTATTGCATCGAAAATTGGTTATGCTGAATATGGCAAAAGTACTTCAGAAATTTTTGAAGTCAGCGATTTCATTGTAGTTTTAGGTGGTGATGGTACGATTTTAAACGTTGCCAGACAATGTGCATCATATTCGACTCCAATTCTCGGCGTTAATTTAGGACATCTGGGATTTTTAGCAGAGGTTGACAATGAAAATGTATATGAAGCGGTAGAAAAGATAATCAAAGGGGAATTTTCAATTGATAAAAGGATGATGTTGGAAGCAAGTGTTGTTAAAGATAATATGGAAGTAGTTAATTTTATTGCTTTAAATGATATTGTTGTAACTAGGGGTTCTTTTTCCAGGATGGTAAAATTAAAAGCATTTGTAAATGAACAATATGTGAATACTTATTTAGCAGACGGAATTATTATATCCAGTCCAACAGGTTCAACTGCATATTCTTTATCTGCAGGAGGGCCTATCGTGTATCCGAACCTAGAATTGTTTGTCATAACACCAATATGTCCTCATACATTGCATTCGCGCTCAATAATTGTATCAGAAAAAGATAGAGTAAAGCTTGTAATAGTGGGAGAGAATCAAGATGTAATGATAACAACCGATGGACAGCAGGGTTATAAACTAGACAGTGGTGATACTATTTATATAAGGAAGAGTAATAAATATACTAATTTAATACGACTTAAAAATACAAATTTCTTCGATTTATTGCGTAGCAAGTTATCAGAGAGAAATATTAACATATAACAAGGAGTGTAAGAATGATGAAGTTAGCTAGACACGCAAAAATTCTTGAGATAATAAGCAAAAATGAAATTGAAACTCAGGAAGAATTAGCTGATGCCCTTCAAAAAGAAGGGATAAAAGTAACTCAAGCGACAGTATCCCGTGATATAAAAGAATTAAGGCTAATAAAAGTATTGAGCGCTGATGGTAAAAAATATAAGTATGCATCTATGAAAAATCCAGATAATAAAGTTACTGACAAATTAGTTGCACTTTTGTCTGGAATTGTAAGCATAGATTATGCCGGGAACACAATAGTCATTAAAACACTTTCAGGTACGGCACCTGCGGCTGCGGAAGCATTGGATACATTAAACTGGAATGAAGTTGTAGGAACGCTTGCTGGTGACAATACGATATTTATGTTAGTAAGATCGGAAGATTCCATAAAAGAAATTATTGATAGAATTAATGAGTTAATTAAATGAATAGTTTTTAAGGGGGATTATTATGATCCTTGCACTGAGTATAAAAAATATAGCGTTAATTGAAGAAGCCGAGATAAAATTTGAAGATGGTTTAAACATACTTACCGGCGAAACAGGTGCCGGTAAATCTATTGTTATTGATTCAATGATGCTTTTGCTGGGTGGAAGGGCAAACAAAGATATAATACGGAATGGCACTCAAAAGGCAACGGTAGAAGGTATTTTTTTAATAAATTCCCACAGGGACTTAATACATAACATTCTTGATGAAGCTGGTATCGAATATGAGGAAGATGATACTCTAATAATAAGTAGAGATATAACTGAAAATGGAAGAAACTATTGCAGAGTCAATGGTAGAATCGTATCATTATCTTTTTTGAATAAGCTTGGTACGTATTTAGTAGACATTTTGGGGCAGCATGAGCATCAGTTTCTTCTTGATAACAGTAAACATATGTCGATATTAGATAATTTTCAGGATAAAGATTTTTTTAGAATAAAAAATATGATCAAGGATTTGCTGGAAAAATATAATTCTTTAAATAATAAATTAAAAGAATTTAATTTGGATGATAAAGAAAAAATATCAAGGATAGATCTTCTAAAATATCAAATAAACGAAATTGAATCAGCTAACATAAAGCCAGGAGAAGAGGATGATTTAATTGAAAAGCGCAATATATTGATGAACTCTGAAAAACTATTTAATTATATGAATGAGTCGTATAATTTGCTTTACAAAGGTATAGAAGATAATACTTCTATCGTTGATAGACTTAGCACTGTTTTGAAAAATTTAGATACTTCATTTCGAATAGATAAAAAACTTGAAAAATTGAAAGATATGGTTGAAAGTGTCTTATATACATTGGAAGATTGCTCCTTACAAATAAGAGATTATGTAGAAAATATTGACTTTAATGCAGATAATTTAAATGAAATTGAAAAAAGATTGGATTTGTTAAATAATCTTAAAAGAAAATATGGACGAACGATAGAAGAAATAATTAAATATAAAGAGGAAAAAAATGACGAATTGTTAAAATTGTTAAATGCGGAAAAAGAAATTAATAAAATAAATGAAGAAAAAGAAAAAATAATGGCTAAGATAAAAAAATTATCTGATGAATTACATTTAAAAAGAAGAAATGTGGCAGATTTCCTTGAAAAGAAAATCAGTACTGTATTAAGTGAGTTGAATATGCCCAATACAATATTCAAAGTTGATATCAGAAAAAAAGATGTACCAAACGAAAATGGAATGGATGATGTAGAATTTTTGATTTCAACTAACATTGGAGAACCATTAAAACCACTTGAAAAGATAGCATCTGGTGGTGAGCTATCTAGGATAATGTTAGCTCTTAAAACAATTTTAGCAGATTTTGATGGTATTTCAACGTTGATATTTGACGAAGTTGATACGGGAATTAGTGGTAAAGCGGCACAGGCAGTTGCAGAGAAAATAGCTTTAATATCAAGAAATCATCAAGTTATATGCGTTACACATTTGCCACAAATTACTTCTATGGCTGATGCACATTATAAAATTACAAAAGAAGTTAATAAAGATAAAACATATATAAAAATTGAAAAGCTTAATTACGAAGGAAAAATAAAAGAATTATCACGAATAATAAGTGGTTCAATTATGACAGATACTACTTATAATCATTCAAAAGAATTAATTGATTTGGCACAAAAATATAAAAATTCTATAAGACAAAGGTAAATATACGGGTTTAAAACCGTATTTTTTTTATTTTTTGAAAAAAAGTTATTAATTAACTTAGAAATCTAGCTTTTTATTGACAGTATATAAATCATATTAAAAGGTTAATTTAATCTTAGCAAAATTAAATGAGGGAGTGATTAAATTGAATCGGAATAAATTTAAATATTTAATTTTTATTTTTTTATCAGCTTTAATTATATATGTTAATTATATACCAGCAATTAAAGGTATTTACCAAACTCCCACTTATTTTAAATTTTTTGAAGGAGAGAAAGTAAATTTTAATTTTAATCTACCTCTGAAAGTTGGCTTTTATACAGATAAAAAAGGTATTGTTAAGATTATTAATAACGATAATAAAAATATATTAAATCTGGGAAAACCATTTTCTGTTGAAACATTAAATCGTGGAAAGGTAAATATAAATTTTAAACTTTTTGGAATTTTGCCAATAAAAAATGTTTCTGTTGATGTTATACCAACAATAAATGTTATTCCTGGTGGACAATCAATTGGAGTTAGACTCAATACAAAAGGAGCACTTGTCGTTGGATACTCAGATATAATAGGCACAGATGACAGAATATATAGCCCATATAGAGAGGGTAAAATACAAATAGGTGATATTATTCTTGAGGTTAATAATATAAAGATTAGCTGTGCCGACGATATCACGAATATTATAAATAATCAAAAAGGTTTGCCTGTTACTTTAAAAATAAATAGAAAAGGTAATATTGTATATGCTAAAATACACCCTGTGTTGGCTAAGGAAGATGAAAAATACAAGTTAGGATTGTGGGTGAGAGATCACACTGCTGGAATTGGAACATTAACATTTTATTCTACAGATAAAAGATTTTATGCAGCTTTAGGGCATGCAATAACGGATGTTGATACAGGAGATATATTATCAGTAAATAATGGTCAAATAATGAAATCAAGAATAATATCTATTAATAAAGGGAAAAGAAGCAGTCCTGGAGAGTTGAGTGGAATTTTTTTAGAAGAAGTTGATAATATAGGAAATATTGAAAAGAATACTGAATATGGAATATACGGCAAAGTATATAAAAATATAAATGACATGGTTGGAAAACAGATTCCGATAGGTTATCAATCCCAAGTTAAAGAAGGATCTGCAAAAATTTTAACAACAATTGATAATACAGGAGTTAAAGAATTTGATATACAAATTGTAAAAAAAGTAGAGCAGAAAAATCCAAATCAAAAAGGAATGATAATTAAAGTTGTAGATAAAGATTTGCTAAATAAAACAGGAGGAATAGTGCAGGGGATGAGTGGAAGCCCAATAATACAAAATGGAAAGCTTATTGGAGCGGTAACGCATGTATTTGTAAATGATCCTTCGAAAGGTTATGCTGTTTATGCAGAATGGATGATAAATGAAATGAAAAATTTACAAAGTGACAAGAATGTATTTTATAATTAGGGAAGAAAATTTTCCCTAATATTTTTATTGTTAAAAGAAGGAAATTAAATTTTTTTGTAGAATATTATAAAGTAGATTTGTTTTTTTATAAAGAAAAAAGGCATAAGGAGGGGCGTTTCTTGTTAAAAAAAATTAAGCTAGGAATTTGTGATGATAATAAGGAATTTGTCAATATCATGGTGGACTATTTATCGTCGAAAGAAAATATTGAGATAATAGGCACTGCAAATGACGGCAACCAAGCAATAAATTTAATACAGAATAATGAATTGGATTTATTAATCTTAGATATCATAATGCCGTATTTAGATGGTATTGGGGTATTAGAGAAACTAAACGAATTAAAAGTAAAAAAGCCCAAAATAATAATACTTTCGGCAGTGGGACAAGAAAAAATTACACAGAGGGCGATAGGCCTTGGAGCAGATTACTATATTCTAAAACCGTTTGATTTGGAATTGCTTTCAAAGAGAATAACAGAAATAATGGAATATCAAACAGATGTAGTTTCAAAAGCTATTATGCCAGTCATAGGAGAGAAAAAATCAGCTGATTTGGAGACTTTGATTACACAGGTTATACACGATGTAGGTATACCAGCACATATTAAAGGCTATTTATACTTAAGAGATGCGATTACATTGGTTATCAGTAATATTGAATATCTAAATTCGGTAACAAAATTATTGTACCCTAAGATAGCAGAAAAATATGAGACGACTCCCAGCAGGGTAGAACGAGCAATTAGACATGCAATTGAAGTTGCATGGAGCAGAGGTAAAGTTGATGTTTTAAATGACTTATTTGGTTATACAATAAATGATGAAAAAGGTAAGCCAACAAATTCTGAGTTTATAGCACTTATCGCTGATAAATTAAGATTAAGTTTAAAGGTGAGTTAATAAAGTACGGTGAGACCTTCACCGTATTTTATTGTTTTACCTTGTTTAAAATTGTGCTATAATAAACAAAGAATAGATGTATGGAGGTTAAACCATGCAAATTACAGGCACAGTTAAAATAGATAAAAAAACGAAAAATCTTGCGAAGCGTATAGGACCTGGCGAAATTGCTGTCATAGATCATGTAGATATTGATGAAATTGGTGCAGAATCTCTAATTGAAAAGAAAATATTAGCAGTAATAAATGCAAATAAGTCAATAAGCGGTAGATATCCAAATTTAGGTCCATCGATTATAGATAAGGCTGGTATACCGATAATCGATGAAGTTGGTGAAGATATATTTGACTTATTAAAAGAAAATGATAGAATCACTATTATAGATAATGAGATATATAAGGATGGAAAATTAATAAAAAAAGGTAAATTATTGACACATGATGTTATTAATTATAAAATGGAGGAGTGCAAAGAAAATCTTGAAGTAGAGCTTGACAAATTTATTGAAAATACGCTTGAGTACGCCAAAAAAGAAAAATCTTTTATTTTAGGTAACATTGAAATACCCGATGTAAAAACAAAATTTAAAGATAGGCAAGCATTAGTTGTTGTTAGGGGCAAGGATTATAAAGAAGACTTATATACTATTAGACAGTATATAACTGATGTAAAACCGATTCTAATAGGTGTTGATGGTGGTGCTGATGCAATACTTGAATTTGGATTGACTCCTGATATTATCGTAGGGGATATG
Source organism: Thermoanaerobacterium thermosaccharolyticum DSM 571 (assembly GCF_000145615.1). NCBI lineage: Bacteria > Bacillati > Bacillota > Clostridia > Thermoanaerobacterales > Thermoanaerobacteraceae > Thermoanaerobacterium > Thermoanaerobacterium thermosaccharolyticum. Next base: position 1,334,857 of record NC_014410.1, read on the forward strand.
GACAGTGTTAGTGATAAAGCGTTAAAACAAGCAAAAGAAATAGTAGTTCATGCGTATCCTAATGGTAAATCTCCAGGATTAGAGAGAGTAAAGTCTTTAGGTCTTGATGCGCATATCTTTAAAGCTCCTGGAACTAGTGAAGATATTGCAATGCTTTTAGCATATGAAAAAGGAGCGGATCTGATAGTTGCAGTTGGTACACACTCAAGCATGATAGACTTTCTGGAAAAAGGACGAAAGGGAATGTCCAGCACATTTCTTGTTAGGCTTAAAATAGGTTCTAAGCTAATTGATGCCAAAGGCGTAAATAAGTTATACAGAGAGAATTTTAGATTGTCTTATGTTTTCAGCATAATTTTCGCAGCAATGGTTCCACTAAGTGTAATAGCTTATTTTTCACCGCCCATGCAGCAGCTTCTAAAGTTGTTGCAATTGAGGATAAGGCTTTTAATTGGATTTTAGGAGGAGATTTATGAACGTTAATATTAGATACTATGTTTTAACGATAGCAGCAATTTTTATGGCATTAGGTATTGGTATATTTATAGGATTTATGCTTGACGGGCAAAAAGTTTTTTCAGAACAGCAGGATACAATTATAAATCAGTTGGAGCAAAAATTTAAAGACATTCAGACAGAAAATTCTAATTTAAAAGATAATGTTCAGAGCTTAAATAAACAGCTTGACTATATGAATCAGTACAATAAAATAGTATTTCCAGAACTTGTAAAAGGACGTTTAAATGGCGTAAAAGTAGCAATAATAGAAACGAATAATGATTTTATATATCCAGGTTTGCGAAATGCATTGATGAAAGCAGGTGCGACAATTAGTTCAATTACGATATTTAAAGATAATTTAAATAATTTAGATGAGTCTGATAAAACAGATCTGCTTAACAACCTATCTAAATATGGAAATGTTGACAGCAATCATCTTGTAGAAACTCTATCACAGAAATTAACAGATGTTATAATTTCGGGACAAGATGCCGAGCTAATAACATATCTGAAAGATAAAGGATATATTGATTTTACTGGAACACCTGGAAGTACGGATTTTATAGTTTTAGCAGGAGGTAGCAATCTTAAAAATAACAACTTAAATATAGTAGATATACCAATTATAAGGCAGGCTAAGATTTTAAATGTGCCAATTGTTGGAGTAGAGCAAAGTGATGTAAAATACTCTTATATGGACGCATATAGAAAACAGCATTTATCAACAGTTGACAATATAGATACAATCATAGGGCAAACTTCTTTAATAATGGTTATGCAAGGTAAGGATGGAAATTATGGCATAAAACCAGGCGATACATCTATTATGCCAGATTCATTTATAGAGCCAACACAGCAGAATCAAAATAGTACAAATTCAAATGAGGTGAAATGATGTCAGTTAGTGTTTTGATACCTGCCTTTAATGAAAGCAATAGAATTGTTGATACAATAAGAGGAATGGAAAATATAAAGGAAATTGATGAGATCATAGTAGTGAATGATGGTTCAACTGACGATACTGCTGATAAGGCTAAAAAAGCTGGAGCAAAACTAGTCAATATTAAAAATAATTCCGGAAAAGGAAAAGCATTAAAAGAAGGGTTAAAATACGTTAAAAATGATGTGGTAGCATTTATTGATGCAGATGTGGGCTTAACATCTAGGGAGGTAATAAAGCTTATTGAGCCTGTCATAAATGGCGAGGCGGATGTGACTGTTGCAAGGTTTCCAAAAGTCAATGTTAAATCAGGCTTCGGTTTTGTTAAAAGACTTGCAAAATATGGGGTAAAATTGTTAACAGGCTGTGATTTTGACTCAACACTATCTGGACAGAGGGTGTTTAAAAAGGAAGTACTTGATAAAATAAAGAGATTTTACAGCGGTTATGGAATAGAAGTTGGTATGACAATTGATATTCTAAATATGGGATATAAAATTAAAGAAATTGACGTTGATATGACTCATTCTGTTACCTTAAGAGACCTTAAGGGTTTTATTCATAGGGGCAGGCAGTTCATTGATATTTTAAAAGTGCTTTTCATAAAGGCTTTTTTTAAGGACAGGTGATAATGTGGCTTCCTTATTCTTTTTTACTATTTCTTTATTATTAATGACAATAATACAAAAATTTATTTTTCAAATTTTAGACAAAGATGTTTGTTTAAAACCAAATTATAAAAAAATTTTAATTCCCGTTTGTGGTGGTATTGCATTTGTACCAACAATTTTTTTTAGCAGTATGATTTTAACATTAATTGGTTTCTATGACAGTAAAATGCCTATTTATTTGCTTTCGATAATTTTGATGTCTTATGTTGGATTGATTGATGATTTATTAGGAGATCGAAGTGTAACCGGATTAAAAGGACACATAAAATCATTGCTTCATCTAAAATTAACTACCGGTGGTCTAAAAGCGATAACTGGGCTTATTGTATCGTTATACATAAGTATAAATTTAAGCAACAGAATAATTGATATATTGGTAAATACAATAGTAATATCATTATTTACTAATTTTTTAAATTTACTAGATTTAAGACCAGGAAGAGCATGTAAAGTATTTTTATTTTTCTCAATATTATTTTTAATAGCGGGTTCAGGAGGTCCACAGCTTTTGATGATAGTTTTAGGTTCAGTGATGGCTTTTTTGCCGCTGGATTTAAAAGGAAAGATTATGCTTGGCGATACTGGTTCTAATATTCTAGGGCTTACATTAGGAATATCAAGTGTTTTGTTATTTAATTTCAATGTGAGATTAATTATAATGATATTCTTGATTTTAGTTCACTTTGTTACTGAAAAATATTCTTTAACAAAAATAATTGAAGGGAATAGATTTTTAAATTTTTTAGATATGATTGGCAGAGGACGTGACTAATAAAATGATTTTTATCAATAAAGGGATTGTGAAAAATATTATATCAAGAAGAGATGATATCAGTTTTGTGGAAATAGATGTAGATGGAGTTACAACGAAAGCAATTAATTATAATGAGATTACTGGTGAAATAAATGTTGATGATGTAGTATACATAAATCAAACAGCGAGAAATTTAAATTTAGGCACAGGGGGCTATGATTTTGTAATTTTAAATACAAAATATGATAATATTAATTCTCAAAAGATTGGACATATAATGAAATTACGATATACGCCCATGCAAATTAATGTATTATCGGTGGAAGAACAAGATAGCCCATATCATGATATGTTTAACAATTTTAAAGACTTAGATGGTATGCCGGTAATCGTTGGTGAACTTCATAGCATGTTAGCTCCAACAGCGATAGTTTTAAAAAAATTAAAGCCATCTGCAAAAATAGCTTATATAATGTCTGATTCAGCCTGCTTACCAATTTCTTTCAGCAATACGGTTAGTTATTTAAAAGAAAAGAATATCATAGACAGTACAATTACTATGGGACATGCATTTGGTGGTGACTTTGAATCTGTCAATATTTATTCATCATTGATATGCGCTAAAGAAATTGTAAAGAGTGATGTAGCCATTGTGGCCATGGGACCCGGTATAGTTGGAACGGGAACAAAGTATGGTTTTTCTGGAATAGACCAAGCCAGTATAATAGATGCAATAAATAAGCTAAAAGGAAACCCAATTTTGATACCACGAATTAGTTTTAATGATAAAAGGAAAAGACATATTGGTATAAGTCATCATACAGTTACTGTAATTGAGCTATTGAATAGCTCTTGTAATATGATTATACCTACATTAAAAAATGAAAAACAATTGATTTTGGAAAAACAATTAAAAGAAAACCATGCATTTGATAAAGTTAATAAATATTTTATCGATCCTAAAATTGCTAGTGATATTTTATTGGGAGTAAAAGATTTAAAATTTACAACAATGGGAAGAACAATCAATGAGGAAAAGGAATTTTTTGATGCATGTGGTGCGGCGGCAATTTATTGTTCTAAATTACTTGGAATTGATTAATTCGTTAAATGTTTTGTATTTTAAAGAAAGTTCATTGAGCAATTTGATAAGCTCATAAAACTTTCCTTTAAAATAAATTTTATTTTCATATATAATCATTAAATTCATCTCCTTTGTTTTTATATTATGTAATTAATGTAAAAAATATTCTTTATAGAGAGGGTTGTATAAAATGGATTTAAATGAGCCAACTAAAAATTCGAATACAATATTTTCTGGTAGAATAATAAATCTAAGGATTGATGATGTTGTATTACCAAATGGAAAAGTTGCAAAAAGAGAGATAGTGGAACATGGAGGTGGCGTTTCTATATTAGCTATTAATAAAGATGGTAAAATAATAATGGTGAAGCAATATAGGAAGCCTGCCGAAAAAGTGTTGTTAGAGATACCAGCAGGGAAATTAAATATTGGAGAAAAACCTGATGAATGTGCAAAAAGAGAACTGATGGAAGAAACAGGCTATATAGCGAAGGAACTAAAACATCTTTTTTCGTTTTATCCATCTCCAGGTTTTTCTACTGAGGTTTTGCATTTATATTTGGCAAATGATTTGGAAAAAGGTACGCCTCATACAGATCCTGATGAATTTTTAAATGTTTATGAGTACAGCGTTGATGAAATAAAAGAAATGATTGAAAATGGTTTAATAGAAGATGCTAAAACACTTATAGCGCTGTTGTATTATATCAAATGAAAAGAGGTATATAAATTGTACTACAATGCTGATTTACATGTTCATTTGGGAAGAACGAAGAATGGAAAACCTGTAAAAATTACTGCCTCACCTAGTTTGACAGTAGAAAATATATTTGAAAAATGCATAGAAAAGGGTATAGATATTGTAGGTATCGCGGATTGTGCAGTACCCGAGATTTTAGAAGAGTTAGATGATTTGGCTAAAAATGATGTACTAAAACAGTTAGACGGGGGAGGGCTGATATACAAAGAAAAGATTGTTTTACAATTGGTATGTGAGATAGAGGTCGGTGGTGAGTTAAATGGTTCACCACATTTATTATGTTTCTTAAAAGACATTGAATCCATGAGAGCTTTTTCTAACATATTATCTAAGTATATCAGCAATATAAACTTAAGTACACAGAAATGCAGGCTGAATAGCGTAGAAATATTAAAGATAGCAAAAGATTTCGATGGATTTGTTGTGCCTGCTCATGTATTTACGCCGTATAAAAGTTATTATGGAAGTACGACTGATAGATTAAGTTATATCTTTGAAGAATATTATGATGAAGTCTTTGCTGTAGAACTTGGTTTAAGTTCTGATACATATTTAGCTGATATGCTTAGTGAATTAAGCTACAAAGTTTTTTTAAGCAATTCAGATGCTCATTCGCTGCAAAAAATAGGAAGAGAATTCAATGTTTTTGACTTATCATGTCCTAACTTTGAAAGCATAAAAATGATGCTTAAATCTAGAAGCGGTATCATAAGAAATTATGGTTTAAATCCTGCATTGGGTAAATATCACAGGACATTTTGCCTTGACTGCTGTAAGATTTCGAACACAAATCCTCCTATTCATAAGTGTGCGTATTGCAACAGTGAAAATGTAGTATTTGGTGTTTTAGATAGAATATATGAAATAAAAGATCAAAAAATGTCGCATCCTACTTTTAGACCGGAATATATCTATCAAATTCCATTAGAATTTATACCTGGTATTGGTTCTATAACAATGAAAAAGCTTTTTAACGAAGTTGGAAGTGAGATATATATTTTACATGAAGCACCTTTTGAGCAATTAAAAGAATGTATAGGTGAAAAATTGGCAAAGAATATTATAGATGCAAGATATGGAAATATAAAAGTAAAAGCAGGTGGTGGCGGCATTTATGGTAAAATAATTTGAGCTAGTCATATTGTCCTTCTTCCAAGCATAAATTTAAATATAATTTAAGGCAGGAGGAGGACATTGCCTTGCAGGTTTTAAAAGAAAAAATTTCTAAACATATAAAAGATAATTCTATACTATATATAATTATTTTAATGTCTTTTATGATTGGAATAGCGTCTGGCTCTTTTACAATAAATACATTAAATGATATACAGAAAGAAAATATGATGAAATATATAGATAATTTTTATGTAATAATCAGTCAAATGAAAATAATTCCTATTGAAGTATTTAAACAATCTGTATTAAATAATTTTGAAACAACTTTTGTGCTTTGGTTACTTGGTGCTACGATTATTGGAATTCCTTTTATATTTCTCGTTGTTGGAATCAGAGGATTTTTATTAGGGTTTTCTATTGGTTTTTTAATTAACCAGTTTAAATACAAAGGTATTATATTTACCTTAATTGCCATATTACCACAAAATATTTTAGTTTTAATTTCATTATTTTTTATTTCAGCAACCTGTATAAATTTTTCTATGTATATATTAAAAAACCGAAGGTTTAATGTTAATGACTTATTCTCTCAATTTGTCACGTATACACTCATAATATATTCTGCTTTTTCATTGATGATAGTAGGTGGTGTATTTGAAGCTTATATAACACCAAATATTTTATATTTATTAAAAAATATTATTCAATAAAGATGAAGGAAAATTAAAAGTTTTGTTGAATATTTATTATATCAAATATAATAGGGGTAATGTTGATGGTAAGTGTTGTACAAGCTTTTATTGATTATCTTAAAAACGATAAAAAGTTAAGCGATAATACTGTAGATTCATACAAAAGAGATATTATACAATTCTTAGAGTATTTAGAAAAAATTAATATTGGATGTTTTGAAGTTAAAAAGGCTACGATTATTAATTATATGAATTTGTTAAAACATAAGAACAGATCACAAGCGACTATCTCAAGACATCTTTCATCTATAAAATCATTTTATCAATATTTATTCATGAATAGATTAATTGATGAAGAACCTGCATATACTTTAGATGCACCGAAAATAGAAAGAAAAGTTCCTGTAACATTGTCTATTGATCAAGTTGATAAATTATTATCATATGAATTTGAGAAAAGCGAAAAAGGTTTAAGAGATAAAGCAATAATAGAAGTTCTATATGCAACAGGTCTAAAAGTATCAGAATTAATATCACTGCGCATAGATGATGTTAATCTTAATTATGGTTACATATATTGCAAAAGTGCAAAAGAAAGATTTATACCAATTGGCGAATCTGCAGTAGATGCACTTCAAAATTATATGTCTGTAAGGAAAAATATTAAAAATAATGACCATCTCTTCTTAAATATGAGAGGTGAGGCACTAACTCGCCAGGGGTGTTGGAAAATTATAAAAGAGTACACAGATATAGTAAATCCGGGGTTTGATATAACTCCTAGCATACTGAGAAGATCTTTTGCCAAGCATTTGTTGGAAAATGGGGCGGATATAAGAAGTGTACAAGAAATGCTTGGATATAAATCTGTCAATTCAAATGAATTAATATCATTAATTTCAAAATCAAAGATTAAAGAAGTATACAAAAAGTCACATCCGCGTGCATAAAAATTTCAGAATAATTATCCCTCCTTAAGATAAAATAATTTTAAGAGGAGGGATACAATGCTGAAAAAGATAATTTCATTTATCTTGATATTTACATTGATTTATACAATAATAACAGAAGATATTGCATATGCTGATAATTTTGATCTTAAATCTAAGTCAGCCATTCTTATGGATGCAAGTACGGGAAAAGTATTGTATGAGAAAAATAGCCATGAAGAATTACCTCCTGCAAGTGTTACTAAAGTAATGACAATGCTTTTAGTGATGGAGGCATTAGATTCTGGCAAAATTAAGACTACTGACAAAGTTGTAACAAGCGAGCATGCTTTTGACATGGGAGGAACACAAATATACTTAGAAGTCGGTGAAGAAATGACAGTAGACGATTTATTAAAGTCTGTCGCTATGAATTCGGCTAATGATGCTTCAGTAGCATTGGCAGAGTATATCTCTGGCAGTGAAGAAAAGTTTGTAGAAGAGATGAATAAACGTGCAAAAGAACTTGGAGCAAAAAATACTAATTTCAAAAACGCTTCAGGGCTACCTGAAAAGGATCATTATACTTCTGTTTATGATATTGCATTAATTTCAAGAGAACTTGTTAAACATAAAGGAATATTTAAATATTTGACAGATAAAATAGATTCAGTTAGAAATGGAAAATTTAGTTTAGCAAATACTAACAAGCTATTGTGGAGATATCAGGGAGCTGATGGAATAAAAACTGGTTCTACTTCAGAAGCTTTGTATTGTTTATCTGCAACAGCAAAAAGAGGAGATACTCGATTTATAGCAGTAATATTCGGCGCACCAGATTCTAATACAAGATTCAAAGAAGCTTCAAAGCTTTTAGATTATGGATTTGCGAACTTTGAAACGAAAAAAGTAGTTGAAGCAGGAAAAATTTATGGTACAGTAAAAGTATTAAAAGGAGAACAAGATTATATAAATGCAGTTGCTAATACTGATGAATATGTCTTGTTGAAGAAAGGGGAAGCTAAAAATATAAAACAGGAAATTATCATAAATAAATATGTAGAAGCTCCAATTAAAGTCGGTGCTAAAATCGGAACAATTAAAATCTACGATGGAAATAATCTGATTAAAACTGTGTCTTTGACTTCTAATCAAAATGTTAAAAAATCGAATATATTTGATAATTTGAGAAAAGTTTATAAATCATGGATTGAAAAAAACTAAAAGCTTATTCGCTTTTAGTTTTTTTTGTATGTTATATAGAAAAATATAACAAAAAAGGAGGATATTGAGCTGTTATGTAGAATATATATAAATGGAGGGATAAAAATGGATATAAATTTTATGAAAAAAAATGATATCTTAATAGCTAAAGTAAAAGGAGAATTAGATCATCACACCTCAGATATTTTTAAAGAATCTATAAACAACGAATATCAAAAAGGCTATAAAAATATTATACTAGATTTAAAAGATTTAAATTTCATGGACAGCTCAGGCATAGGTATGATTCTTGGAAGGTATAAGATGGTAAAAGATAAGCATGGTACATTAGCAATTGTAGGAGCTAATTCACAACTTTTCAAAGTTATAGAGTTGTCTGGAATTTTAAGAGTTATAAACTGTTACAAATCAATAGAAGAGGCTATTAATAGCATGCAAAGGGGGATATAAATGAGCTATTCAAATAAAATGGAATTGAAATTTTTAAGCAAGTCACAAAATGAATCTTTTGCACGAACAGTTGTCGCTGCTTTCGCTGCTCAGTTGGATCCTACAATTGAAGAAATTGCAGATATTAAAACGGCTGTTTCTGAAGCTGTGACAAATTGCATAATTCATGGATATGAAAATAAGATAGATTATATAATTTTAAAAGCGGAGATAGAAGGCAACAAATTAATAGTAGAAGTTATTGACAATGGAGTTGGAATAGAAGATATTGAAAAAGCCATGGAGCCTTTATATACAACGAAACCTGACGAAGATAGATCGGGAATGGGTTTTACAGTTATGCAGACATTTATGGATGAATTAGAAGTTGAGTCGGAAAAAGGCAAAGGTACCAGAGTTAAAATGGTTAAATACATCAATACAAATAAATGAGGTGCTGCTATGATAGAAAAAGATAGTGAAAGGAATGAAGATGTAAATGAACTTATAAGAAAATCTAAAAATAATGATAAATTGTCGCTGGAAAAGTTGCTAAAGGAAAATAGTGGTCTTATTTGGAGTATTGTAAAAAAGTTTTCTAATAGGGGATATGAAGCAGAAGACCTCTATCAAATTGGGTGTATAGGATTTGTTAAAGCTATAAATAAATTTGATGAGTCATATAATGTAAAACTGTCTACGTATGCAGTTCCCATTATACTAGGCGAAATTAAAAGATTTTTAAGAGATGATGGTCTTATAAAAGTGAGTCGGTCATTGAAAGAGCTGTCGAATAAAGCTTATTATATAAAAGATGAATTAGAAAAAGAATTAAATAGAGAACCAACTATTCAAGAAATTGCATCAAAACTTAATGTATCAGCCGAAGAAATTGCGATGGCATTTGAATCAACAGCAACTGCTGAATACCTGTATGACAATTCACAGCACAGCGAAGATGATAACATGCTTTTAATAGAGAAAATAGGCAGCGAAGATAATGAGTATGATATTGAAGACAAACTTGCACTGAGAATGGTTCTTAAAAAATTAGATTCAAGAGAAAGACAGATTATAGTTCTGAGATATTTTAAAGATATGACGCAAACTGAGGTGTCAAAGATTCTTGGAATATCGCAGGTGCAAGTATCAAGAATTGAAAAAAAAGTGTTAAAAAAATTAAAAGAACAACTTCAAGAAGTGTAAAATGTGTTACACTTCTTTTTTGTATTAAAAAATATATATTTTCACATAATATTATTGTGTTGAGGTGTTACAAATGAAGAAGTTCATAATAATAATTTCTATTGTTTTTTTAACACTATCTGCAATTTACTTTTTAAAATATAATACAACAAAAAAAGTACCTGATAGTGCAATATTAGTTTATTTAAAGGAGGAATTAAAATGGCTGTAGTAAAAATCTTAAATGTAGTTGGAGATTCAACAAAAAGTTGGGATGATGCTATACAAAATGCAGTTGCAGAGGCGGCAAAGACGGTTGACAATATTTCAGGAATAGAAGTGTTAAACCAAACTGCCAATGTAAAGAATGGCAAAATTGTTGAATATAAAGCTAATATACAAATAGCATTTAGAGTGGATAGATAAATAGTGGGCAACCATAGAAGGTGCCCACTAAATGGAGGTGTAGCAATGGAGAAGGATGTTAAAAAACAACAGGAATACAAAGATATTGCCCAGAAATATGAACCTAAGCCAACATTGATAAAAAATATTATATGGGCTTTTGTTGTAGGGGGATTAATATGTGACATTGGGCAATTTTTTCTCAATTTGTTTGTCTCACGTGGCATGAGCCCTGAACAAGCAGGTACTCCTGTTGCAATCATAATGGTTTTTTTAGGTTCATTTTTAACTGGAATAGGCATTTACGACGATATTGGGCGCTTTGCAGGTGCAGGTTCAGTTGTGCCTATAACAGGCTTTGCAAATTCAATTGTTGCGCCAGCGATGGAGTTTAAAAGAGAAGGCTACGTGTTTGGCGTTGCTTCTAGGATGTTTAATATAGCTGGACCAGTAATTGTTTATGGTGTTGGAACATCAATTGTTGTAGGACTGGTGTATAATTTTCTGAAATAAAGGGTGATAAACTATGGCGCAGAAGAAAATGGGTTTACAAACTGTTAAATTTGTAAATCCGCCATCTATAATATCTTCAGGTACTATAGTAGGTCCTAAAGAAGGACAGGGACCTTTAAAAGACTATTTTGATATGATTTTAACCGATGACACTTATGGTGAAAAGAGTTGGGAAAAAGCAGAGTGTAAAATGTTTCAGGATTCAGTTAATTTAGCTTTAAAAAAAGCAAGTTTAAATATTAACGATATAGATTATTTAATAGGAGGAGATCTGCTAAATCAAATAATCACTTCTAGTTTTGCTGCAAGGCAATTTAATGTACCAACATTCGGTTTATATGGAGCTTGTTCTACAATGGCAGAAGGACTGTCAATAGGTTCTATGCTAATAGACGGCGGTTTTGCAGATTATGTAATTGTAACAACATCAAGTCATTTTTCTACTGCAGAAAGGCAATATAGATTTCCTTTGGAGCAAGGTGTACAAAGGCCATTTACGGCACAGTGGACAGTGACAGGTTCAGGCTCATCACTGTTATCTTCTACTGGCAGTGGTCCATATATAACACATGTTACTACTGGAAAAGTTGTGGATTTAGGGATGAAAGATGCTAATAATATGGGCGCTGCGATGGCACCTGCTGCAGCCGATACCATAATAACACATTTTAACGATACTGGTTTTACTATAAACGACTATGATTTAATAATAACAGGCGATATGGCAAGAGTGGGAAAAAGCATTTTAATGGAGCTACTCAATAAAGACGGTTTAAATATAGAAGATAAATATAAGGACTGTGGAATAGAAATATACGATGAATCGCAGGATGTGCATTCTGGTGGTAGTGGAGCTGGATGTTCGGCAGTTGTTTTAAATGGATGGCTGTTGAGTCAGATTAAAAATGGAACTTTTAACAGAGTTTTGTTTATAGCAACAGGTGCGCTATTGTCCCCCACAAGTACACAGCAAGGAGAGTCAATACCTGGTATAGCACATGCTGTTACTATTTCAAGATACACATAGGAGGCTGGTATAATGGATTATATACGTGCTTTCGTTGTTGGGGGATTAATATGCGTTATTGCTCAAATACTGATGGACAAGACAAAGTTAACGCCTGCTAGGATTTTAGTTCTTTATGTAACAATTGGTGCTATACTAGGTGGTTTCGGAATATATAAAAAATTAATAGATTTCGGTGGCGCAGGTGCAACTGTACCACTTTTAGGCTTTGGAAATTCGCTAGCACAGGGTGCGATTAAAGCAGTAAAAAAAGACGGGATTATAGGTGCTTTTACAGGAGGATTGACAGCGACGGCTGGAGGTATTTCGGCAGCAGTTTTTTTTGGCTATTTATTTTCAATAATATTTAATCCAAAAACAAAGAAATAAGTTAAGAATGTATAATTTATTCCTTAGCATAATTCTAATGATTATGCTTATTTTTTTATCTAAATATGATATAATAATTTAAGTATAATTGCTAGAAAGAAGGGTTTTTATATAGAGAAGGATATACTTTTAATTCTTAGAAAAGTATCAGAAGAAATGGGTGTCAAATCTTATATAGTTGGAGGATATATTAGAGATAAGATTCTGAATTTAGAAAGCAATGATATAGACATTACAGTTGAAGGTGATGGAATAAGATATGCATTAATGTTAAACAAAATTTTAAATGGGAAAATTGAAATACATGAAAAATTTAAAACGGCAAAAATACAAGCTGATAAATACACATTTGATGTCGTTTCAGCAAGGAAAGAGTATTATACTCATTCTGGAATTTTGCCTGATGTAGAATTAGCAGATATAGTTGAGGATATCAAAAGAAGAGATTTTACTATTAATATGCTGGCATTTGATATAAAAGAAGGCATGATAATTGATTTATGCAATGGTCTAGATGATATTAAAAATAAACTAATTAGAGTTGTACATGATAAAAGTTTCAATGACGACCCAACGAGGATATTTAGAGCATTAAGATACAGCGTTAGATTAGATTTTAAATTAGAACCACATACTGAACTTTTGCTAAAACAATCAATTGCTAATGGTGATTTTGACAATCTTTCAACAGATAGGATTATGAATGAGATTTATTTGATTTTAAGCGAGAAAAATCCCGAAACCATTGTGAAATTAATGAAGCATTATAGAATTGATGAAAAAATATTTGATGGGATAAAAATTAATATTCGAAATTTGAATACATGCGTAAGATGTGGCGATCTCTTATTGTACAGATTTCTTTTATTTTTTTATAATGTTAAAAAGGATGATTTAGATTATTTGAATGAAAAATTCAACTTTAAACGTCAATATACTAAGGGATTATCAGATCTTATTGAGATTAAAATGAATTTATACACATTAAAAGATGATATAGTAGCGTACAATTTATTTAAAGACAAAAAAATCGAGGCAATAAATGCGATATATACAATGGAAGGTGAAAATATTAAAAAAATTGTTGATAGGTATTTTGAAGTGATTAGATCTTTAAAGTTAGAAATAAACGGTGATGATATAAAGGAGTTAGGACTGAGGCCGTCGCCTATATACAAAAAAATATTGGACAATATTTATTATGACAAAATATGTGGCAAAATAAGAAGCAAAGAAGATGAGTTTGAACGACTAAAACAGTATGTGGAAAAAGTTAAACGAGGTGAAAAAATATGAATACAATATTAAGCTATTTAATAAGAATACCGGCCTTGATAATTGCTATGAGCTTCCATGAGTTTAGTCATGGATATGTAGCTGATAAACTTGGTGACCCGACCCCTAGGCAAAATGGCAGATTGACATTGAATCCACTTGTACACATAGATCCTTTGGGATTACTAATGTTATTTGTCATATATTTTGGATGGGCAAAGCCTGTACCGATAAATCCGTATTATTTTAAAGATAGGAAAAAAGGAGTTTTATATGTTTCTTTGGCAGGACCTCTCTCAAATGTCTTTCTGGCATTTATAACGCGAATTTTAATGGTTTATTTTGAAAATGTACCGATAGTTGGACTTTTTTTAAATGTATTATATCAGTACAATTTAGTTTTTGCAGTATTTAATATAATTCCTGTTCCACCATTGGACGGGTCAAAAGTTTTATGGAGTCTTCTTCCACAAAAAGAAGCATATATTTTTTCACAGTATGAGCAATATGGACAGATCGCATTACTTCTACTACTATTTACTGGAATAATAAATGTTGTAATGACACCGTTGATGATGGGTTTGGACAGGGTAATTTCTACAATAATTTTATTTCCGTTTGGAGTGGGATAATGTACAAAGTAAAAATTAAAACTTTTGAAGGTCCATTTGACCTTTTATTTCATCTAATAGAAAAGAACGAAATAGACATTAAAGACATTCCTATAGCCAGTGTTTTTGAACAATACATGGAGTACTTGAATGCAATGCAAGAAATGGATTTAGATATAGCTACTGAATTTATTTTGATGGCAGCGACGTTACTTGAGATAAAATCAAGTATGCTTCTGCCAAAAGCGCAGCTTGAAGGTAAGCAATTGGAGTTAGATGAGGCAGACCCTAGAGAAATACTTGTAGAAAGGTTAATTGAATATAAAAAATATAAGGTTGTCGCAAATAAATTAAAAAGTTCAAATGTGTATGGGTTTAAATTTTTTAGAGAAGAACCTGAAATAAAATACATTGATAAATCATTATTACTTAAATACTCTGCTGATGACTTAAAAAAAGCTTATATTAAGATTTTGAAAAGGTCAAATAGCGATGTAATTCCAATTAAATATACAAAAGACCAATTTACAGTTGAAGATAAAATTAAGGAATTCCTTAAAAATTTAATCGTTACACCAATTATGAAGTTTAGCGAGTTTGTATTTAATCGACACAAGGTGGAAAAAGTAGTTTCGTTTATGGCACTTTTGGAGCTTGTCAAATTAAATAAAGTTGTAGCAGAACAAAAGAAAATATTTGGAGATATTATTATAAAAAAACTAAAGAGGTGAAAAAATGGATATAGATTGTATAATTGAGTCAATCTTATTTGCTGCTGGACGACCAATAAAGATAAAGACATTGAGTGATGTCTTGAATGTTTCTGTAGATGATGTTAAGGAATCTTTTTATAGATTGAAAAACAGTTATGTCTCCAATAATAGAGGAATAGATGTTGTTATGATTAATGATTCTATCGCTATGTGCTCAAATGAAAAGTATGCGGAATATATAAAAAAAGCTTTAGGGCTTGACATAAAACAGGGCCTTTCCCAAGCTGCATTAGAAGTTCTTTCAATAATTGCGTACAATCAGCCTATTACAAGAATAGATATCGAGAAAATAAGAGGTGTAAAGTGCGAGAAGGCAATTAATACTCTTTTGGAATTTAATTTAATCAAAGAAAACGGAAGAGTAAATGCTCCCGGTAGAGCTATACTTTATTCTACTACAGATGACTTTTTGAAGTACTTTAATTTACCTTCTTTAAAAGATTTACCACCATTAGATGATGTCATATAGTATTTTTATTTTAATTATTGAAAACAATAAAACTGAGAAGGTGAATTGATGTTTTCTTTTTATATATTGCTAATTATAGTTTTGATTATAGTGATATATACTTTACCTATGACAATTAAAATATGTTTTAACAATTATGGCAGCAATTTTATTTTAAATATATACTTATATATACTGCGATTTATTAGGATAGGCTTTTTCGATATTAATTATAAAAGAATTGATGAAAATGATAGGATAGAAATGTCGTTAAGATTATTTGGAATAAAATTACTTAGCACGGTGGTTGATGCAGCTAATTTGACAATTAAAGATAAAAAGCCAGTTATAAAATATGAAATACATAAAGCATTTTTTTTAAAATTCCCCAAAAAAACTGGAGAGAGAAAAATGTTTAGTTTTCACGATATATCTAGAATGTCAAATCTGTTTTACTCAAATAAGAAAGTTATCTATGAAACGAGTTTAAATATAAAAAAATCCATAGTGATTCGAAAATTTAATTTAAATATAAAAGAAGGTTTTAACGATGCAGCTTTAACGTCTATTTTATATGGGATAATTAATAGTGTGGTTTATACCATAGTTGTTCCTATTTATTGCAATATTAGATTTTTGAACAAGCCATCTATATCAATAAGTCCATATTTTGGAAGAAATATTCTTGAAAGCAACTTTAATTGCATATTAGATTTTAGATATGGTAATATTATAGTTAATAGTATAAAATTTATTAAGAATTTTAAATGGAGGTGATCAGGATGAGTGATCATCCAATTGAAGGGTTAATGAAAACAACGATGGAAAGTCTGAAAGACATGATAGATGTTAACACTATAGTAGGCGATGCAGTTGAAGCACCAGATGGAACTGTTATTATTCCTATTTCAAGAGTGACTTTCGGCTTTGCGGCTGGTGGTGGAGAATTTCAAATGACACAAAATAAAGATAAAGAACAAAATCAGCAGGATAATCAGGAGTCAAAAATGCCATTTGGTGGTGGTAGTGGTGCAGGCGTTTCATTGCAACCCGTCGCTTTTATGGTTGTCGGACAAGGTCAGATAAGGCTTTTACCTGTCAATCAAAATGCGATGGTTGAAAGAATTATTGATTTAGCACCTAAATTAATGGAAGAGCTACAAAATGTTTTTAATAAAAACAAAACGTATAAAAAATCAACACCGATAACAGTAACAAATAATGTAGATTAATATTAATTAAAATGTGGGTCATAATGTGAGGTATTAACTTTCAAGGAGGACAGTGATGAAAAAGACACTTTTATTTTTACTAATTTTTACTTTCCTTATGACCCCGATAAACGTAAACGCTGAAAATATAGAACCGCCACAAATTGCAGCGAAGGCTGCGATTGTTATGGATCAGAAATCTGGTAGAATTTTGTACGAAAAAAACATAAACGAAAAACTGCCCATGGCTAGTACAACTAAAATTATGACTTTACTATTAGCGTTAGAATATGGAAATTTAAATGATATTGTAACTGTAAGTAAAAGAGCAGCTAGTGTAGGAGGTTCTTCAATTTGGCTTGCTCCAGGTGAAAAACTTTCGCTTATAGATTTATTGTATGGTTTAATGCTCAATTCTGGAAATGATGCTGCAACAGCTATTGCTGAACATATTGGCGGTAGTGTGGAGAAATTTGCGGAGATGATGAATAAAAAGGCAAAAGATATTGGTGCATATAGTACAAATTTTGTTACGCCATCCGGTCTTGATATCGGAATCAACAACCATTATACAACCGCTTATGATTTAGCATTAATTACAAGGTACGCTTTTAACAATTACAGCAAATTTGCGGAGATTGTTTCGACTAAAGAAAAGACGATACCTTGGAGTGGACGGGATTACGATAGATATTTGAGAAATAAAAATAAAATGCTTTGGCAATATGAAGGCGGGGATGGTGTAAAAACAGGATTTACTAATAAGGCCGGCAGATGTCTCGTCGCCTCAGCAACCAGAGATGGTCACAGGCTTATATCTGTAGTTCTAAATAGTGGTCCTATGTGGGAAGATTCACAAAAAATTTTAGATTATTCTTTTGAAAAGTACAAGCCATTAAAAATTGTTTCAAAATGTCAGGTATTAAAAACAATAAGTGTTATCAATGGCAAAGAGAAATATTTGCCGCTTCAGTACAATGATGATTTTACGTTGCCCGTATCAAAAGAAGAAATTTTAAACATAAAAGTTGAATACAATATCCCTAAATCAATAAAGGCACCTATAGGTATAGGTGAAAAAGTTGGAATAGCCAAAGTATTATTAAATGATAAACAAATCGTTACGATAGATGTAGTTGCAGGAAAAACGATTGACGAAAGGGATTATAACTACAATCTAAAAACAATAATTAAAAACTGGGTAAATATCTTTCAAGCTGAAAACTCTTAGCATTTTGCTAGGAGTTTTTTTGTAACCATTTTTTTATTTGAGAATACCATAAATATGTGAAATTTTTCTTTAGGAGATGGTGTAATGGCAAGTCCAAGGCTTGAATGTATTGACATTGGCAGTGATTATTGTCCTTGCTACTTGGCAGAATTAAATGAATGCATAGTGTGTTCTCAATTGCAAGGCAAAAAATTTTGTGACTGCAATTGGAAGGGTGTATGCGTATTTCAAGAGTTTGTTTGGGCAAAAAGAAAGGCTAAAGCAAAGAGAGATACAATGGTTTCAAATATAATAGACAAGCAAAAGATAAATGAAAATTTATTTATATTAACGTTATCTGTGCCTAATAAAATGGCCAGGGATTTGAACGAGCCAGGCTCATATGTTTTTTTAAGGAATGAGTTTAGTCCATCATTTTTTGATACTCCGATGTCTATAATGTATGCGGATGAAATTAATGGTTTTGTGAAAGTAGCAATCCAAATTAATGGTCCCAAAACAAGTTTTATTGATTTAAGTGAAAAAAGGATATGTATTAGGGGACCTTATTGGAATGGATTATTTGGACATAAGTATATAAAAGGTCTTAAAAATTCAAAGTGCTTAGTAGTATTGAGAGGAATTGCACAGGCACCAGGAGTTATTGTTATTAATAAATTGTACAGAAATAACAATAAAATCACAGTAATAATCGATAAGGGTAAAACAGGACAATTTTTTATTAGCCAATACCTGGATCAGCTTAATTTAAATATAATAACAACAGATATTTTAAGTGCTGAAGGACAGGAAATTTTGAAGAATGCTATTGCAGATAATGATCTAAAGTTGATATACAGTGGAGGCTCTGATGAGCAGCACCTTAATATATTTAATTATATGGATTTATACAACAATGAGGCTTATCTTGCAGCATCAAATAACAATACAATATGCTGTGGAGAAGGAATCTGTGGCAGTTGCGAAGTTCAAATAGATGGACAAAAAGTAAGATCTTGCAAAGTACAACTTGATGTAGAAAAGGCAATTGAAAGGAGAATTTTGTATGGTTAAAGTTGTTGTTATTGGGGGAGGCTGGGCAGGATGCGCAGCGGCTCTCACAGCAAAAAAAGCTGGAGCAGATGTTGTACTTCTTGAAAAAACTGATATGCTGTTAGGATGTGGACTTGTTGGAGGAATTATGAGAAATAACGGAAGATATACAGCAGCAGAAGAAATAAAATATCTTGGTGGACATGAGTTAATAGAAATAACTGACATGTGCGCAAGACATACAAATGTTGATTTTCCAGGACATAAGCACGCAAACTTATATGATATTACAAAAGTAGAGCCTGCAATAAGAAACATGCTTTTTAGTAAAGGAATTAAGATTAAATTTATATCAAGAGCAGCTGACGTATTAATGGAAAGCAATACAAAAATCAAAGGAATAGTTTTGGCTGATGATTCTGTTGAATGTGGAGATGTTTTTATTGAAACCACAGGATCGACAGGTCCTATGGGGAATTGTTTAAGATATGGCAATGGTTGTTCTATGTGCATATTAAGATGTCCATCATTTGGACCGAGAATTAGCATAAGCTATAGAGCAGGTATTGACGATATTTTGGGAATGAGATCGGATGAGGTATATGGTGCATTTAGTGGTTCTTGTAAGCTAAACAAAGATTCATTAAGTGATGAAATTAGAGAAAAACTTGATAAAGACGGTGTTGTAGTATTGCCTGTTCCAGAAGAAGATGTTAATATGGAAAAATTAAAATTAAAAGTGTGTCAGCAATATGCACTTCCTGAATATGCAAAAAATGTTGTGTTGTTAGATACAGGTCATGCTAAATTGATGACCCCGTTTTATCCCCTAGACAAATTGAGAAAAATACCAGGGCTTGAAAGGGCTAGATTTGAAGATCCATATTCAGGAGGAAAGGCTAATTCTATCAGATATTTATCTATTGCTCCAAGAAATAACAGTATGAAAGTTAAAGGATTGGATAATCTGCTTTGCGCAGGAGAAAAATCAGGATTGTTTACCGGTCATACTGAAGCTATGGTGACTGGTTGTTTGGCCGGACATAATAGCGTTAGATTATCGCTCGGTATGCCTCTACTTGAGTTGCCCAGGAATTTGGCATCTGGTGACCTTATCGCATATGAAAATGAATGTATTGAAACTAAAGAAGGTTTAAAAAATCGGTACACTTTTGCAGGAGGTAAGTATTTTGAACGAATGAAATCATTAGGATTATATACAACTGATACTAATATAATTAAAGAAAAAATAGAAAGAGACAACCTAATAGGAATATATGATGAAAAATTAGTGTAAGCGAGCTTAAAGCTCGCTAATATATTGTCTTTTAATTTAAAAAATGTTATATTATAAACGTTAAGTTGGGATATCTATGATTTGCAGGTGTAATAATTATTATGGAAAGATTGCAAAAGTATTTGGCCGAATGTAGTATTGCATCGCGAAGAAAATGTGAGCAATTAATTCTTGATGGAAAAATTAAAGTTAATGGTACTGTTATAAAAAATCTAGGTATTAAAATTGATCCAGATAAAGATATTGTTGAATATGATGGCAGAGTAGTTGCTAAAGTTCAACACAATATTTACATTATGTTAAATAAACCAACTGGATTTATAACAACAGTTAAAGATCAATTTGGAAGGCCATCGGTTCTTGATATAATTAAAATTAAAGATAGAATATATCCAGTAGGACGTTTAGATTGTGATACTTCAGGACTACTTTTGTTAACAAACGATGGAGATATAGCAAATAAACTTATGCATCCTAAACATGAAATTGATAAAGTTTATATTGCTAAAATAAGAGGTATACCTGATGATAAAGATCTGGATAGATTTAGAAATGGGCTGTTATTAGATAATCGCTTAACAGCAAAAGCCAAAATTGAAATATTAAAAAAAATAAATAATGATGCTCTTGTAAAAATAGTTATACATGAAGGACGTAACAGGCAGATTAGAAGAATGTGTGAATTGATAGGTCATCCTGTTATGACATTAAAAAGGATTAAGATAGGAGATTTAGAGTTAGGAAATTTAAAAGTAGGGCAGTGGCGCTATTTAAGCGGTGAAGAAGTTCAATATTTGAAAAACTTATAAAGAGAGAAAGATGTGATATGTTTAGAATAAAGTTTGCATCAACAGATGATATGAAATTTATGGAGAAAATTGCTAAGTCTTTTAAAATACCATTTTCATGTGATGTAAATAGATGTATTTGCATGGTGGCAGTTGATGAGAAGCCATTTGGTTATATTTGTATTGAAGTAAATAATAATATTGCAAGAATAGTTGGACATGCAGTTTTGCCAAATTATCAACTGAGAGGCTATGGAACTATGCTTTTAAAGGTAGCTTTAAACAACTTATATGACTTTGGAATCAAAAAGGCATATATTGATTATTCTGACTATGATGAATTTTATATAAAAAATGGCTTTAAAAAGTCTAATAATGGATTGACAATTGATATTGATGAATTATTTAAATAAATAACAATTTAGGAGGAATGTTTAATGGAATTATGGTTTACTGAACATCACAATGATTGCATTGGTTATTCACTTAAAGTAAAAAGAACGTTAAATTCTGAGGAAACTAAATATCAAAAGTTGGACGTTATAGAGTCTGAATTCTATGGAAGAGTTTTAGTATTAGACGGCATCCTACAAACAACTGAAAAAGATGAATTTGTGTATCATGAAATGATTGTACATGTTCCGCTTTTTACACACAAAAATCCTAAAAATGTGCTGATTGTAGGTGGAGGTGATGGTGGAGCTGTAAAAGAAATTTTAAAACATGATACAGTAGAGAGAATTGTTCTTGCTGAAATAGATGAGAGAGTAGTAGAAAATTCGAAAAAATATTTGCCTTCAATAAGCTATGGATTAAATGATAAAAAAGTTGAACTTATGATTGGCGATGGAATAAAGTATGTAAATGAACATAAAAATGAATTTGATGTTGTAATTGTAGATTCAACAGATCCAATAGGACCTGCAGTTGGCTTATTTACTGAAGATTTTTATAGATCTGTATATGACTGCCTTAGAGATGATGGGATAATAGTAGCACAGACAGAATCACCGTTTATTTATGGCAATTTAATAAATAAATTAAGCAAGATGTTTAAAAAGATCTATCCAATAGTAAAGCCATATATCTGTACTATACCTACGTATCCAGGACACTTATGGACTTTTACAATGGGATCAAAAAAATACGATCCTGAAGCAGTTGATGTGAATAATATACCTGAGATTGAGACAAAATACTATACACCAGAATTGCATAAATCTAGTTTTGTATTGCCTAAATTTTTAAAAGATATTTTTGAGGAGGCATAGTTTTTGGTAATAAAAGACAATTTTTCGAATAGCGGCAAATTTTTAAGTAGCATTAATGATTACAAAGAGTCAGATATTGTAATTGTAGGCGTACCTATGGATTATACAGTTAGTTTTAAACCTGGTACACGTTTTGGCCCACAGGCGATAAGAACAGCATCATTAGGCTTAGAAGAATACAGCGTTTATCTAGATAGAAATTTAAAAGAAAAGAAATATTATGATTTTGGTGATTTAATTTTACCTTATGGAAACGTCGAGAAAAGCCTCGATATAATTGGAAATGCAGCCAAAGAAATACTTGAAGATGGAAAAAAGCCGTTATTTTTGGGAGGAGAGCATTTAATAAGTGCTCCAGTTATAAAAGAAGTTTACAAAAAGTATGGTGATGAATTGGTAGTACTTCATTTTGATGCACATACTGATCTAAGAACTGAATTTTTTGGTGAAGAAAATTCTCATGCGACTGTTTTAAGAAAGGCTTCTGAATTCATCAATAATAAAAATATGTATCATTTTGGTATACGCTCTGGAATAAAAGAAGAATTCGAGTTCTCTTATAAAAATACTAACATGTTTTTGTTTAACGTTGTTGAGCCTTTAAAAAGTGTACTTGAGTATATTAAGTCAAAACCTATTTATATTACATGGGATATAGATGTTTTAGATCCTGCATATGCTCCTGGAACTGGTACACCCGAACCAGGTGGTATAACATCAAAAGAGGCATTTAATGCAATACACATTTTAAAAGATTTAAATGTTGTCGGTATGGATTTAGTTGAGGTATCACCTGATTACGACCATTCAGGTATTACTTCAATTTTAGCAGCAAAACTTATTCGTGAATCAATTTTATCCTTCTTATAAAAAATAAGACCAGTTTTTAATACTTGGTCTTATTTTTTTATAGAAATATAAGTTAGATGATAGTATAATATAACATAAAGGAGGAGTTTTCATGTCTAAGATAAAGATCACAGAAACAGTTTTAAGGGATGCTCATCAATCGCTACTAGCAACTAGAATGACTACTGATGAAATGCTTCCTATTGCCGAAAAACTTGATGAAGTTGGATATTTTTCACTTGAGGCATGGGGTGGGGCTACTTTTGATGCTTGTATGAGATATCTTGATGAAGATCCTTGGGAGAGATTGAGACTACTGAAAAAAGCAATAAAGAAAACACCACTTCAAATGCTTTTAAGAGGGCAGAATTTATTAGGTTATAAACATTATCCTGACGATGTTGTCAATGAGTTTATAATAAAATCTGTTGAAAATGGCATTGATATTATTAGAATTTTTGATGCATTAAATGATGTTAGAAATTTAGAGGTACCTATTAAAGCGGCTAAAAGTGCAGGTGCACATGTACAGGCAGCTATTGTATATACAATAAGTCCCGTTCATAATACAGAACATTATTTAAAAGTTGCGAAATCTCTTCAAGACATGGGAGCAGATTCAATATGCATTAAAGACATGTCTGGAATATTGTCACCTTATGTTGCATATGATTTGATTAAATCTTTTAAAAAGGCAATTCGTGTACCTGTTCACCTACATAGCCATTATACTGCTGGGTTGGCGTCAATGACATATTTAAAAGCAATAGAAGCTGGTGTTGATGTTGTTGATACTGCAATATCTCCTCTTGCTTTAGGAACATCTCAACCAGCTACAGAAGCGATTGTAGCAGCTTTAAAAGATACAAAATATGACACCGGATTAAATTTGAAATTGCTGTCTGAAATTGCAGACTATTTTAAAAAGGTAAAAGAACATCACACAAATGGAAGTGACCTATCATTACTTATGAGTGTTGACGCTACTGCACTTGAGAGTCAAATTCCTGGCGGTATGTTATCAAATTTGGTTTTACAATTAAAACAGCAGAATGCTCTTGATAAATACAATGAAGTATTAAAAGAAGTTCCGCATGTAAGGCGAGATTTGGGTTATCCACCACTTGTTACACCTATGAGCCAAATGGTAGGAACACAAGCTGTTTTAAATGTAGTTACAGGTGAAAGATATAAAATTGTGCCCAAAGAAATAAAAGATTATGTTAAAGGTTTATATGGAAGACCACCAATACCAATTTCTGATGAGATACGTAAGAAAATAATTGGAGATGAAGAAATTATAACAAAAAGACCGGCTGATTTACTTAGTCCTCAATTAGATAAAATTAGAAATGAAATAAAGGAATATTTAGAGCAGGAAGAAGATGTTTTATCATATGCATTATTTCCGCAAGTCGCTAAGAATTTTTTCGAATATAGGCGAGCTAAAAAGTATAAAATTGATTCAACATTAGTAAATATGGAGGAAAAAACATATCCAATATAAACATTTATAAGCTATAGGTTAAAGGCCTATAGTTTTTTTATGTAATTTTCAACATTCAAAAATTGGATGGTGTAACATAATTTTAAATTAAACATAACATGTATTAGAAAAATGAAAGGGGGTTTTTGAAAATGTCTGATCCACAATATTACCCTGTACACTGCAGAACAACGTATATAGTAAGACCAGGAGATTCAATGTGGACAATAGCTAATATGTATGGCATTCCATTAGACTGCTTGATTAGAGCAAACCCACAGATTCCAAACCCAAACTTAATATATCCAGGTCAGCAAATTTGTATACCAGCATTTTGCCCGCCAGAGAGACATTGCAGAGAAATGTATATAGTAAGGCCAGGAGATTCAATGTGGACAATAGCTAATATGTATGGTATTCCATTAGACTGCTTGATTAGAGCAAACCCACAGATTCCAAATCCAAACTTAATATATCCAGGTCAACAAATTTGCATACCTTATCATTGCTGGTAAAAATATATAATATGAGAATCATGTTAAGATACTATGCAATTGCGTAGTATCTTAACAATTTGCATGTAGATAGATGACATTTAAATAATTGCTTTTAAATTTAATTATTTTAACAGGTCCAATATCTATTTTATTACCGCATTTAAGACAATAAAGATTTTTATTTTTTTTAAGCTCTGAATAGGATTCATCAATTTCAAGTGAGCCATACTTTATAAAGCTTTTCCAACCTGTTTTGCATAATTTATATCTATTATTATAATCTGCATATACCCATTTTAATAACCTATGAAAATGAAACGGATATTTAGTGTAGCTCAGAAATCTTTTGGAAAGCCCTAATGATAAAGCGTAATCTTCAAAAGTTTTTTCAATTTTGTCTTGTAGAGGATTCAATATTTTTGTGCTTTTATAATTGTATCCATTAGTTTTGAAATAATCCCTTAAGCAGTCAAACATGTAGCCTCTGCAAACATATATTTCTTCTTTTTTACCTACGTTCATCATGTTTAAATATTTTATTGCAATTTCAGCTGCTTTTTTTAAATACAGTTTATTGCTAAAATTATCTTTTGTGTAATATTCTATGGGAATTATATCATAATGATATTCATTTGTTTCAACTCTCATAACACCTATACATGTTCCACCAACTAAACTTCCGCTTCCGGCATCGTCGATTTGTATCACAATATCACTCCTTGCTTATATTTTAATTTTATATTAAAATCAAATTAATTATTCAATTCAATGTGGACCGTGAGAATATATTAATAGGAGGATATTTATGAATGTTTTATTAACAAATGATGATGGCATTCTATCTCCAGGTATAAATAAATTAGCTGATATTTTAAAAGGAAGCTACAATGTAGTTGTTGTTGCACCTGATAGGGAAAGAAGTGCTGTAGGACATGCTATAACAATGCATAAACCATTAAGGATAAAAAAAATTAAAGATGAAGAAAATTTAAAAATATTTCATGCAAATGGAACACCATCAGATTGTGTGAAACTAGGAATAGATGTTGTTATGAAAGATAAACCGGATATTATAGTGTCTGGCATAAATGATGGCTTTAACTTAGGTACAGATATATTATATTCTGGAACAGTATCAGCTGCGATGGAAGGTTCAATAAACGGCTTTTCTTCTATTGCAATATCTTTAGAAGCAGGTTCAGATATAACAGATAAAGCTTTATTATTTATTAAAAAACTTATTAAAAGTGTTGCTAAAAATGGATTACCGAAAAATGCACTATTAAATGTCAATATACCAAATATAAGTGATAATTATAGTGGTGTCAAAATTACAAAATTGGGGTATAGAAATTATGTTGAGAATTTTACAAGAAGAATAGATCCTCATGGCAGAGAGTATTACTGGCTTGCTGGAAAAGTTTTAGAAAATATTAACGAAGAAGATAGTGATATAGTAGCTGTGAAAAATGGTTTCATTTCTATTACTCCAATACAGTTTGACTTAACAATGTATAATTTAATTGATACTTTAAAAAAATGGGATATACAAATTTAATATTTTTGATGCAAGAAATTTATCAAAAATATCATTGGCATTTTTTATTCATCGATTGCAGGATTTTTTAATTGCATATAGAATATTTTATATAAATAGAAAAATGATTAAACCAATAATAGAAAGGACATAAACGATGGATAAAAATGAAGATATAATAAAAAGAATACAAAATAACTATACTCAATTAAGCAAAAGCCAAAAAATTATAGCAGAATACATAATAAATCATTATGATAAAGCTGCTTTTATGACAGCAGCAAAGTTGGGTAATAGTATTAATATCAGTGAATCTACTGTTGTAAGATTCGCAAATACTTTGGGGTATGACGGCTATCCTGAGTTACAAAGTGCTTTACAAGAATTAATAAAAAATAAATTGACTACTGTTCAAAGGCTTGAGATGACAGATGAAACTGACGAAGTTTCTATTTTAAATAATGTGCTAAAATCCGATATTGAAAATATCAAAGAGACAAAAGAAGAAATAGATAAAAACTCATTTAAAGAAGTTGTTGATAATATTTTTAAAGCAAAAAAGATATATATTATTGGATTTAGAAGTTCTACTGCAATAGCTGAATATTTAGGGTTTTATTTAAATTTAATACTTGAAAATGTGATATTAGTAAAACCCGGAATATCTGATGTTTTTGAGCAAATGCTTCGCGTAGATTCTAATGATTTGGTAATTGGAATTGGCTTTCCGAGGTATTCAAAGAGAACACTGGAAGTGTTGAAATATGCTAAATCGCAAAATGCTAAAATAGTTGCGATAACTGACAGCCTTATATCTCCGCTTACAGAAATTGCAGATGAAATATTATTAGCAAAAAGCAATATGGCATCTTTTGTTGATTCGTTAGTAGCTCCATTAAGCTTAATAAATGCACTTATTGTTTCTGTCGGCATAAGAGAAAAAGATAAAATAACAGATACATTTGAAAAGTTAGAAAATATCTGGAACGAATACGAAATTTATTTATCGAAAAATGCTTAAAAATTGTATTTTATATAAATGCCTATGAGGCATTTAATTATTTTTTAGGAGGGTATAGATGTCTACTCGATTATTTATTGTACGACACGGTGAGACATCGTGGAATAAGTTAAAAAAGATTCAGGGTATTAGCAATGTTGATCTTACTGATGAAGGAGTAAAACAAGCTTATTTACTTTCACAGAGATTAAAATACGAAAAAATAGATGTAATATTTTCAAGTGATTTAGATAGGGCGTATAAAACCGCATCTTTGATTGCAAAAGAATTTGATTTAGATGTAATAAAATTACAGGAATTTAGAGAAATATCTTTTGGTGTATGGGAAGGCCTTACAATTGATGAAATAGAAAAGTTGTATAAAGATTTATATCATACATGGAGGACAAATCCTTCTGAAGCCATAATTGATGGAGCAGAAAAGCTGGAAGCCGTACAGAAGAGAATATTAAGCATGACGTATAAAATAGTAGAACAATATAAAAATAAAAATATATTAATTGTTTCACATGGTACATCTATAAAGGCTCTTATTTTAGGTTTACTGAATTTGGATTTGAGCTTTTACCCCAAAATAAGGCAAGACAATACAGCTTTAAATATAATAGATATAAAAGATGATGGCAAGTGTGTGCTTGTACTGTTAAATGATACGTGTCACTTAAGGAGCGGTAATAATTGAAAAAAGTGTTTGTTATTGGTTGTGGTGCGGCAGGAATGATGGCTGCATTGATGAGCTCTATTAAAGGCAATAAAGTAACTATATTTGAAAAAAATGATAGACCTGGCAAGAAGCTGTTGATAACAGGCAAAGGCAGGTGCAATGTAACTAACACCGCAACAATAAAAGAATTTATAGAAAATACTCCAACAAATGGTAAATTTCTTTATAGCGCATTGAATAGATTTTCAAATAGTGATTTGATTGAGTTCTTAAATAAGAATGGTCTTATGACTAAAGTTGAAAGAGGAGGAAGAGTTTTTCCTGTTTCAGATAGATCAAAAGATGTCTTAGATGTGCTTTTAAAACTGATTAAGGCAAATGGGATAGATATTCATTACAATGCCAGAGTTACTGATATTTTATCTGATAGTTCGCGCGTGTTAGGTATAGTTGTAAATGGAAAAAAGGAGTATTGCGATAGCATAATTTTGTCAACTGGCGGATTGTCATATCCATCAACTGGATCTACAGGAGATGGATATGATATGGCAAAAAAGTTAGGACATACAATTATAGATCTGCATCCTGCCTTAGTCCCGTTTGTAACTGCTGAAGATGTAAGTGGAATGATGGGATTATCACTTAAAAATATTAATGCAAAATTGTACGTAAATGATAAGTTTATAAAAGAAGAATTTGGGGAAATGCTTTTTACGCATTTTGGACTGTCCGGACCTGTTATATTAACATTAAGCAGTTATATTAAGAATATTAATAAAAGTAATGTTGTTATAAAATTGGATTTAAAGCCGGCTTTAACATATGAAAAACTTAATGATAGAATACAAAGAGATTTTAAAAAGTATTTAAAGAAAGAATTTAAAAATTCTTTAAATGATTTACTACCACGTTCCTTAACTCCATATGTAATTAAACAAAGCGGTATTAATCCTGATAAAAAGGTTTCGGAAGTATCAAAATTAGAAAGAAATGCTCTGGTGCATGCTTTAAAAGAACTTGTATTCCACGTAATATCAAAAAGACCTATAAAAGAAGCTATTATTACTTCTGGAGGAGTAAGTACAAAAGAGATAAATCCTAAGACAATGGAATCTCGATTAATTAAAGGACTATTTTTTGCTGGTGAGATAATTGATGTTGACGCGTTAACAGGTGGATATAATCTTCAAATATCTTTTTCAACCGGTTATTTAGCTGGAATAAATTCTTAATAAAAAGTCTCCTTTCGCATTTTTTTATATATTTTGCATAAAATATATAAGAATGCATAAGGAGGATTATTATGGGAAAAAGAATAAAAAAATCAGGGCATGTGTATTTTATCAGCTTTGATAATTTAATAGCTTTTTTTGTCATGGCTGGTTTTTTAACAGTAATAATTACGCAGGTACTTATGTTAAATGATAATATCAGGGTCTTTTTAAATTCAACTGAAAAAATAGAAGGCATTAATATCAATACATATTTATCAAAGGATGGTACGTTGAAACTAGAATTAGTTAATATGGAAAAAGCACCGAGTGCATATGTACTTATAAATGGTGATCCGAAGTATAGCTTTAAAAATAAATCTGTGGATATTAGCATTAAACAGGGAGAGCTGATAGAAATCGATGGAACAAAATATAAACAAACATTGTATATTAAAGTTGCTGATTCAAGTGATAATGTAATAGAACCGCAAAGAACTGCAGTGGTAAAAGTTAATGGGGATATTGAAGTTGTTGGGCGTGTAAGGTTAAAATGATGTTGTTATAACATCATTTTTACTATATAATTATAAAAAGAGGATAAAAGAAAGGAGTATGATGTCCTATAAAAGCAATTAGAGGCGCAATAACGACTGAAAATACAAAAGAAGACATTTTTAAAGATACAATTAATCTTATAGATGAGATCTTTCGCTGTAACGAAATTAAACCTAACGATGTTGTATTGATATTTTTTAGTGCCACAAAAGATATTAATTCTGCATATCCAGCCGAAGCATTAAGACACCATGGAATTACTGATATTCCTATGATGTGTTTTCAGGAAATGGACGTTTCAGGTAGCCTTGAAAAATGTATTCGAGTTATTGTATTTATTAATTGTAATGATGATAAGAAAGTTAAGCATTTGTATTTAAAGAATGCAAAATTGTTAAGACCGGATTTATTGAATATAAAAGTTGCTATTGATGGTCCAGCCGGTGCAGGAAAGAGCACAGTCGCTAAAAAGCTAGCAGAAAAGCTTAATTTCACCTATATAGATACAGGTGCAATGTACAGAGCTTTGACATATAAGACTATCATTGAAGATATTGACATAAATAATAAAGATAAAATTGTAGAATTGGCTTCCAAAATTGATATTAAATTAGAAAATGATAGAGTATTGTTGGATGGTATAGACATTTCAAATGAAATAAGAACCCCGATTGTTTCAGAGAAAGTGTCATTAATTTCTAAGATACCTGAAGTAAGGGAAATAATGGTAAATTTGCAGAGACAATTGGCGAACAATGGTAGCGTTATAATGGATGGAAGAGACATAGCAACAGTTGTGATGCCTAATGCACAATTTAAATTTTTTTTAACAGCCAGTGCTGAGGTAAGAGCAATGCGGAGATATAATGAATTAGTAGAGAAAAAAATTTCCGTTAGTTATGATGATATATTAAGGGACATTAAAAAAAGAGATAAAATTGATATGGAAAGAGACATTGCACCTTTAAAAAAGTCTGATGATTCCATTGTAATTGACACATCAGACATGACGATAGAAGAAGTTGTTTGTAAAATGTATGATATTATTGTTAGTAAATAAAGGGGGACAACTGATGTTTTATTATATCGCAAAATACATTGTTCTCTTTATTATAAATGTAATTTTCAGGATAGAAGTTGAAGGTTATGAGAATATTCCTAAAGATGGGCCTATAATTATTTGCCCAAATCATATAAGTTTTCTGGATCCACCTATTATTGGAGCAGTTTTTACACGAAGAATATTTTTTATGGCAAAAGCCGAGCTTTTTAAAAATCCTATTTTTAAATTTGTTTTAAGCAATGGATTAGGTGCATTCCCAGTAAAAAGAGGCACATCTGATTTAGCCGCTATCAAAATTGCCTTAAATCACTTAAAAAATGGACATGTTGTAGGGATTTTTCCTGAAGGTACCAGGAGTAAAACAGGTGAACTTCAAAAAGCAGAGCCAGGTGTATCATTGTTATCAGTTAAAGGTAAGGCACCTGTTTTACCAATTGGAATAAAGTCAACATATAAGCTATTTTCAAAAGTTGTGATAAAAATTGGTAAGCCTATTTATTTTGATGAATATCAAAATGTTCATTTGACGTCTCAAGATATGGCAAATATAGGTGAAAAGATTATGTTTGAAATTTCTAAATTGATCTAGGAGGATATAATGAAAATATTAATAGCAGATAATGCAGGGTTTTGCTTTGGTGTAAAAAGAGCCGTAAAAGTAGCGTATGATCAAATAAATCGAGATGATAATAGACGGACATATACTTATGGGGAACTTATACACAATCCACAAGTAGTAAGGGATTTAGAAGATAAGGGAATAAAAACAATAGATGGAATTGATAATTTAAAAGAAAATGATAGAATAATTATTAGAACTCATGGTATACCAGAGAAAACATATAAAGATTTAAAAGAGAAAAAAATTGAATTAATTGATATGACTTGTCCTTTTGTAAAGAGAGTCCAAAAGATAGTAAATGGTTATTATAAAAAAGGTTATACTATCGTTATAATAGGCGATAAAAATCATCCAGAAGTCATAGGAGTAAATGGATGGTGCGACAATTCAGCTTATGTGATAGAATCAGTAAATGACGTTCAATTGCTACCGTATATTGACAAGGCTTGCGTTGTGGCACAGACAACGATAACACAAAAAATGTGGGAAGATAGTTTGAATTTATTAAAACTTAAAGTTAATGAATTGGTATCATTTAATACAATATGTGATGCTACAAACAAAAGGCAATCATCTGCTGAAGAGATATCTAAAAAAGCTGATGTGATGATTGTTATCGGTGGGAAAAACAGTTCGAATACTCAAAAATTAAAAAGAATATGCGAAAAGAATTGTAAGAGAACTATTCAGGTGGAGAACGCTGACGAAATTGATTTAAGTATTTTTAATGATAATGATATTGTAGGTATTACTGCAGGTGCTTCAACGCCAGATTATTTAATACAAGAAGTGATAAACAAAATTGCAATTAATAGAAAGGAAGATACTAATGGATGATTTTATGGATGAATATTCTTTTAATCTAATTCATGCAGGTGATATTGTTAAAGGTAAAATTATAAAAATACTTAGTGATGGGATTATAGCGGATATTAGCTATAAGGCCGATGCATATGTTCCTAAAGACCAATTGTCATTAGATCCAAATTTAGATATTAACAAATTTTTTAATGTAGGAGATGAGATTGATCTTTACATAGTTAAAAGAGAAGATGAAAACGGTGATGTATTAGCATCAAAGATAAAAGCAGATACAGAATTAGCAAAAGAAAAACTAGATACAGCATATAAAAATGGTAATATTTTAAGTGGAAAAATCATAGAAATAATCAAAGGCGGAGTACTAGCTGATATTTTAGGTGTAAAAGCATTTATACCTGCGTCACAGCTTGATATACATTATGTAAATAACTTAAACGATTATCTAGGGGAAAATGTCAAAGTAAAAATTATAGATTATATACCGAATAAAAAGTTGATAGCATCTCAAAAAGTTGTATTAGAAGAGGAAAAGTTAAAAAAGAAAGAAGAATTGTTGAAAACTTTACAAGAGGGACAAGTAATTCAAGGTGTAGTAAAATCTATAACTAAATTTGGTGCATTTATAGATATAGGTGGTATAGATGGACTAATACCTTTAAGTGAAATTTCATGGGTCAGAAATAAAAATATAAATGATATATTGCATATTGGCGAAAAAGTAGATGCATATGTTGAAAGAATAGATAAAGAAAAGGTCACATTAAGTTTGAGGAAACTCATTCCTGATCCTTGGACAACTATTAGTGCAAAATTTAAAGTTGGCGACGTCATCTTGGGTAAAATAGTAAACATAACAACTTTCGGCATATTTGTAGATATTAGTGATGGGGTAGAAGGTCTTGTACACAAAAGCGATTTATTAAAAAATATTAAAGAATACAGAATTGGGGAAAATATTTCGGTTGAAATACTGAATATTGATACTAATAATAAAAAGATGAGTCTAAGAGAAATCGATAAAAATAACGAATCCTATGAATTAGAAAGAGAAGAGTTGAATGTATCTATTATAGATAGACTTCAAAGTATAAAATAATTATTCATGGGTGTTATGTAAAATAGCTTGACAAAAGAAAAAAATCTGATAAAATTTATCTTATTGAATATCCGTACTTTTAAAATGCGAGGAGGCAAGATAATAGAATGAATGCTTTGGGTCGCCATATATTGGCAGAAATTTATGGTTGCGATGAAAATGTTCTTGATGATTGTGAATTAATAGAAGACATAATGGTAAAAGCAGCTATTGAAGCAGGTGCTGAAGTTCGTGAAGTTGCTTTCCATAAATTCAGCCCCCAGGGCGTTAGTGGAGTTGTAGTTATTTCAGAATCACATATAACAATTCATACTTGGCCGGAACTAGGGTATGCAGCCGTTGATGTGTTTACCTGTGGAAATAATGTGAATCCTTGGAATGCATGTAATTATTTAACGAAAATGCTAAAGGCAAAAAATATGACCGCTACTGAGGTAAAAAGAGGGGTTTTTGAGCAACCTGTCAAAGTTGTAAATATGTAATTTTATAAAATTTATTTTTATGTATATTTGATATTTAATGTGTTAATAATATTAATGAACCTCACAAAATACATTGAGACCCCCTTTACATCATTTAAGTGGCTAAGTTTAGCCACTTTTTTTATCATGATGTGAACACTTGGAGGTGTGCTTATTTTGAATTATGACGAATTTTTACTGAAGATATTTAATTTAACTGGTATAGATTTATCACTTTATAAAGAAAAACAGATGAAAAGAAGAATAGATTCATTTATAGCAAATAATAATTGTCAAAGTTATGATATTTTTTATGATAGACTTACTAAAGATACAAAAGTGTACAAAGAATTTTTAAAATATATTACGATAAATGTAACAGAATTTTTTAGGAATTTTGATCAATGGATGATACTTAAGAATGAAATACTTCCCAAGATAATCAAAAAAAACATGAGAATTTGGAGTGCTGCATGCTCAACAGGTGAAGAAGCTTATAGTCTTGCAATGATAATTTCAAACTTTATTGATCTAAACCAAGTGAATATTATTGCGACTGATATAGATGATGTTGTACTTGAAAAGGCTAAAAAAGGAATATATAGTAATAAGAGTTTAGAAAAAGTTCCTAAGGAATATTTAAAATATTTTTCGTGCTATAATGAGAATAACTATATAATTTCTGAGGAATTGAGAAAAAATATTGTTTTTAAAAAGCATAACTTGTTACTAGACAAATTTCCTGAAAATATTGATTTGATTGTATGTAGAAACGTATTAATATATTTTAATGATAAAGCGAAAGAAGAAATATATAAAAAATTTTATTCGAGCCTTAGCACAGAAGGCATTCTTTTTGTTGGTAGCACGGAGCAAATTATTTTTCCGTTTAAATACAATTTTACACCTGTTAAGACATTTTTTTACAAAAAAATGTCTAAATAGTTGTGAATTTAACATAAAACTTAGAATATAGTATAATATTATTATGGATTCATACTCAAAAATATTTTTCATAAACCTTTAATTGTTATATAATATAATGTTGTGATTAATTTAAGTGGAGGTACGTATTTGATGAGTGAAAGAAAAGAAATACTAGTCTCAGATGATGATATTAAAAAGCAAAAAGAGATAATAAACCAAATGGCTGTTTTAAATAGAGATAGATATCCAAAGTTTCACATAGAAACATACGGTTGTCAAATGAATGTCCATGATTCAGAAAAATTAGCAGGTATGCTAACTGAAATGGGGTACACACATACTGATAATTTAGAGGATGCAGATGTTATCCTCTTCAATACTTGCTGTGTCAGAGAACATGCCGAAATAAGGATATTTGGCAGAGTGTCACAGCTTAAAGAACTAAAACAAAGAAAGCCTAATATAATATTAGGAATTTGTGGATGTATGATGCAAGAAAAAGAAGTTGTTGAGGCTATAAAAAATGATTATCCATATATCGATATTGTATTCGGTACACATAATTTATTTAAATTTCCAGAGCTTTTACAAGAATCATTGAATTCAGATACTACTATTATAGACATTTGGGATGACAATAAAAGCATTGTAGAAGATATCCCCATAAGGCGTGCAGAAGGTTTAAAGGCATGGGTAAATATTATTTACGGGTGTAATAATTTTTGCACATATTGCATAGTGCCTTATGTACGTGGAAGAGAAAAAAGTAGAGAGCCTCATGATATTTTGAATGAAATAAAATCTTTAGCTAATGAGGGCTTTAAAGAAATAACGCTGCTTGGTCAAAATGTAAATTCTTATGGCAATGATTTACCTATCAAAATAGATTTTGCTGATCTTTTATATATGATAAATGATATTGATGGTATAGAAAGAATAAGATTTATGACTTCACACCCAAAAGATATTTCTGACAAATTGATTTTTGCTATGCGGGATTTGGACAAACTATGTGAGCACTTGCATTTACCAGTCCAATCTGGTAGCAATAAAATACTTGAGAGAATGAATAGAAAATATTCAAGAGAAAGATATTTAGAAATCATTAATAAATTAAGAGATAACATACCGGGTATTGCTATAACCACGGACATAATAGTAGGTTTTCCTGGCGAAACAGATAAGGATTTTCAAGATACACTGGACCTTGTAAAAGAAGTAAGATACGATTCAGCATACACATTTATTTATTCAAAAAGAAAAGGTACGCCTGCAGAAAAAATGTCAAATCAAGTCGATGAAGATATTAAACATAAGAGACTTGAAGAATTAATTAATTTGCAAAATATAATAAGCATTGAAAAAAATAACGAAATGAAAGGGAAAGTCGTAGAAGTTTTAGTTGAAGGTACTAGCAAAAGAGATAGTGAAAAATTAACTGGAAGAACAAGAACAAATAAAATTGTTCATTTTAAAGCGAAGCCTGAATTGATAGGTAAGTTTGTTAATGTAAAAATAATAGATACAAAAGCTTGGACTATGCAAGGAGAATTAATAAGTGAGTAGATGTGATAAAGATGTCATAATTGAAAAAGCAATAGAATTAGGCAAACTTTTAGCAAATTCTGATATATTGAATGATTTACGTGAAGCGGAAATTGCCTTTTTAAATGACAAGGAAGCGCAATTTTTACTTGAAGATATTAAAAAATTGAAAAAAAATGGCGATAAAAAAGAAGTTGGCAATTTAAGACTGAAGCTTTTAAAATTAGATAGTTATAGAAGATTGCTAGAGGCACAGGAGACTTCTAAAAAATTAATAGAAGAGATTCATGGTATATTGAATTATTATATAAATGGGACATTACCTAAGTGTGATGGTAATTCCTGTGCCAATTGCTCTAGACGTTGTATGAGTAATGAATAAGTTATTAGGGCTTATCTTTTTATGTAGTTGGAGGTAGTTTTTGATGCCATACACTCCCATGATGGAACAATATTTTAAAATAAAAGAAAAATACAAAGATTCAATTTTATTTTTTCGTATTGGTGATTTTTATGAAATGTTTTTTGATGATGCTATTATTGCAGCTAAGGAATTGGAAATAGTATTAACAGGTAAAGATTGCGGACAGGATGAAAGAGCACCAATGGCTGGAGTGCCATTTCATGCTGCTGATTTTTATATAGACAAGCTTGTGAAAAAAGGCTATAAAGTAGCAATTTGCGAACAACTGGAAGATCCCGCATCTGCTAAGGGATTAGTTGATAGAGATGTAATTAGAGTTTTCACTCCTGGTACGGTTATAAATACAAATTCTATAGAAGAAAAGAGCAATAATTATCTTTTATCAATCTTTAAAGATGAGAATAATTACGGATTGTCCTTCGTCGATGTTATGACTGGTGATTTATTTGTAACGCAGATAATTAAATGTGATGATATAAGGAAAATTTATGATGAAATAATGAGATATAATCCTTCTGAAATAATTGCAAATAACGATTTTTTTAGTTTAAAAAAACTTGTAAGAGTAATTAATAGCAGTAAAATTTATATTAATAAATACGAAAACAACTATCAGGATTTTGAAAGCATAATATCTAATCAATTTAATAAATCGCTTAATGAGCTAGGATTAGAAGGGAAAAATTATGCGATTAAATCATTGACAACAGTTTTAATATATTTGAAAGAATTACAGAAAGTACAGCTTAGTCAGCTAAATAATTTGACTTATTATGAAGACAATTCATTTATGTTGCTGGATAATAATACAATTAAAAATTTAGAAATTGTACAATCTCCTAATAGAAATAATTCCAGAGATGGAACATTATTAAGTGTATTAGATCAAACTGTTACACCAATGGGTGGAAGACTTCTTAAAAGATGGATAGAGGAGCCTTTAATAGATATTGAAAAAATAAATTTGCGGTTAGACTCTGTTGACGAACTTTTTAATGATTTTAAAGGTAGGTCAGATTTAAGGAATGCTTTAAAAGGAATTTATGATTTAGAAAGACTTTCCAGTAAACTTGTGTATCAAAATATTAATGCAAAAGACTTATTGTCTATAAAGGTTTCTATTGAAAGGCTTCCAAAGATAAAGGATTTAATTAGTAAATATAATTCAATTTATCTTAAAGAAATATTTTTAAAATTAGATACACTTCAAGACATATATGATTTGATAGATAAATCAATTAAAGATGAACCATCAACTTCCGTAAAAGAAGGAAACATCATAAAAGATGGATTCGATAAAAATGTAGATGAATTGAGAAAGGCTGCGACAAATGGAAAGTCATGGATTACAAATCTTGAATTGAATGAAAAAGAAAGAACGGGCATTAAGACTTTAAAAGTGGGATATAATAAAGTATTTGGGTATTTTATTGAAGTATCAAAATCTTATATATCGTCGGTTCCACAAAATTATATAAGAAAGCAGACATTAGCGAATGCGGAAAGATATATAACTCCTGAACTTAAAGAGATAGAGGAGAAAATTTTAGGTGCCGAAACGAAACTTGTAGAACTTGAATATGAAATCTTCAATGGCATAAGAGAACAAATAAAAAATGAGATTAACAGAATACAGATGACTTCAAAGTATATAGCTGTTTTAGATGTACTTACATCGTTGGCTATGGTGGCTGAATCAAATAATTATGTCAAGCCAATTGTCAATGACGGTGATAGAATCTTAATAAAAGATGGCAGACATCCTGTAATAGAAACTATAGTGGATGATTCGTTTATATCGAATGATATAGAAATTGATGAAAAAAAGCCTATTATGATTATAACAGGACCTAATATGGCTGGAAAGTCTACGTATATGCGTCAGGTTGCTTTGATAGTATTAATGGCTCAAGTTGGTAGCTTTGTTCCTGCTTCATATGCTGAAATAGGCATAGTAGACAGAATTTTTACGCGAGTAGGTGCATCAGATGATCTATTTTCTGGACAAAGCACTTTTATGGTTGAGATGAATGAAGTATCTGTTATATTAAATTCTGCGACGCAAAAGAGCTTAATTATACTTGATGAAGTTGGTCGTGGTACGAGTACGTATGATGGAATGAGTATTGCTTGCGCCATTCTCGAATATATACACGATAAAATAAAGGCGAAGACAATGTTTGCCACTCATTATCATGAATTGACTAAATTAGAGAACCAACTAAATGGCATTAAAAATTATAATATATCAGTTGATGAGACGAACGATGAGATTATTTTTTTAAGAAAAATAATACCAGGTTCGGCAGATAAAAGCTATGGTATACAAGTTGCCAAACTGGCTGGACTGCCGAATGATGTCATTGATAATGCAAAAAAAATATTAAACAGCCTTGAAAATAGCAATGGAGAAGTTGCAGTTGAAACAGCCGCAACTCAAATGGATATATTTAGTTTTGAAAAAGATGCTTTAATTGCTGAAATAGCTGATTTGGACATAGAAAATATTACACCTATACAGGCATTGAATTATTTGTATGGCTTAAAGAAAAAAGCCCTATCATTAAGGATGTGATTAAACATGAATAAAATAAATCTCTTGGATGATGAATTGATAAATAAAATATCTGCAGGCGAAGTTGTAGAAAGACCTGCATCAATTGTCAAAGAACTTGTAGAAAATTCAATTGATGCAGGAAGTAATAATATTACAGTAGAAATAATGGACGGTGGAATACCTTATATCAAAGTATCAGATGATGGTTGTGGCATGGATGAAATTGATGCCGTTTTAGCATTTGGGCGTCATGCTACCAGTAAAATTAAATCTATTAATGATCTCTTTAACATAGAAACTCTAGGCTTCCGTGGCGAAGCATTAGCCAGTATTGCTTCTATCTCAAAAGTTTTGTTAAAAACTAAAGAAGAGAACTCCTTGTATGGAACATTAATAAATGTTGAAGGCGGAAAAATAATAAAAAAAGTTAAATGTGGCTGCCCAAAAGGATGCAGCATAGAAGTAAGAGACATATTTTATAATACACCTGCTAGGAGAAAATTTTTAAAGCGTCCATCGACAGAGGCCATGTATATCACTGATATGGTAGCAAAAATAGCTCTTTCAAGACCCGATATATCATTTAAATATATAAAAGATAAAAAGATTGAACTTCAGACATCAGGAAATAACTCTGTTAGCGATGTTATTTTAAGGCTATATGGAGATGAATTATATTCTTCTTTAGTTCAATCAGAGTATACCAATGAATATTTAAATGTTAAAGTGTTTTTATGTAAACCATCATATACAAAAGGGAATCGCAATATGCAGATATTATTTGTTAACGGCAGATTTGTAAAAAACAAAGTGTATAATGTCGCAATTGAAGAAGTGTATAAAACATTGATACCTATAAATAGATATCCTGTTGTAATTACATATATAAACATTGATCCTAGGAAAATAGATGTGAATGTACATCCAACAAAATTAGAAGTAAAGTTTTCTGACGAAAAAGAAATCTTTGACTCTATTTACAATACTATTAAAAATGCTTTAAACAAGTCAAATCTTATACCTGTTGTAAAATATGAGAAGAAGTTTACTTTTTCAGATGTTGACAAAGATTATAAGCATGAGCAAACTCAAATTAATCAATTTGAAAGGACAACAAAAGAAATTACAAATCACAGTGGAGATGTTCCTTTCATTAAAGACGAAACAATATCTAGCTCTAATGGAAGCAATAAGAATATATATTTTGATAATGATAAAATTAGTGAGACAGTTCAAGATAAATATATAAGCAATTTTAATAGTTTACCTGATAACAATGATGATAAGTACAAACTAATTGGTGTACTTTTTTCGACTTTTATAATTGTAGAAAAAGATGATATGGTGTATTTGATTGATCAACATGCTGCACACGAAAGGATACTGTACGAAAGATTTATGAGTAAATATAACAATGTTCAAGGAAAACAGACTACGATACCAATATTGGTGAATATTGAACCTGGTGATGAAGAAATTATTAATGAGAACATAGAATTATTTAACAAATTGGGTTATAAATTTGAAAGCTTTGGGAATAATTCAATTATATTAAGAGAAGTACCTGTAATATTAGGACAGCCAGAATCAAGACAATTGTTTATAGATATAATTGATAAATTACGAAACGGAGATTTTAATAAAGATATCAAATTAAAAGAAGAAAATATTATTATGATGGCTTGTAAAAAAGCAGTTAAAGCTATGGATAAATTGTCAAAAGAAGAAATTAAATCTTTATTTGATGAACTAAAAATAACAGAAAATCCGTATACATGTCCGCATGGGCGACCTGTAATTATTTCAATTAAAAAATATGAAATAGAAAAGATGTTTAAAAGAATCATGTAGAGGTGTTTCAATGGCAATACCATTGTTAATTATTGTAGGACCGACAGCTTCAGGGAAATCAAAATTATCTGTAGAACTTGCAAAATTTTATGATGGCGAAATAATATCCGCTGATTCAATGCAGATTTATAAGTACATGGATATTGGAACTGCTAAAATCACAGATGAAGAAAAGCAAGGTATACCACATTATATGATCGATATAGTTGAGCCGAATGTAAAATTTAGCGTTGCGGAATTTGAAAAAATGGCAAAGCCGATAATAGATGATATTTACAAAAGAGGAAGATTACCTATTGTTGTGGGGGGAACAGGGCTTTATATAGATTCTTTAATATATATAATGAATTTCTCTGATTACATTGGAAACGACGATTTTAGATCTGCTTTAAAAAATATTGCTGAGGTACTTGGAAATGATTATTTATTTAATAGATTAAAAGTTGTAGACCCTAAAATGTTTGATAAACTTCATCCTAATGATCTGCGAAGAATTATAAGAGCACTAGAGGTATATCAATTTACAGGCAAACCGATTTCGGTTTATCAGGAATTGAGCAGTAAGAGAATGAATCCGGAGTACGATGTAATAATGATTGGCTTGAATTTTAGAGATAGAAATAAATTATATAAAAGAATTGATGACAGAGTAGATATTATGTTGAAAAATAATTTAGTAAATGAAGTGGTAAATTTACTAAAAATAGGGTATAATAAGTATGATACTTCAATGCAGGCTTTGGGATACAAAGAAATTGCAGAATACTTAGATGGAAATGTCACATTTGATGAAGCTATTAGTAATTTAAAAAAAAGAACAAGGAGGTATGCAAAAAGACAAATAACTTGGTTTAAAAGTTATAAAATCATAAATTGGTTTTATGTAGACGACTATATCGACTTTGAAGAACTTAAAAAAATATTATCTGTTTTTTAGCAGGAAAATTAAATTTTAAGTAGAATATTAATTATTATTACACAACAATAGAAGGGGGATGGCTATATGAATCAAAAGGCAGCTATCAATTTACAGGACATATTTTTAAACCAGGTAAGAAAGGAACATATCGCTGTAACTGTGTACTTGATTAATGGCTTTCAGCTAAAAGGCATAGTTAAAGGGTTTGATAATTTTACCGTTGTTTTAGAAACAGACAATAAACAACAACAACTTATATATAAACATGCTGTTTCTACAATAACGCCTTTGAAACCTGTGATTTTTACAACGACAGAAAAAGATGAAAAACAACAATAATGTGGTGAAATACGAGAAAACAGTATTAGAGTTAGCTAATACTGTTTTTTAAAATATTGGAGGTGTGCATTTATGAAAATTGGATTCATAGGAACGGGTAATATGGGCACAGCATTAATAAAAGGCTTAATTAATTCAAAGTATGTGCCTTCAAATTCAATATGTGCGTTTGATATTTCTAAAGACAAGCTTATGAAATTAAAAGAAGAATTAGGTATTAATATAGGAAACAGCAACAAAGAAATAGCCAAAGAATGCGATGTTATAATTTTAGCTATAAAGCCAAATGTATACAATGACATTTTGTTAGAGATTAAAGATGATATTGATGAAAATAAAATTATAATAATAATTGCTCCTGGTATAACTATTGAAAGTGTAAAAAATATTTTAAGAAGAGGTAAAGTAGTACGTACGATTCCAAATACTCCAGCTTTAATTGGTGAAGGTGTTACAGCTATATCTTACCCAGAAAATATATCATCAAATGATAAAGAGATAGTAGAAAAAATATTCAGATCATGTGGCGAAGTTGTTGAAGTAAAAGAAAATTTGATAGATGCAGCAATGGCTATTTCAAGCTGTAGTCCAGCTTTTGTATATATGTTCATTGAATCATTGGCAGATGCAGGCGTCTCACTAGGGCTACCACGGGATGTGTCGTATAAATTAGCATCAAAAGCTGTGTCAGGTTCTGGCAGTATGGTGTTAGAGACAGGCATGCATCCAGGTTATTTAAAGGATATGGTAACATCGCCTGGTGGAACTACAATTCAAGGTGTGAGAACACTGGAAAGGCTAGGTTTAAGAAGTGCTTTGTTTGAAGCTGTAATTTCATCTTATGA
This sequence comes from Thermoanaerobacterium thermosaccharolyticum DSM 571, assembly GCF_000145615.1. Lineage (NCBI taxonomy): Bacteria > Bacillati > Bacillota > Clostridia > Thermoanaerobacterales > Thermoanaerobacteraceae > Thermoanaerobacterium > Thermoanaerobacterium thermosaccharolyticum. Next base: position 1,378,687 of record NC_014410.1, read on the forward strand.
AAAAGTAAAGGGAAATTAAGATGGCAAATATTCCTGAAATAGACATATATACTGATGGAGCGTGCAGCGGTAATCCTGGACCTGGTGGTTGGGGCGCTGTACTTATTTATAATGGCATAAAAAAAGAAATATCAGGATATGAAGAAAATACAACCAATAATAGAATGGAATTAACTGCTGTAATAAAAGCGCTAAGTTTACTTAAACGCTCGTGTAAAATTAATATATATAGTGATAGCAGTTATTTGATAAATGCTTTTAATCAAAAATGGATTGAAAACTGGCAAAAAAGAGGCTGGCTTAAGTCTGATAAGACACCTGTTGAAAATAAAGATTTGTGGCTTAAACTTTTGGATTTATCATCATGTCATGATATTAAATGGATAAAAGTTAAAGGCCACTCTGATAATGAATATAATAATAGGTGTGATAAACTTGCCACTGATGAAATTAGAAAACACTCAATTTAATTTAAAAAGGTTTTTCTCCAATTATACGAAATAGTTATTTCGTATAATTGGAGATGGAAATTATATTGGAGGTGAATTCACCAGATGCGTATTTCTACAAATAATAATATTGAACTGCCACCCATCCTCGAAGAATTTCTTAATTATTTCTCTACTATAAAGGCTAGATCACCTAATACAGTTAAAGCCTATGAATATGATTTAGTATTGTTTTTTCGATTTATAAAAGTTAGAAAAAATTTAAGTTCTGATTCGGATTTTGATCAAATAGACATTAGCGATGTTGATATCTCTCTTATTGAATCTATAGATTTAAACGACTTATATGCTTATTTGTCATTTGTTACACATGAGCGGTCTAATACTCCTCCTGCTCGTGCTCGCAAAGTTGCCAGTCTTAGATCTTTTTATAATTATCTTTATGCAAAAAGAAAAGTTATAACTAAAAATCCTGCTTTAGAGCTAGAATCACCTAAACTCGGGATTAGACAGCCTGTGTACTTGACCCTAGATGAAAGTATGAAATTACTTGATTCTATAGATGGTCCATTTAAAGAACGTGATTATGCTATCATTACCCTATTTTTAAATTGTGGACTTAGACTATCAGAATTAGCTAATATAAATATAAGTGATATTAAGGATGATAAATTAACCGTCATTGGCAAAGGAAACAAGCAACGAACAGTTTATTTAAATGATGCCTGTATATCAGCAATAAATGAATACTTAAAAGTGAGACCGCACGATGGTGTTAAAGATAAAAAGGCACTATTTTTAAGTAAAAGATTGCAAAGGATTAGCATAAAAACAATACAATACATAGTAAAAAAGCATTTAAAAGACGCTAATCTTGATGGCAAAAAATATTCTACACATAAATTAAGACATACAGCAGCTACGCTTATGTATAGATATGGAAAAGTTGATATTAGAACATTACAAAGGCTGTTAGGACATTCAAATGTGTCGACAACGCAAATCTACACACATGTCGACGATAGCCAACTTCGAGATGCGGTAAGTAAAAACCCCCTCTCGGAATTGAATTCTAATAATAAGAACTAGTGTTTGATTTAATGATGTAATTATGCTATAATAAGTATAAGTTTGGAGGGGTTAAATTGTGAAAGACAAATCTAAAATCAGCCTAAAGCAACAAGAAATAATTGAATTTATTAAAAGTGAAATTAATCGAAAGGGGTATCCCCCATCTGTCAGGGAGATTGGTAAAGCTGTTGGTTTAAAGTCTACATCGACTGTTCATGGTCATCTATCACGACTTGAGAAAAAAGGTTATATAAGAAGGGATCCAACAAAACCCAGAGCAATTGAAGTTTTAAATAACGATAAAAGAGACTTAAGTGATGTGATAAAACTCCCTGTGATAGGTAAAGTTACTGCAGGTTCGCCGATACTAGCAGTTGAGAATATTGACGAATATTATTCTATTCCAAGAGATCTCATTGTTGGTTATGAAGGAGAAAGCTTTATTTTAAAAGTTCGCGGTGAAAGTATGATAAACGCTGGTATCCTTGATGGAGATTACATAATTGTAAGAAAACAATCATATGCAGATAACGGTGATATAATAGTAGCTTTAATTGAAGATGAAGCAACTGTGAAGAGATTTTATAAAGAAAGCGATCACATTCGTCTGCAACCAGAAAATCCTTCAATGGATCCGATTATAGTAGACAATGTTATGGTTTTAGGAAAAGTTGTAGGCGTTATAAGAAAACTCAAATGAATGTATTTTTCATTTGAGTTTTCTTAATTATATCTTAATAAATCCTTTTTCAATCATATTATTTATAGCGATCATAAGACTAAGTTTTACCTGATAATATGACAACCCGCCTTGTATATAAGCTGTATACGGCTTTCTGATGGGTGCGTCAGCACTTAATTCTATAGATGCTCCTTGTATAAAACCACCTGCTGCCATAATAACTTGATCATTGTAGCCTGGCATGTTCCATGGCTCCGGTACAACATGAGAATCAACAGGTGAACCCTTTTGAATGCTTTGAATAAAAGTAATTAGCTCTTCTTTTGTTTTAAATCTAACTGCTTGAACGATATCAGTTCTTGATTCGTTAAATTTTGGTAAAACGTCATAGCCCAGCATTTCCATAATTCTCGATAAAATTATTGCACCTTTTAATGCATTACCTACGATAAGTGGTGATAAAAACAGCCCTTCTAAAATTAATCGATTTATATTTAATGAAGGGCCTACTTTCTTCCCTATTCCAGGTGCATATAACCTATAAGCAGCATTTTTGACAAGTTCCTTTTTCCCTATTACATATCCTCCTGTAGGCGATAATCCACCACCAGGATTTTTTATAAGAGATCCTGCAACTAAATCAGCTCCAACATCGGTTGGTTCAAGTTCTTCGGTAAATTCACCGTAACAATTGTCCACAAATACAATTAAATCTTTCTTTTTATTTTTAATCTTTTCTATAGTATTTTTGATATCATTGATGGACAATGAATTTCTAAAATCATATCCTTTTGACCTTTGAATCATAACCATTTTCGTTTTATCAGATATGGCACCTAAAAGCTTATCAATATCAATTTTTCCACTTTCTAAAAGTGGAATTTCTTTATATGTTACGCCGAAATCAATAAGTGAACCAGTATTATTATCTCTTTCCTTCCCTATCACATCTGCAAGTGTATCATAGGGAGTTCCACAAGCCGATATAAGCTCATCGTTAGGTCTTAATACAGCATAAAGGCATAAGGATATTGCATGAGTTCCAGAAACAATTTGAGGCCTTACTAAGGCGTCTTCAGCACTAAATATATCAGAATATATTTTTTCTATTGTGTCTCTTCCGATATCTCCATATCCATATCCAGATGTTCCATTAAAATGAATATCACTTAAATGATTCTTTTGCATAGCATATAAAATCTTATATTGGTTTTTTTCTACTAATCTTTCTACTTTTTTAAACTCCTCCCTAACATCTTCTTCAGCTTTTTCCAGCAAAAAAATAACATCTTTTGGGATGTTGAACTTTTCTATAAGTATGTTCTCACTAGACATCATTCTTTCAATCCTCTCTAATATCTATGGAATCAATTATCATTAAATCATCTTTTGTTATAGTTTTTTTGTTCATAATTCTAACAGCATGTTTTCTTATAGCTCTCTCAATTATGTTTCTAACTAATCTGGCATTCCCGATTTCCCTTGTTGTGTTGTCATTAATTAAAACTTTCATGATTTTTCTTTTTGCACTGTCAGTTAGTATATACTGCCTATTTTTAACCATTAATTCAGCAATTTGCAACAACTCATCGATTGTGTAATCTGGAAAATCTATTTGTATAGGAAACCGAGATCTCAATCCTGGATTTGTATTTAAAAAATACTCCATTTCATCTCTGTAACCCGCTAGTATCAAAATAAATTCGTCTTTATAATCTTCCATTGCTTTTACCAATGTATCAATTGCTTCTTTTCCAAAGTCTTTGTCTCCACCTCTAGCCAGTGAATAGGCTTCATCCACAAATAATATACCACCTAATGACTTTTTTACATTTTCTTGTACTCTATGGGCAGTATGTCCTATATATTCGCCAACAAGATCAGCTCTTTCGACCTCTACTACGTGCCCTTTGCTAAGGACACCAATTCCTTTTAAAAGCTTACCAAGTATTCTAGCAACAGTTGTCTTTCCAGTACCAGGATTACCCTTGAAAACCATATGTAATACGATTGGGTCTGTTGCCAAACCTGCATTTTTTCTTTTAATTTGCACCTGTTCCAATGCATATAGCTCATTTATTATTTGCTTGACCTTATTTAAACCAATTAATGAGTTTAGCTCTTTTAATGCCTCTATCTCAAGATTTTTATCTTTATCAATGTTTTTATTTTCTTCAGATTTTGCTTTTCTTTCAATTTTATAATTATCAAAATTTACAGGCCATATACTCATTACAATCACATCCCAATATATAGATAATATGTTTATATTATTTTATGATATTGGGATGTGAAATGTTCTTTTTATTTGTTATGGACGAATTCTAGACAGTGTCCTTGGAAATGGTATGCATTCTCTTACATGTTCGGTGTTTGTTATCCAAGCCACAGTTCTTTCAATACCTAAACCGAAGCCAGAATGAGGAACCGAACCATATTTTCTTAAATCTATATACCAATCATACATTTCAAGCGGCAGATTTTCTTCTTTTAATCTTTTTATTAGTAAATCATAGTCATGTATGCGCTGGCTACCACCAATAATTTCTCCATATCCTTCTGGTGCAAGTAAATCAGCACACATTACGACTTCAGGTCTATCTTCTTTTGGTTGCATGTAAAAAGCTTTGCATTTTGCAGGATATTCGGTTATAAATACAGGTTTATCAAATTGATTTGACAAAAATGTCTCATCTGGAGAACCTAAATCATTTCCCCACTCAATTTCATAGCCGTTTTTCTTTAATATTTCAATTGCTTCATCGTACGTTAGTCGCGGAAAAGGTGTTTTAATTTTTTCTAGCTTGCTTAAATCTCTTCCTAATTCTTTTAGTTCTTTTGACCGATTTTCCAAAACAGATTGCACTATGTATTCTACAAGCTTCTCTTGTATTTCCATATTTTCGTAATGGTCTACAAAGGACATTTCCGGTTCTACCATCCAAAACTCATTTAAATGCCTTCTAGTCTTAGATTTTTCAGCTCTAAATGTCGGCCCAAAGCTATAAACTTTTCCTAAAGCCATTGCAGCTGCTTCTTGGTATAGCTGACCGGTTTGGGAAAGGTATGCATTCTCACCAAAATAATCAATTTGAAATAAGTCGGATGTTCCTTCGCATGTGGATGGCGTTATAATTGGTGAATCAATCCTTACAAATCCATTGTTATTTAAAAACTCTTGAATAGCTTTGATTACCTCATGCCGAATAGATAGAATTGCATGCTGTTTTGGTGTTCTTATCCAGAGATGTCTATTATCTAATAAAAAGTCTACACCATGCTCTTTTAAGGAAATTGGATAATCATTGAAAGCCATTTGAATCAATTTAATGCTTGAAATTGTAAGCTCATATCCGTATGGAGATCTATCATCTTTTCTAACTACACCTGTAACTGTTATGGAAGATTCTTGCGTTAATTTGTCGCACAGTTCAAAAACATCTTCTGCTACTTCGTTTTTTACTACCACACCTTGGACAAATCCAGAACCATCTCTAATTATTAGAAATTTTATTTTACCACTGGATCTTTTATTGTACAACCAGCCTTTTATTGTTACTTCTTCCCCCACAAAATCCTTCATTTCACTTATACGTATTATATTCATTTTCATTTACGCCTCCTATCACGTAAATTATAGCATAATTATATTTATACTTCTATATCAGCTTGTACATCTTCAATGTTATTTGCATTCAATAACGGCTTTACAACATTTTCTATATATTCTATTGTTTGATTTTCAGCTCTGCCAGTGAATTTTTTAGGATCTAAAATATTGTCAATTTCAACATCAGATAAATTTATCCGTTCATCTTCTTTCAAATAATTTAAAAGTGGATTTTCCCCACCTTCTTTAATTACTTCTTGAGCCTTTAATGAATTTGTGCGTATGACTTCATGTAATTCTTGCCTGTCACCGCCTTTTAATACACATTCCATTAGTATAGCTTCAGTAGCCATAAACGGTAACTCATTCATTACATGCTTATTTATTATTTTCATATTTACTTTAAGTCCAGACGCTACATTTAAGTACAGATTTAATATTGCGTCCGTTGTAAGAAACATTTCTGGAATCACAATTCTTCTGTTAGCTGAATCATCTAGTGTTCTTTCGAACCACTGAGAAGATGATGTTATAGATGAATTTAATAGGGCTGTAATAACATATCTGCACAGTGATGCCATTCTTTCACATCTCATAGGATTCCGCTTATATGCCATTGCAGATGAACCTACTTGTTTTTCTTCGAAAGGTTCTTCAATTTCTTTTAAATGTTGTAATAATCTTATATCATTGCTAAATTTATGGGCACTTTGAGCTATTTCGCTTAATACAGAAAGAAGAATAAAATCGTACTTTCTTGTATATGTTTGACCTGTTACATCAAAAACGTTGCTAAAGCCCATTTTTTTTGCCACAAGTTTATCTAGTCTTTTTACTTTTTCTTCGTCACCATTAAAAAGTTCCATAAAGCTAGCCTGTGTGCCTGTTGTGCCTTTGACACCTCTAAGTTTTATATTTTTAAGCCTATATTCTAAGTCTTCATAATCAAATATCAGATCTTGAATCCAAAGGGTTGCTCTTTTCCCAACTGTAGTTAATTGTGCCGGCTGAAAATGAGTGAAACCCAAAGTAGGTACATTTTTGTATTTTATAGCAAAATCAGAAAGCACATCAATAAGCTTAAGCAATTTCTTTTTAATTAATTGGAATGCCTTGTACATAAGTATTATATCCGTATTATCATCGACAAATGCAGATGTTGCTCCTAAGTGTATAATAGGCTTTGCTTTAGGACATTGAAGGCCAAATGCTCTTATATGTGCCATAACATCGTGACGAAGTTCTTTTTCAAATCTTTTTGCGTCCTCATAATTTATATCTTCAGCATGCATTTCCATCTCTTCGATTTGTTCATCAGTTATGTTTAGTCCCAATTCCTTTTCGCTTTTTGCTAATGCTATCCATAATTTTCTCCATGTTTTAAATTTTTCATCATCAGAAAATATTTGAGCCATTTCTTTACTTGCGTATCGTGTGATTAAAGGATTTTCATAGATACTTGACATAGTTGCCTCCACTTTCTAAATATTTTTTAAAAGATTTTCAATTCTATTAAGACCTTCTTCAATATTTTTTATTGAAGTAGCATATGATAATCTTATATAATTATCATTTCCGAATGGAAGACAAGGAATTACAGCGACTTTAGCTTTTTCCAAAACAAAGTTTGCAAAGTCAACAGATCCATTTATTATCTTTCCGCTTATATTCATTCCAATATATTTGCTTATATTCACTATTACATAAAATGCTCCTTGAGGCTTAATGCACGTTAAACCGTTTATTTTATTTATTCTTTCCACAATGTAATCACGTCTTTTTTTAAATTCATTAACCATGTTTTCAATAATATCATAACCGGTACTCAATGCTTTAACACTGGCGTATTGTGCTATCGTATTTGGATTTGATGTCATATGGCTTTGAATATTGCTGATAAGATTTGCTATTTCCTTGTTTGATGCGGAATATCCTATCCTCCAACCTGTCATAGAATAAGCCTTCGACATACCATTGATTATTATAGTCAAATTTTTTATTTCATCATTAAATGACGCTATGCTTATATGTCTACCATCGTAAATTAATTTCTCATATATTTCATCGGAAATTATAAAAATATTATGCTTTACAGCAAAATCAGCAATATTTTTTAATTCTGTTTCATTGTAAACTGCTCCTGTAGGATTATTGGGGCTATTTATTATAATTGCTTTTGTTCTATCAGAAATTGCTTCTTCTAGTTGTTCTACGGTAACTTTAAAATTGTTGCGTTCGTCAGTCTCAACAAAGATTGGAACACCATTAGCTAGTTTAACCATTTCCGGATAACTAAGCCAATATGGTGATGGGATTAAAACCTCATCTCCTGGATTTAAAATAGCACATAAAGTATTGTATATTGATTGTTTTGCACCATTTGAAACTACTATTTGCGACGTTTCATATGATAAGTTATTATCGTTTTTTAATTTACTTACAATAGCTTCTTTTAACTCAATAATCCCTGAAGTAGGCGTATACTTTGTATAACCTTTTTCAATTGCTTCAATAGCAGCCTTTTTTATGTAATCAGGTGTATCAAAATCCGGTTCTCCAGCGCCAAAGCCGATGACGTCTATTCCAAGTGATCTCATTTTATTTGCATTAGCAGTTATATCCAGCGTCAAAGAAGGGCTAATACTACGTGCTTTTTCTGATAATTTCATGATTCCACCTCCAACAATATATTTATTATTTTATCTTATTTTTGATATTATTTCTACACCAAATTACTTCCTTTAAGTTTTTCTATATACTTATAATCTAGTTTTACAGTTCCAAGCAAATATTCTCCATCCACGTCTACTCCATGAAAATCAGATCCACCTGTTATTAATAAGTTATTTTCTAATGCGAAATTCTTAAAAAATTCTATATCAGTCTTACTATGTTTAGAATGATATACTTCTATCCCTTTTAAACCATTTGCAATTAGATGTTTTATAATTTCTTTGTCAATTAAAAGTCCAGGATGAGCTAAAACTGGAATGCCGCCGGCATTTGTTACCATTTTGATTGAGTCAAAAGGATGTAATCTGTATCTCTTAACATATGCAGGTTTATCTTCGCCTATATATTTATCAAAAGCTTCTTTTACGCTTTTGGCATAACCTGCTTTGACTATCGCTCTTGCTATGTGTGGTCGTCCTATAAACGACTCTTTTGTATGTGATAATACATCATCATATGTTATATTGATGCCCATTCCATTAAGCTTTGATATTATAAGTTTTGCACGGTTAACCCTTGATTCCCTAATATCTTTAAGCTTTTCCATTAAATCATTATTTTTATAATCTATGAAATAGCCCAATATATGTACATCTTGTCTATCGTCATATGAATTCAACTCAATTCCCGGTATTATTTCTATACCATATAATTTTGAAGCTTCTTTGGCTTCATCAATTCCATCTAACGTATCGTGGTCAGTTATAGCAATTGTACTCAAGTTTTCATTTTTAGCCATTTGTACTACTTCTTTTGGTTTACATGTTCCATCAGATTTTGTTGTATGTATATGTAAATCGCCAAACATTTATTTCCACTCCTAATATTAAACTAAAAACAACCTATTTTGCAGGTTGTTTACCTTGGTTCTACAATTAATTTAATGGCAGTTCGTTCTTCGCCATCGATTTCAATGTCTGTGAAGGCTGGTATACAAATCAGATCAATACCACCAGGTGCAACAAAACCCCTTGCTATTGCTACTGCTTTTATTGCTTGATTTAATGCACCCGCACCTATTGCTTGTACCTCAGCTCCACCGCGTTCTCTAAGTACTCCAGCTAGTGCACCTGCTACTGAATTTGGATTGGACTTTGCTGAGACCTTTAAAACCTCCATCGTATATCCCCCTTTTAATATATCGAATACATTATCTATATTCTACAAAAAAATTAAAAATCCTTCTTTAACGATATTTATATGTAATTTTTGTTTATTCTATAAATATCAATACACTTTCCTGTATTTTCATCAATATTTATGACTAATCCATTTATCTGTGCAGGTCCTTTTGCTATATCAAATTTTACAGGGATAGACGATGTAAATTTTTTTATTATCTTATCTTTATCCATTCCGAGAACTGAATCATATGGTCCTGTCATACCGACATCTGTTATAAATCCCGTGCCACCAGATAAAATTTTTTCATCAGCTGTTTGAACATGTGTATGTGTCCCATATACGCAGGACACTCTTCCATCTAAATAATGCCCTAAAGCTATTTTTTCTGATGTTGCCTCTGCATGAAAATCTACAAGTATTATATTCGTATGTTCTCTCAATGCTTTTACTTCATCGTCTGCAATTAGAAATGGGTTCTTATTACATTGCATAAACACAGTCCCTTGTAAATTTATAATTCCTATTTTAACGTTGTTAATATTTAGTAATGAAGAACCTCGCCCAGGTGTATTGGGAAGGTAATTTGCAGGTCTAATTATCCTTTTTTCATCATCAATAAAATTGAATATCTCTTTTTGGTCCCACACATGATTTCCCATTGTTAATGCAGATATTCCCATTTCAAAAAGCTCATCTGCTACTTTTCTAGTTATTCCATTGCCCCCTGCCGCATTTTCAGCGTTAGCAATAACCAAATTTATTTTATTTTCTTCAATTATTTCCTTTAATTTCTCTTTTAATATATTTCTTCCAACTCTTCCAACTATATCGCCTATAATAAGGGTATTCATAGAAACCTCCATTCTCTATACATAATATTATTATATTACTTTAATTAGAATTTATAAATCTAATTATAAATCTAAAAGCGTGCATATGCACGCTTTATTTCAAATTTATTTAGCATAGTCAACTGCAATTGTTTCCCTAACCACAATAACTTTAATTTGCCCAGGATACTCTAATTCCTCTTCAATCTTTTTAGTAATTTCTCTAGCTAACATAATTGTGGATTCGTCATCAATAATTTCAGGTTTTACCATTATTCTTATTTCGCGTCCAGCTTGTATTGCAAATGACTTTTCAACACCATCAAATGAATTAGCGATTTCCTCCAATTTGTTTAGACGTTTCAAATACGATTCAAGTGTTTCACGCCTTGCGCCAGGTCTTGCTGCTGATATGGCATCTGCAGATTGAACTAAAACCGCTTCAACAGTTTGCGGCTCAACGTCATTATGATGTGCCATAATAGCATGAATTACTTCATTAGACTCATGGTATCTTTTTGCAAGATCAGCACCTATCATTACATGAGGACCTTCTATTTCATGATCAACTGCTTTTCCTATATCATGTAGCAATCCAGCTCTTTTGGCTATATTAGCGTCTGCTCCTAATTCATACGCCATAAGTCCTGCTAAATGTGCAACTTCAATTGAATGTTTTAATACGTTTTGTCCGTAGCTAGTCCTAAACTTCAATCTTCCAAGTAATTTAATCAATTCAGGATGAATTCCATGAACACCTGTTTCGAATGTTGCTTCTTCTCCAGCTTTTATAATGACATTATCTACTTCTTTTTTTGCTTTCTCTACCATTTCCTCAATCCTAGCAGGGTGTATTCTTCCATCTTCTATCAATTTCTCCAATGCTATACGTGCAACTTCTCGCCTTATTGGATCAAATCCAGAAATAACTACAGCTTCAGGCGTATCATCAATAATCAAATCGATACCTGTTAAAGTTTCCAGAGTCCTGATATTTCGCCCTTCTCGTCCAATAATTCTTCCTTTCATTTCATCGTTTGGTAAAGCGACAACTGAAACTGTGGTTTCAGCTGCGTGGTCAACCGCGCATCTTTGAATAGATGTAACTACTATTTCTCTAGCTCTGCTTTCAGCTTCCTCTTTCGCTTTTGCTTCTATATCTTTTATCATTAACGCAGCTTCATGAGAAATTTCATTTTTAACATCATTCAACAAAATATTTCTGGCTTCTTCTCTAGTTAATTCTGATATTCTTTCTAATTCTTCAACTTCTTTTTGATGCATAATTTTAATTTCTTCTTCTAAATTGCTAATTTCTTTTTGCTTTTTTTCAATTAAAGCATCTTTTTGTTCTAATGTTTCGGCTCTTCTATCGAGAGACTCTTCTTTTTGGATTAAACGCCTTTCCATTCTTTGAAGTTCGCCTCTACGATCCCTTACTTCCTTTTCCAGATCTGTCCTTTGTCTGTGAATTTCTTCTTTTGCTTCCAACAGCAATTCTCTCTTTTTATTTTCACCATCTTTTTTTGCATTTTCCAAAATAGTACTGGCCAATTCTTCTGCACTTTTTATTTTGGATTCCGCTATAAATTTACGTACGAAATATCCGATAAAAAGACCAATTGCTATAGCGATTAATACAAATACTGCTAAAATTAGTGGACTAATGTTGTTAATACGCCTACACCTCCTTTGTTGATACTCATTTTATATTTTAGTCCTATTTCAAAATTATGTCAAGTTAGGCTCCTTGCCAATCTCCATGATTAAGAATATACTATGTGTGAACCATTTTCATCTTTTGTTATTTCTATCGAGTATGGAAAACTATCTTTAAGTTCATCTATATGCGTTATAACAATTATTAATTCAAATTCATCTTTTATCATATTTAAGACATCAATAATATTTTGACGCCCTATTACATCTTGTGACCCAAAACCTTCATCTATTATTAATGTTTGTAAATTAACTCCTGCTCTTTTTGATAAAAATTTTGATAGTGCAATTCTCAATGCAAAGTTAATCCTGAAGGCTTCACCTCCACTGAATAGTTCATATTTTCTTTTGCCAAGTTCATCAGAGATCTCTATATCAAGGGTTTCCTGTACCGAACCACTTTTATTAGTCTTTTGAGTTAATAAACTTACATACATTTTCCCATCTGAAAGTTTAGAAAGAAAATTATTTGCTGTATCTTCAAATTCTGGCAGAGCATTCTCGATTATAAGTGCTTGTATGCCTTTCTTGCTAAAGGACCTTTCTAATATCTCATAATAATGTATTTCAGTCAAATAATTATCTTTTTCTTTATTTAAGTCATCAATTTTCGTTTCTAAATATTTGATCCTGCTTATTCTGTCAGAAATTGATGCTAAATTTGCATTCAAGTTTAGAAATTCATTATTTGAAATATCTAATTTTTGTTTTAGAGATTTAATATCATTTATTAATACATCGTATCCGCTGCATTGAGATTTAAAATACTCCAAAGCTTCTTTGTCTTTTTTTAAGTTTTCAGTGTACATGTCTATCGTTTTTTTATAATTGCTGTATGTGTTTTGATAATCAACAATATTTTGTTTTGAGATATTTAGCCTTTCATATTTCTTTTCATAATCTCTATATTTTTCATATTTAACTTTTATGTCTTCATAAAATTCCACTGAAAAATTCAACTCTTTTAACTTATTTTCAATTGAAGCCAACTTTTCTATTTCTTTAACTGCATATCTATTGCTATTTAAACGATCTGATATATCTTCTATTTTTCTTTTTAATTCATTTAACTGGTTTAAAAGATTTTCTTTGTCTGATAGATTATTTTTTAATGTGTTTATATTAGCAACTAATCTTTCACGCTTTTGTTGTAAAATCGATAGATTTTCTCGCTCTTCTCTTAAAACTTCTAAATTATTTTGTTCTTTTAAAATTTTATCTTTGAGTATAGATATTTCTTTTTTATACCCATTAATTTTTTCTTTAAAATCGCCTAGCAAACTACTTTTCTTATCTTGATCAAGAGGCGAATTACACAAAGGACATTTAGCATCTGTTTTTAATATCGTATTATAATTTTCTTTAAGTTCATTAATTCTATCGTTGCAGCCTTTAAATGAAGCTTTAAGTTCGGCTATTTTTTGAGTGCACTTTTGGATTTCATCTTCATTATTCATTATTTCATCTTGTAAATTGCTGAGCTTTTCTAGCTCTTTTTCCAGAGTTTCTACTTCTTTAGTATTATTTTCAATATCTTTATATTTTTCTAAGCTTTCATTGTATTTAAATTGCAAATTCTTAAGCTCTAATTCGGTTTCTTTTTTCAATAAACTAATATCGTTTTTTATTTTCATTTTATCTTTTTCAAGAACATTAAATTGCATATATTTATTATCTAGCTCTTTTAATTGATCTTGCAATGACTTAAAAGTATTGTAACCTTCAATAATAGAATCTTCATTTTTTATAAGTTTGTTGATTTCATTTATTTTATTTTTAAGGTCACTCAGCATAAATTTATATTCTGAAATGACTTTTTCATCCATTTTAATTCTCTCGATGTATTCATTGTACTTTATTATAGTATCGTCCATGTTTCGCTTTTTTTCTTGCAATATGTTCATTTCATTGTTTAACTTATCAATTTCAGATTTTTTTTCATTGCACTTTTTAGATAATTCTTCCTTTTGATTGATTAATTCATTTTTATCTTTTATTTCATTCATATACAATTTTAATTGTTCATCTATTATATTAACTTTTTTTTCATATTCATTTCGCTTTAATTTCGACTTTTCTTGTAATTTGTCATAGATATCTAAGCCCAATACTTCTGAAAATATTTCTTTTCTTTTAGTAGGATCAGCCTCTGAAAAGAAACCGTATTTATTTTGTGGCATAAATGACGATGCTACAAAAGTGTCATAATCCAGCATAATGGTTTTTTCAATCTTGTTTTTTGTGTCTTCCAATTTTTCTTGAGTTAATGATTTTAATGTTCCATCATCGTTTATAATATTAAATTCCAAAATGGAATTTGAATTCCTTTTTTTCTTTCTTAAAATTCTATATTTAGTATTATTGATTTTAAATATGAATTCTACTTCCATTTCATCAGCACCAATTCTTATAAGGTCATCACTGCCTCTGCCTGCACTATCCAATCCTCTGGCTCTTCCCCATATACACCATGTTATAGCATCCCAAAGTGCTGACTTACCATTTCCGTTTTTACCTACGATTGCTGCTACATGAAACCTTGTAAAATCCATCACTTCATGTTCAGAATAAGACATAAAGTTTTTTAAAGTGAGTTTTATTGGTACCATTTATTTATTCACCTCTTCAATTAGTTCTTTATATAAGAGGGAGGCTCTTTTTAATAGCTCATTTTTATCCACATCTAAATCAATAGATAAGAAATATTTTGAAAGTGCATCTAAAGGGTTTAGTTGTTCGTTAATCTCGGGATTCCTTAAGGCTCCTTTATCTATATCAAAATCCCTTTTAATTCCAACAAAATAATATGAATTTTGAATAAAATATTTATTAATTTCTCTATATCGTATATGTTTATCAATCTCTTTTGTAGTTTTTAAATTTAATCTTACAATAGATTTACTAAGATCATACCTTTTTAATTTGTCTAATATTTCTTCAGTAGGTGAAATATTGCTTTTGACTTGTATATTAATGGTTTTGAACTCTCGTGAATTTGTACTGATAAATTTATGTAGTACTTTTTCACCATCTATAATAACATGGCAAAATCCCTTTTCATCCCTTTCTTCTCCAAAATCTATTTTCTCTATACTTCCACTGTATACTGTAAGAGGTGTATCCCAGACAACTTGATATTTGTGTATATGTCCAAGAGCTACATATTTATATTGATGTCTAGCAATAACACTTATAGGAACGACGACGTCGTCACCAATCATTATACTTTTTTCACTGCTTGTTACGGCACCTGTGACTGATAAGTGTGCGGATAAAATTGATGGTATCGATGAATCAAGTTTTGATGTCAATATATCTAAAATCGTATTTATTTTTTCTACCATTTTTTTGTTGATATCATCGATACTTAAATTTTTGCTTTCTTCCAGTTTAAGTAAAAAACTCTTTGGGAAATATGGCAGACACGCGATTTGTATTGGACCGTTTTTAGTTTTTATAAGAAAAACGTCTGGTTTATTTGCCACATATACATTGTCTACATCCAGTATTTTATATATATCGAAGGCTCTTGCTTTTGAATCAGAATTAGGCTGATCATGATTCCCATTGTTTATGACGACAGGTATGTGTTGTGAAAGGCGTTTAATCCTTTTGGCTAATTCGCGTTGCTGTGTAGGATTTGGCTCTCTCGATTTATACATGTCACCCGAAATAACAGCTATATCACAATTTTCTATTGAATAATCGACAAACTTATCAAAAGCATTTAGGAAATCTTCCAATCTTGTATTTAAACCGGTTTTTTTATTGATAGTTCCATAATTTTCAATGCCAATATGTATATCAGCGGTATGAGCGATATTTATCACAGTGTTCACCTCTTCTAGTTAATCTGGAAACAATTCATCGATCTTTTCTTTTTCTATTAATTCCAAAAAAGGCTTATCTATAAAGTCACTATCATTAAAAGTTGAAACATCCTTATAAAATTCCTGATCATAATTTCTTGTCTTAATAACAACTGGCATTGGTACAGCATGGCCTATTATTAAAGCTTGTTGCTTTTGGTCAAGGCTTGCCAATACATTCCTTAATTTTGAAGCGTTATTTACACCAGATAAGAATGAACTTATATCATTGTCATCTTCTAACCTGCATGTAATCTTTGTGCCAATCTGTGACATTACTTCTGTATCAATTTGAGATGTTCTCTGATCCACAATCAACAACGTAACATTATATTTTCTCATTTCTCTTGCTATTTCTCCCATTGTAGTCTCTTTAGATATAGATGGATCTAAAAATCTATGTGCTTCTTCCACTGTAATGACTAAAGGTAAGGGACCTTTGCTGTTATTTGCTATAGCTTCTTCTGATTTTTTAACGTACATGTCATGTATATGTCGCGTTATTATGTTCGCTACTAGCATGTAGCCTAATGTAGAGACATTACCAAATTCTATTACGACATTTATTCCATTCTGTAAATAATCCATTATCTGTTTAATACAGTCATTTGGAGTTACATTCATCAAAAAAGGCAGTTTTGTGAACCTTTCTAATTTTCTTCTTAAAGCTTGCAGTGAACTTCCATTAGCACCTATTTCCAATGCATATTCATCGATTTCTGATGCATCAATGTTTAAAAAGTTATACAACCAATTATTACCTTCTTTTTTCATTATTTGATATATACTCTCAATTGCTGTGCTATTCAAATTCAACATAGAATTTAAAAGCAAAATATCATCAGGAGTTATCTGATTGTAAGCTATATTTAAAACACCGTCTATAGGTACTTGCCTTCGTAAAGAAGATTCTCTATCTAAAGTAAATATAGCAACTTTACTCCCAAATAATTGCTTTAATCCTTTTACATAACCGCTGTTTTCACTTTTTGCACCATAACCATATTCGTTGTGTGCATCAAAAATAAGGCTTACAGCAAGCTTAGATTTTACTAATCCAGACAACAATAGTCTTGTTAAGTACGTTTTTCCTGTACCTGCACGTCCAAAGATACCTGTGCTTCTTTCGACAAGTTTTTTCAAATTTATGCAAATTGGAATGTCCATTTCAGGTGGTGTACCGATGTAGAAATTCTCATCAGAAGGTTCTCCAAAAACTGCATATATATCGTCTTTATCTGCATCTAAAGCATATGAACCATAAGATGGTATTGATTTAACAGTTAATGGATTTTGATTTTCATCAACTTGTATCATTGGTGATAGTGTAATAACACCGTACACTCCTGTTCCTTCTATTATTTTTTCATCTATCTCGCTATCAAAATCTGTTCCACTTATCATGATTTGAGGATTCACAGCTTCATATTTAATATCTGTTACCATGCACAAATATTTATTTTTCTTTCCGGCGACAACAACAAAATTGCCAACTTTTATATCCTCTATAATGCTGTCTCCTGTAAGCTTAATATCTAAACCTGATGATATAGAGCCTCTAAAAAGTTTACCTTTCATATGTTACACATCCTTTTTATTGTTACATATCTATCAAAATCATTTTTCAATAATCTTATTAATTCCTTGCCTACATCTATTAAATAAGATTCTTCATGGTTTGTAGCATAATATAAGTTTCTTATAGCAGCTGCAATAAGTTCATCTTCTACACCTGTTTTTCCATTTAATATATATTTTATAAAGTTGAGATCTTCCCTTATACAATTTAGATCATTATCATCACATTGATAAGTAAATGCATGTATTTTTACTGGCTTAGGAGGGACTAATCCTATATACCTGTCTTTTTTATAGCCTATTATTTGAACATCGAAATACGTATGCATCAATTCAAAAATCTGCGGTTGTTGCATTTTCAACTCTTCTTCGGATAATCCAAATGCAACTGGCCTCCTTGTTTGATCATCACTCATCGTGGAAACATTGTAGACAATACCATATATAGTTATGTCGTTTGATATTGCCTTTACAAAACTTCCAAAATCAGGACCGTCATTTAACTTTACAGATTGGCATGTAAATCTCAGTGTACTTGTTTCTATTACTTCGCCAATATGATTTTTCATAAAATACTACTCCTTTTTCTCTGTGTTTTATATGAACGTGATATTTTGATGCCATTTTTTACATATAAATTTGACAGAATATTGTAAAACAGATCCCTATCAGCACCTGTAACAACGGCTTGTTCATGTGCTTCTGATAGCGATATAGGATATCCATTCCCTTTTTTTGACTGATCATAGCATATGAAATGTACTAAATCTAAATTTCTTTTATCATTTGCAACCCAATATGGAATTTCTATTCTGGCAATTTCATATCCGGTATTGAGATAAAAGAATGCAATTTTATGATCACCGTAATTTTCCAATATATGTGATGTACTTAAAAATAATGGAGACCTCTCTCCATTTTTAAGTATTTTTAAAAATAAATCTGCGTCATTTATTTTGTTTATCATGCTGCATGGCAAACTTTTATCATTTTTTAAATAAGGACAATTATTGCAATTTACAAAATCTTGTGGGCACAATGATATCCGAAGCATATTTATAAAATCATTGCTTTTAGGTGAACTAATGTACCCAACAATAGGTGTATTAAACTTTTGAGCAGTATCAAAAGTTGTAAGTATATTGTCAATTATAAATTGCTCATTAGGATCTCCCTGCACCATCCATTCAATCAAAGTGCCGTCAATAAAAGCGATTTTATTTTCGTCTTCTACTCTTGATATACATTCGGCAACTTTGTTGTATTCCATAATTGTTCTTTTAAATGTTATATCTTTTGCGCTAATTAATGTTTTTATTCCACCATACTCCTTATATAGATCATCTTCATTAAAATATAAAGTCGGTTCTGATTTTAATTCGGCATTTGAATTTTTCCCGTAATTAAATATCACATAGCCTATGTTTATCAAGTAGCATAAGCGAACTTCATGCCTATCAGGCATTATTTGAGAACCATCTACTGCTATAACACTGTAGTTTTTTGCTACTTCGCATACAGGTTTTGTATCATTTAAGCTTTCGATAGGAATTGCAGTAAGCCAAGATGTTTTGCTTGACTTTATCTTTTTAATCAATTCATCTTCCGTGCCCTTTACTTTATTAAACTCATCAAGAGCATATTTTAAATCCTTAATCAGTTCATTAAATACATTTTTTTCGCTTTTTATTAAAGCATTAATTAATGGAATCAACTTAGAGCTATTTAGCAATTTATTTAACCTCCTCATCTAAGAGGACTTTATTTATGTCTTCAATCATGAATCCCTTTCTGAACAAATAATTTTTGATTTTTAATTTGTCATTTGTGGAAACACGTTTTTTGATAATCAATTTTTTAATCGTATCTATTTCATCTTCATATAATTGGTCAAGCTTAGATGTAATTATTGAAGGATCAATTCCTTTTCTATAAAGCTCATTGTATATTCTATATTTGCTGTAAAGCCGTTCCTTTTTTTCTTTTATATATAACTCTGTATAATATTCATCATCTATGTAACGCTGTTTAATCAGTTTTTCTAAAACATTATTGATTATAGAATTATCATAACCCATCGATTTTAATTTATTTATAAGTTCCTTTTTGGTTCTCATAGAATATGAAAGAAACTTTATTGAATCATTATATGCACTTTTATTAATCAAGTAGTTTACATAATAATTATATTGTTCCTCATTTATGTCAATTCCTTCTTCTAAATTAAATTCTTTTTTTTCTTCATAAGAAACTGAAAATGCATATTTATTGTCAATATAAACATTAAATCGCATACTATTGTTTTTTTGTTTTTCAATGTTCGTAATCTTCATTTTATCACCTTTTATAGAAAAATAACCCTATATAGGGTTACTATTCTTGTTCAATTTCGTCATCACTAACTGACTTCTTTGTTGTTACTAAAAGATTAAAATTTTCTCTAATTTTATTTTCTATTTCATCTGCAATTGACTTATTATCTTTCAAATATTGTTTTGCGTTCTCTCTGCCCTGTCCAAGTCTTATGTCGCCGTAAGAATACCATGCACCACTTTTATCAATTATATCGATGCTTGCAGCTAAATCCAAGATGCTGCCTTCTCTAGATATGCCTTCGCCATACATAATATCAAATTCTGCTTGCTTAAATGGAGGTGCAACTTTATTTTTTACAACTTTTACCCGTGTTCTATTGCCTACAACATCATTGCCCTGCTTTATAGCATCTACTTTTCTTACATCAAGGCGAATTGTAGAGTAAAATTTTAAAGCTCTACCGCCAGGAGTTGTCTCCGGATTTCCAAACATTACGCCAACTTTTTCTCGAAGCTGGTTTATGAAAACAGCTACAGATTTTGTCTTACTTATAATGCCAGATAATTTTCTTAAAGCTTGTGACATAAGTCTTGCCTGTAATCCTACATGAGCATCTCCCATATCACCATCTATCTCTGCTTTTGGAACGAGAGCAGCAACAGAATCGATTACTATTACATCGATAGCACCGCTTCGCACAAGTGCCTCCACAATCTCAAGAGCTTGTTCACCTGTATCAGGTTGGGAAACCAATAAATTATCAATGTTAACACCAACGTTTTTGGCGTATGCGGGATCCAATGCATGTTCTGCATCGATAAATGCACCAGTTCCTCCTAATTTCTGTGCTTCAGCTAATATATGCAATGCAATAGTCGTTTTGCCAGAAGATTCTGGGCCAAATATTTCTATGATTCTTCCTCTTGGTACTCCTCCCACTCCCAAAGCTATATCAAGGTCAATAGAGCCAGTCGAAATAACCTCTACATTAAGTTTACTGTTATCACCAAGTCTCATTATCGAGCCTTTTCCAAATTGTCTTTCGATTTGACTTATAGCCATATCAAGGGCTTTTTGTTTTTCTATCATAATTTCTCCTCCCGCCAAATTTAGGCAATCTTCATAATTCAATTATATATTAGGAAAATTTAATAGTCAATTTTTAAACCAGTCAAATGTCTTCTCAACATGTCAAGTGCATGCATTGCAGAATTTAATCTTACTTTATCTCTATTACCATTTGAAATTAATTTTTTTACGTATATTTCATCTTTGTATGCAAGTCCAATGTAGACTAATCCAACAGGTTTTGCAATCGTACCTCCACTTGGGCCAGCTATTCCTGTAATAGAAAGTCCGTAGTCTGTTTTTGAAATATTTTTTACGTTCATAGCCATTTCTCTTGCTGTCTCTTCACTTACAGCCCCATGTCGTCTGATAATCTCACCTGAAACCCCCAAAATATTTTCTTTTGATTCGTTACTGTATGTTATTGCACCAAATTTAAAGACTTCAGAAGCACCTGGTACGCTTGTAATTTTTTCTGATAACAACCCACCTGTACATGATTCAGCCGTAGAAAGCGTAGATCCTTTGTCTTTCAACAAATTAAGAACTATTGATTCCATAGTATCATCATCTACACCAAAAATATATTCACCAAAAATTTTTCTTAAACTTACTTCAATGTCATCAATCATTTTTTTGGCTTTTTGAACATCATCGGACTTGGCAGTTATTCTTAATGTAACAAAACCATTTCCAATAAGTGGCGCAACAGTTGGGTTTTTTGATAACAACATATCACTTACCATCGTCTCAACTTTTGATTCTCCTATGCCAAATATTTTTATTACCCTAGAAACAATGATGTCATTGCTTAATGACTTTAGGAATGGGTAAACATAATTATTAAACATAGGTATCAATTCTGAAGGAGGTCCAGGCAATATTACAACTTTTTTACCGTTTTTTTCAAAAATACATCCTGGTGCAGTACCATTGTCATTTGGCAAAATTTTAGAACCTTCTGGAAATAAAGCCTGCTTGTAATTATTTTGAGTCATTTCTCTCATTGATTTTTTAAAATAAGATTCAATCTTTATTTTTGTATCTATGTCTACAACAAGCTTAAGTCCAAAAAACTCTGCCACCGTTTCTTTAGTTAAATCATCCATTGTTGGACCTAAACCACCAGTTAATATTATGATATCAGAGCGATTTGAAGCAATTTTTAGACATTCCAAAAGTCTACTTTTATTATCACCTACATTAGTTTGAAAGTAGACATCAATTCCCAATGAAGTTAACATTTCAGATATAAATTTTGCATCTGTATTTGCTATTTGTCCAAGAAGAAGCTCTGTACCTACAGATATTATCTCACATTTCAACAATAACACCTTCTCATTCTAATATTATGTTTCTACATTTTACAATATAATCTATGCCTGAATAGACTGTCAAAAATAATGCAAGATATATTGCTACAGTAGAAAATGGAAAAAAGATATATTCAAACGGGTAATTATTTAACATTAGAGAAATAATTGCTATTATTTGAAATGTAGTTTTATATTTTCCAAGATTACTAGCTGCAATTACGACTCCTTTATTAGCACCTATTGTTCTTAAACCTGTTATTATAAACTCTCTAGATAAAATAATTATCACAATCCAACTTTGAATACGACCAAGCTGAATTAAAACAATTAAAGCCGAAGAAACCATAATTTTATCGACAAGGGGATCCATAAACTTACCTAAATTTGTTATCTGATTGTACTTTCTTGCAATATATCCGTCTAGTTTGTCAGTCAAGGAAGCAATTGCAAATAAAACTGCTGATATTATGTTGCCGTATTTAATACCAGATAGCATAACAATTATAAAAAAAGGAACCAATATTAATCTTGCTATAGTAATTTTATTTGCTACGTTCACAACAACTCCCCCATTAAATCATAATCAAATGCTTTGGAGATTCTAACTTTAACAAAATCGCCAATATTTAATTTTCTATCTGACTTGACAAAAGTAACTCCGTCAATATCGGGTGCATCAATATAACTTCTACCATAATATAAACCGTCTTTATAACCCTCTATAACAATTTCTAATTCAGTACCTATTAAGCTCTTATTATTATTTAAAGATATATTTCTTTGTAAGAGCATTATTTCGTTGTACCGTTTTTGCTTTATTTTTTCTGGAACTTGATTTGGCATACCATATGCTTCGGTATCTTCCTCTCTAGAATACGTAAATACACCCAATTTATTAAATTTCTTTTCTTTGATAAAATCTTTCAAATCATCAAATTCAGTATCTGTCTCACCTGGAAATCCAACTATAAATGTTGTCCTTATTACCATTCCAGAAATAGTACGAAGTTTGTCTATTATTTCTTCAATTTTTTCTTTTTGTGTATTTCTTTTCATCCGTTTAAGAACATTATTATTTGAATGCTGCAATGGCATATCAACATATTTCAGTAATTTGCTATTTGTTCTGATCTCTTCTATTAGTTCATCAGTTATGCTGTCTGGATAAGCATATAAAATTCTTATCCATTTTATTTCATCTATTTTAGACAATTCTCTCAATAAAGTTGGTAACATAAATTTCTTATATATATCAATACCATATTTTGTTGTATCTTGTGCAATCAAAATTAATTCTCTTACACCATTTTTAGCCATTATTTTTGCTTCATTAACTAAATCCTCAATTTTAACGCTTCTATAATGACCTCTAAGTTTTGGTATTATGCAAAAAGAACATTTATTATTACACCCTTCTGCAATCTTCAAATAACCATAATGTTTTGGAGTACTTAACATTCTTGGTGAGTTTGCATCATCTAATTCATCAGCATGGCCATATTCTAAAACACGCTTGCCATTTAAAGTACTTTCAATTATTTCAGATATTTTTAGAAAATCACCAGTTCCTATGACTGCGTCTAATTCTGGTAAATTGCTTAGAAGCTCTTCTTTATATCTTTCGGATAAACAACCAGCTGCTATTAAAGATTTTAATCTTTTTTCTTTAAGCTTACCCATTTCAATTATATAATTAATTGATTCTCGCTTAGCACTTTCAATAAATCCGCAAGTGTTTATAATCAATACATCGGCATCATTTTCGTTATTTACAATGTTATATCCTTTTTCTTTTATTATTCCAAGCATTTTTTCAGAATCAACTGTGTTTTTTGCACAACCCAGTGATATTATTCCGACATTTACCATTTAAAACTCCTTTCATTTAATTAATTCTTCTTTATTTACAAAGAAAAGTATATACTATATAAATTATATTGTAAAGAATATTATCTACCCGTTATCTTTTTTATTTCCTCTTCTGAAAGCAATATTTGCCTTGGTTTGGAACCATCATAACCGCTTATAATTCCCTTTTGTTCCATTTGATCTATTATTCTAGCTGCTCTGGCATACCCTATACGAAGCCTTCTTTGCAACATTGATATAGAAGCTTGTCCGGTTTCTACAATAATATTAATTGCATCGTTCATTAATTCATCTTCTTCTATATCTTTATTTAATGAATTTTTAGGCTCAACAAATATTTCTTCATATTTTGGCTCTGATGTATTTGTTTTTAAAAAGTTTACTATATCCTCTACCTCTTTATCAGATATAAAAGCACCTTGAACGCGTATTGGTTTTGATTCACCAATCGGATAGTACAGCATATCACCTTTCCCTAGCAATTTTTCTGCACCTGCCATATCCAATATGGTTCGCGAATCTATTTGAGATGTTACTGCAAATGATATTCGTGATGGTATATTAGCTTTTATGACACCTGTTATTACATCTACTGAAGGTCTCTGTGTTGCAATCACTAAATATATACCAGCAGCTCTTGCCATTTGTGCTAATCTGCATATGTATTCTTCTACTTCGGCAGGTGATACCATCATAAGATCTGACAATTCATCAACAATAACGACTATTTTAGGCATTGCATTGACGCCATGTATTTTATTATATCCATCAATATCTCTAACATTGTTTTCTGCAAAAGTTTTATACCTTTCTGTCATTTCATTGACAGCCCAGTTAAGAACACCTGCAGCTTTTTTAGGATCAGTAACAACAGGTGTAAGTAAATGTGGAATCCCATTATATATGTTTAATTCAACAACTTTTGGATCTATTAATATCATCTTCACTTTGTCGGGTGAAGCTTTAAACAAGAGGCTTACAATCAACGTATTTATACAGACACTTTTACCTGAACCTGTAGCACCAGCTATTAATAAGTGCGGCATTTTAGATAAATCAGCAACAACTATATTTCCAGCGATATCTTTGCCTAATGCTATTGTTAAATCTGATTTGCTATCTCTGAATTTTTTCGTATCTATAACTTCTCTAAGGGTTACAACTGATATCTTTTCGTTTGGTACTTCAATACCAACAGCAGATTTCCCTGGAATTGGCGCTTCGATTCTTACAGATGGTGCCGCAAGGCTTAATGCAATATCGTCAGTTAAACTAACTATTCTACTAACTTTAACACCAGGACTTGGCTGTATTTCGAATCTTGTAATAGCTGGTCCTCTGCTGACCTGAATTACCTTTGCGTCAATAGCGAAGTTTTTCAAAGTTTGCTCTAATTTTCTAGCGTTTTCTATTATTAAATTATTATTAAGTTTTTGCTGTGGTGTACCTTCTTTCAACAAAGTTATAGGAGGATAAATATAATTATCACTTGCTTTTTCCACATTTCCATTTTTAGTTTTTGACTGATTCTTATAATCTATGTAATTAGCTTTTTCTTCTTTTTCTTCGAAAACCGGTTGGATAATTTTAAATTGTTCGTCATCTTTTTCCTCTATTTTTTTTCTTTCACTTTTACTTATAGGCTCCTTTTCTATTGTAGTTGGCATATTGTCTTTATTTTCTATTTTTAGTATCTTTTTTTTGCTTTTATATAAGTCTATCAATTTATATATGTATTTATATGCTGATTTTATAGCTTCAATGAAAGAGATATCTGTAAGAATTATGCCACAAATGATTAATGTGGCGATTAATAGTAGCCAACTTCCTACGATTCCCAAAAACTTGATAAGTACGAATACAATAATAGCAGCAATCGCACCACCACCTGAGTTTTTATTGCCATATTTTACACTATCGATCACATAATTTTTAAAAAGTCCAATATCATGATACAAATATATTTGAGCTATACTTATAAAACATAAAAATATAATTAATAGATAAATAATTTTCTTATAATCTAAAAAGTCTTTACTTTTAAATAAAAGAAATAATGCATATATAAAAATTAATAGAGATAAGGCATATGCTCCAATACCAAATAAACTTTTTAACAAAATTACTATTTCTTTACCAACTATACCAGTCGTATCTGAATAAAGGCTAATCAAGGAAATAATTGAAAAAGTTAAAAATATTATACCAAGTACTTCATCGCTGAAATTGTTTTTTGCTTTTGCTTTCATTATTATCACCCAATAATTAATTCTACATTTTTCATTAAAATCCTTTTTCTCAAAAAAATAGATGTGCTAAACACATCTATTATAGCATAATTTATATTTTTTTAAAATCAATTGAATTTCCTGGCATATATTTAGTTTCTAAATAATCATTCGGATTTGTTGAATATAACCTTATAATTTTATACCTGTTTTCTTCTTTTTCTAAAAGAAACATTTTTCCTTCTATATTTGTTTCAATAATATTATCTTTTATTTCATCGCGATGTTCAAATATAAGCTCATATGGTATTATTGTATATAACATTACATATCACCTTTTATTTTCTTTTTCTTTAATCAACTGTTGAAGTTTATTTATTGCTTCAGAAACACCTCCAACCTCATCAATTAGGCCATAATCTACAGCTTCTTTACCTACTAAAATGGTACCGACATCATTTGCTAGTTCTCCTATTTTTAGCATAAGATTCATAAAAGCGTCTCTTTTAATTCTTGAATTTCTTATCACAAACTCAACTATTCTGTCCTGCATTTTATTGAAATAGTCAAATGTTTGAGGCACACCTATTACTAATCCTGTCATCCTTATAGGATGGATTGTCATTGTTGCACTTGGCACTATAAAAGAATAATTGGACGACACTGCTAGAGGCACACCTATACTATGCCCACCACCTAATACAATTGATACTGTTGGTTTCGATAAGCTAGATATCATTTCCGCTATAGCTAATCCTGCTTCAACATCACCTCCGACTGTATTTAATAGTATCAATAGGCCTTTTATTTGAGGATTTTCTTCGATAGCTACCAGCTGTGGAATTATATGTTCGTATTTAGTTGTCTTGTTCTGCGGTGGCAAAATAAGGTGCCCTTCAATTTGGCCAATTATTGTAAGACAATGTATACTACTTTCGAAGTTTGGTAAATTTGTTTGTCCAAAACTCTGTATGTTCTGTTGTACTGCTGTGTTCGTTTGTGGAGGTAAGTCATCATTTTTAAATGTATCCATTTTATCACACTCCTATAAATTTAGTATAAAAAAATTAGCGCATATTATGCGCTAATTGTAATTTTCTAGCTTAAATTCATCGTGTAAAACTTTAACAGCTTTATCTGCTTTATCTTGACTTACAAGGCATGATATAGTGTTATGAGAGTCAGCCGTTTGATAAATTTCAATGCCATTTTCAGATAATGATTTTATTATTCTTGCCATGACACCTGGCACACCACGTATTCTGTTGCCAATTATTGAAACTTTACTGCAATTTTTCCTTTTTTCGTATTTTATTTGATTTTCATTTAATAACTGTTCTAATTTTGCTAAATCAAACTCAGAAATAGTAAATATTTTTTTGTCAGGGAAAACATTTATCAAGTCAATGCTGATTTTTGCTTCTGCAATTTTCCCAAATATATCTTTATCATCTTTATCTAAATCCATAATAATTTGAACTCTGTTATTCATATTTGCTATTCCTGTAACAAGATTATCAGATTCATAAATATTATTATAAACATTATTGTATTGAGTAATTATTGTTCCAGGGCTATCAGTCATTGTATTTTTTATTATCAACGGTATATTGCCTCTCATTGCAATTTCTACTGCGCGTGGATGTATAACTTTAGCGCCTTGTTCTGCTAGTTGAAAAACTTCATTATAACTTATTCGTTTCAATATGTGTGCGTTAGCTACAATTCTTGGATCAGCAGTCATAATGCCATCTACATCTGTATAAATTTCGACAGCGTATGCCTTCAATGCTTCGCCCAGCAGTGCAGCGGTCGTATCACTGCCACCTCTACCTAATGTTGTCACATCACCATCTACTGTTATTCCTTGAAAACCTGCCACAACAGGAATTATATTTTGATTTAAAGCATCAAGAATGTACTGCGGCTCTACTCTAATTATTTCTGCATCTCCGAAATTATCATCTGTAATGATTCCTGCTTGTCCTCCAGTAAAAACTTTTGATTTATAGCCTCTGCTGATCAATGTATTGGCAAAAATTACGCTTGAAATGATTTCACCACAGGACATTAATATATCAAGTTCTCTTTTGGGTATATCCTTATATATGGATTTTGCAAAGTTAATCAATGTATCAGTTGCATAAGGATCTCCACTTCTTCCGATAGCTGATACTACGACAACAGGCATAAATCCTTGTTCAATAGCATCTACTACTTTTGATACTGCCATGTTTCTTCTTTCAGCTGTTGATACTGACGTGCCTCCAAATTTTTGAACTAAGATGTTCGTATTAACCACCCTTTCATTATATGTCATGCCAAATAAAAAATCATTTTAATAATATTATACTTTATTGTGTTAATAAAGGAAAGTACATTTTCCTTTATTAACAATCATAAAAATTTTCTCATCCTATCGAGTTCAACTTCAACAATTATCATATCGTTACCTATTTTTTTAACGTATTCCCATGGTATTTCTACATAATTAGGCTTGCTTCTAAAAAGAGAGCCTTTTGATTCGTATACAATAATTGAATTTATTTTCCCTGTATTTTCATCTATTATAAGATCTGAATCTTCTATCAAGCCAAGTTTTTTGCCGTCATTTAAATTGATGATTTCTTTATTACCAAATTCACTTAATCGCATTTTACCCTCCCTCTAAAATTATAGACCTGTATGGCCAAAACCATTTTCACCTCTTTCAGTATCATCTAATTTAGATACTTCTAATATCTCTGGTAATTCTACTTTATTTATAATCATTTGGGCAATTCTAAGACCTCTTTTGACGATAAAGTCTGATTTTCCTAGATTAATAATTATTAATTTAATTTCACCTCTATAATCAGAATCAATGGTACCAGGTGAGTTTAACATTGTTATACCATTTTTTAGCGCAAGTCCACTTCTAGGACGAATTTGTGCCTCATATCCTTCGGGTAATTGTATCATTATACCTGTTTCAATCAATTTAATTTCGCCTGGTTTTATTATTACATCTTCTTTAACTTTTGCATACAGGTCCATGCCTGCAGCACCACTGCTCATGTATTTTGGCAGAGGCAAATCTAAAGCGTCATCGGTTTTTTTTATTTTAAGTACTATTTTATTGTTCAATTTTCAACCATCCTATCTGTTTTTCATTTATATTTCCTACTACAGAAATTCCTAACTGATCTATATTAAATATTTTTTTTGCAAGATTATTTACATCTTCATATTTAATAGACTTTATTTTATCTATTATATCATCAACAGTGTAAATTTTTCCTAGAAAAAGTAGCGATTTTCCTATTACAGACATTCTGCTACTAATGCTGTCCATATCCATTAAAATACTTATTTTAAGTTGTTCTTTAAATTTGTCGATTTCATCTTCTGAAAAACCATTTTCTTTTACGCTGTATATTTCATCATTTATAAGTTCATATACGTCCTTCAAATTTTCAATTGATGTGCTAGCAAATATTGTAAACGCACCTGTGTCAATATATGTGGATGGATATGAATATATTGAATATACAAGTCCTTTTTCTTCGCGTATTTTTTGAAATAGCCTAGAGCTCATACCACCTCCAAAGGCATTGCTAATAATAGATAGAGAATATATATTTTCAAATGAGTATTTTATGCTAGGCATACTTAAGCATATATTTACCTGTTCAAATTCTTTGCTTTTAAAAATAATTCCTTTTTTCCAGATGGGCTTTTCCACTATTTTGCCTGTTTCGGAAGACATAACGTTTGATGTTTTTTCAGCAATAGAATCAAATATTGAATCGTCAAAATTTCCAGCGATAGAAATAACAATATTCTCTTTTATATAATTGCTTTTATAATATTTTATTATTGTGTCTCTATCCATTGATTTTATGGTGCCTTCTGTGCCAAGAACCGGAAATGACAATGAATTGCCATTCCAAATAAGGCTTGACAACATGTCATATGCAAGATCCTCTGGAGAATCATTATTCATGTTTATTTCTTCAATGACAACTTTTTTTTCTTTTTCTATATCATCACAGTTGAAAAGAGGATTAAATACCATGTCAAAAAGTACATTAATTGCTTTTTCTACGTATGACTTGTATACTTTAACGTAAAAGCAAGTACTTTCTTTTCCTGTAAATCCGTTTAGCTGTCCTCCAATGTTATCAATTTCTTCTGCAATGTCTTTAGCATTTCTTCTTTTTGAGCCTTTAAACACCATATGTTCGATAAAATGAGATATACCATTTTGTTCTTTTTTTTCATGTCTTGAACCTACTTTTAGCCATATTCCTATATAGACTGAACTAACGTATGGCATTCTATAAGCTACTACGTCTATATCATTAATCTTCTTTTGTATGTACATTTACTACCTCCTCGATCATTTTAAAATATTTGAAACGTTGGTAATTACATAACCTTTCTCCTTTAAATCTTTTATAATATTAGGCAGCGCTTCTACCGTTCCTTTAGTGGGATGCATTAATACAATTGCTCCATTGTGTGCTTTTTTTACAACTCTGTCGATAATATTGTTAACTCCTGGGTTACTCCAATCAATGGTATCAAGACTCCAAAGAATAACTTTATATCCCAAATTTTCAGCGGTCTTTACAACGTCATTGTTAAAATCGCCGTATGGTGGAGCAAAAAGATTGGGTTTAACGCCAGTTATTTTTTTAAGTACATCTCCAGCTTTTGTGATATCTTCTGTATATTTTTCCTTGCTCCACTGCGTATATTTAACATGGGTATATCCATGACTTGCAATTTCGTGGCCTTCTTTTGAAATCTGTTTAACTATTTCTGGATTTTTTTCTGCCCATTGCCCTTCAAAGAAAAAAGTTATTTTTATATTATTTTCTTTAAATATTTCTAACATTTTTGGAATATATTCATTTCCCCATGCTACGTTGCACGCAAAAGCTATCTTTTTTTCGTTAGCATCTCCTCTATATATAGGATCATTTGTGTTAAATGTAGCTATAGAATGATTAATTAATATGCCTAATAAAATTATTGCAATAATTATTACTAAAATCAATAAAATAGTAGATTTTTTAGGGTATTTTATATAATATATTTTCAATGCTAACACCACCTTATCTATTTTCTTACTAAATTTTATTAGATGGTGTTAACATATATTACATTTTTATTAAATTAAATGGCAAGTTAACTTTTAAATTAAATAAAAAACATAAACCATAAGTGGTTTATGCATTTTACATTTCCTTGTCATTTTTAGATTCGTCTGGCAAAGCATCTTTCCTTGATAAATTTATTCGTCCTTGTTTATCAATCTCAGTTACTTTTACTAAAATTTCATCTCCTATGTTTACAACATCTTCAACTTTATTTACATGTTTTTTATCTAATTTTGAAATATGCACTAAGCCTTCTTTTCCGGGTGCAATCTCAACAAATGCACCAAATGAAGCAATTCTAGTAACCTTACCTAAATATATTGCACCAACTTCCACATCTTTTGTTATAGCTTCAATAATCATTTTTGCTTTTTCGCCTGCTTTTAAATCAGTAGATGATATAAACACTCGTCCATCATCTTCTATATCTATTTTGACACCTGTATCAGCAATTATTTTATTTATTGTTTTACCACCAGCTCCAATTATATCCCTTATTTTTTCAGGGTCGACATTTAAGCTAATTATTCTTGGAGCATAAGGAGATAATTCCTTTCTAGGCTCTTTTATTGTTTCTAACATTTTATTCAATATAAAAAGTCTACCTTTTCGTGCTTTTTCTAGTGCTGCTGATAGAATGTCGCGATCAATACCAGCAATTTTTATATCCATTTGAATTGCTGTTATTCCTTTTTCAGTACCAGCTACTTTAAAATCCATGTCACCGAGAAAATCTTCTATTCCTTGTATGTCTGTCAGAATCGATACCGTTTCACCTTCTTTAATTAGTCCCATAGCAACACCTGCAACAGGCGCTTTAATCGGGACACCAGCATCCATAAGAGCCAGTGTGCTTCCACATACACTTGCTTGAGAAGTAGAGCCGTTTGAACTTAGTACCTCCGATACCAATCTTATTGTATATGGAAACTCTTCTTCGGATGGTATCATAGGCTCTAGTGCTCTCTCTGCTAACGCACCATGTCCAATTTCCCTTCTTCCAGGACCTCTTAATGGTCTTGTTTCACCAACACTAAAAGGAGGAAAATTATAATGATGCATATATCGCTTAGATTCTTCATCACCTAATCCATCTAATATTTGTATATCTCCAAGCGGTCCTAATGTTGCGACTGTCATCACCTGTGTTTGTCCACGAGTAAAGACTGCTGAACCATGTGTCCTAGGCAAAACTCCTATATCACAAGTTATAGGCCTGATATCATCAAGTCCTCTTCCATCTACTCTTATTTTTTCTTCAGTGATCATTTTTCGCATTTGCTCTTTTGTAATTGTATATAGAACCTCATCAATATCAGCAAGGTTATCTGGATATTCATCTTTAAAATGCTCCAATACCTCTTCTTCAACTTTGTCTATGTTATCATTTCTTTCCTTTTTTTCCTCTGTTCTAAGTGCATTATATATTTTTTCTGTTGCAAATTCTCTGACAAGGCGTTCTAAATTGCTATCTATTTCATGTATTGTTACTTCTGCTTTAGGAAGCCCCACTTCTTTTACAATTCCCTCAATGAAATCTACTATTTTCTTTATGTACTCATGAGCATACATAATTGCATCTAACATTACTTCTTCTGGAACTTCATTAGCACCTGCTTCAACCATCATAATAGCATCTTTTGTACCAGAAACAGTCAAATGGAGATCGCTTTTTTCCCTTGTAGCCAAATCAGGATTAATTATAAATTTTCCATCTACTAGCGCTACTGACACGGAACCCGTAGGGCCATTAAATGGAATATCTGATATAGATAATGCAACTGAAGACCCTATCATAGCTACAATCTCTGGCTGTACATCAGGATCAACAGACAAAACAGTAGCAATAACTTGTACGTCGTTTCTATAACCATGAGGAAACAATGGCCTTATAGGCCTATCTATCAATCTTGATGTTAAAATAGCTTTTTCTGTAGGCTTACCTTCTCGTTTAATAAAACCACCTGGTATTTTACCCACAGAATACAGCCTCTCTTCATAATCAACGCTTAACGGAAAAAAATCAACGCCTTCTCTCGGCTCTTTTGAAGCGCAAGCTGTTACTAATACCACTGTATCACCATATCTAACAAGTGCACTACCATTAGCTAGTTGCGCAAGCTTTCCAGTTTGAACTATTAATTTTTTTCCAGCAAGGTCAAGTTCGAAATTTCTTTCCATAATATCCTCCTTTCATTCTTAATATATTTTTTTCATTTAACAAAAGCTTTAATACAGAAAAAAGAGCGAGGTTACCCGCTCTATTTTCTTAAATCTAACTTTTCAACGATGGCACGGTACCTGTCCATATCCTTCTTCATTAGATAATTTAATAATCCTCTTCTTTGACCAACCATCTTAAGCAAACCACGTCTTGAATGATGATCTTTTTTATGAACTTTTAAATGTTCATTTAAAGAATTAATCCTCTCAGTTAGTAATGCGATCTGAACTTCTGGAGATCCAGTATCCTTCTCATGGATTCTGTTTTGTGCAATTATTTCATTTTTTCTTTCTTTGTTTAACATGATTTCACCTCCGCTTTTAAATTCGCCGAATAGCATTGATACCGCCGGTGAACGAATATCAAAGCTATGGTAACTACGGATATAATTTTATCATAAAAATTTAATTATGTAAAATATAATTATGAGATTTTGCAAATATATAATCTTCTTTCATTTGCTCTATGAGTTCTTCTTCACTATTAAATTTTATTTCATCGCGTATACGCTTAATAAATTCAACTTCTATAAACATACCATAAATATTTTTATTAAAATCTATTATGTATGTTTCTACAGACAAATTATTGACATTAAAAGTAGGATTAATACCAACATTCGTTATGCCCAAAAAATATTTATTAAGTATTTTTACTTTTGTTAGATATACACCATTTAAAGGCAGGATATAATCTCTATCAATGCTTATATTTGCAGTTGGAAATCCCAGCTTTCTTCCGACCTTTCTCCCGCTAATGACATAACCTTCTAAGCTGAAATATCTTCCAAGACACTTGTTGGCTTCTTCAATTTTACCTTCTTGAATCAAAGAACGTATATAACTGCTGCTAATTACGATTTCATTCAACTTCACAGGTTCAATGACTTCTACTTTATAATCATAGATTTTAGAAAAACTCTTAAGCAGCTGAATATCGCCACTGGCCCTGTAACCGAATCTATAATTTTCTCCTACTATAGCAATTTTCATATTTAATTTGTCAATGAGAATATCTTTAATAAAATTTTCAGGTGAAAGTAATGAAAAATCTTTATTAAAGTCATAAATTATGGCATAATCGAGCATAAACTTAGAGAATTCCTCTAATTTTTTTCTATTAGTTATTAAAAGTTTAGGAAATTTATTTTCACATATCGTCTTCATTGTATGCTGTCTAAATGTGAAAGCAGAGCTTGATATTTTGTTAACCTTAGATAATTCAATGGCTTTTTTTATTAATTCTTGATGTCCAAGATGAATTCCATCGAAATTTCCAAGAGCGATCACCTTTTTATCATTATACTTTTTTATATTATATTCATCGAGTATTACCAATTAGTCATCAGCTCCAACTAATAATCTTTCAACATATATTTTAGAACTATCTACTTTGCCAATGCCAATAAACAAATTATCTGGATTATACAATTTAACAAAATTAGAATTTACGTCTAAATAATTGTTTTCTATCGGGCGCCCATGTATTATTTTTTTGTAGTCAAAATTATTAAGGTAAACATCCGGAAATGGCAAAACATTACTCATTTCAATCATGTTGTATTTATCAGTCTTAATATCTTCTAATGTGTATGAATTCTCTAGTGAAAATGGCCCAACACTTATTCTAATTAACATTGACATATATCCTGCGATATTAAGCTTATCACAAACATCTCTTACAAGAGCCCTTATATATGTGCCTTTTGAGCACTTTATATCAAACATAATTCTGTATGGTATATCATATGATACAAGTTTTATATCATATATGCATATTGGTGAAGCCTTAATTTCAATACTTTTACCTTCTCTCGCATATTCATAAAGTTTTTTTCCATTGATTTTTTTTGCAGAATAAATAGGTGGTACCTGTAAAATATCACCTTTAAATTTCGTTAGAACTTCTTGTATTCTATCAATAGTAAAAATTTTTACAGGTGTTGCATTTGTTATGTTTCCAAACTTATCAATACTGTCTGTTGAAAATCCAAAAGTTATCTCTGCCCTGTAAGTCTTGCTTTGTGATACTACATACTGGGATAGTTTAGTTGCTTTCCCAATACATATAGGCAAGACGCCAGCTGCTCCTGGGTCAAGTGTCCCAAGATGTCCTATCTTTTTTATGTTAAATTTTTTTCTTAAAAATGATACAACATCATGTGACGTCATACCAGGTGGTTTTAATACATTTAAAAATCCATCCATTAATATCACTCATTTAGCTCATTTTTTATTAATTCTAAAACTTCATTTTTTACCTCATTTATACTGCTATTTTTTGAAAAACCCGACGCTCTAACGTGCCCACCACCATTAAATTTTTGGGCAATTTTATTTACATCTACGTAATTTTTCGATCTTAAGCTACCCTTTATCAAACCGTCTTTTTCTATCAACATAACTGCGACTTCCACACCATCTATGTCTCTTCCAAAATTAATAATATTCTCAACATCTGATATCTCTGTTCCCGTTTCTATAAAATCTTCTTTTTTTAATTCCATATATGCAACTTTTTTATTAAAATAAAGTTCCATTTTGTCTATAGCTCTGCTTATTAATTTTAGTTTGCTGTATTTTATGTTGTGAAAAATTATATCAGAAATTTTGCTTACAGAGACCCCGTTATTTATTAAATCACCAGCAACTTCATGAGTAAATGATGTTGTTGAACTGTACATAAAATTCCCTGTGTCTGTAACAACGCCTACATATAAACTTTCTGCTATTTCTTGATCTAAATCAATACCTAGTATTTTTATTAACTGATAAACAATCTCTGCTGATGAAGCTGCATTTGTATCGACATAATTCATATTAGCGTACAAAGTATTTGATACATGATGATCTATATTTATTGACTTAGGAACTACTCTTAATAATTCTTTTGCACTTCCCATTCTCTCAGCATCTGCACAATCTACTGCTATGAGTAAGTCTGCCCTTTTATTGATCGGTTTTGTGATTTTATCTGTGTACGGCATGAACTTATAAATATCAGGCACAACATCATCGATGAATATAGATATATCCTTATCCAATTTCTTCATTGCTTTATATAAAGCTGTAATACATCCAATACCATCTCCATCTGGTGATACATGTGTTACGGCAATTATTTCTTTTGCTTCATTTATGGAATCTAATATGTCGTTTAAAATCATTTGTCTTCACTCTCTTGTTTATCTAATTCTCTCAATATCTTTGAAATATGGGCGCCATATTCTATCGAATTGTCTATTTCAAATATCAATTCAGGAGTATATCTTAATTTAATTCTTTTGCCGAGTTCATGCCTTATAAAACCTGTTGCGCTCTTTAACCCTTCTAAAGTACTTTTTTTCTCATCATCATTGCCATAAACGCTAATATAAATTTTTGCATACCTTAAATCCTTTGTAACTTCAATATCGGTTATGCTTGTCATATTACTGATTCTTGGGTCTTTTATTTCTTCGAAGATCATTTTACTTACTTCTTTTTTTATTTCTTCTGACAATCGTCCACTTCTGTAATGCACTTTTATTCATCCTTTCAGCGGGGTATTTCCTCCATCTGATATGCTTCAAGCACATCGCCTTCTTTTATATCATTAAATCTTTCAATGCCAATTCCACATTCAAATCCAGACTGTACTTCTTTCACATCGTCTTTAAACCTCTTCAGAGAAGATATCTTTCCTTCGAAAATCACTATGCCATCTCTTACAACTCTTATATTTGCATTTCTAATTATTTTTCCTTCTATAACATAACATCCTGCTACATTTCCTACATTAGGAACTCTAAATACAGCTCTAACTTCAGCTTTGCCTAACTCTTTCTCTCTGAATTCTGGTTCTAGCATACCTTTCATTGCTGCTTTTAAATCATCTATTGCATCATAAATTATTCTATATAGCCTTATATCGACTTTTTCTTTTTCAGCCAGAGATTTAGCTTTGCTGTCAGGTCTTACATTAAAACCTATTATTATAGCATTAGAAGCAGAAGCAAACATAACATCTGTTTCAGTAATAGCTCCTACTGCTCCATGAATAACTCTAAGTCTTACATCATCATTGCTTAATTGCTCAATCGAATTTTTTAAAGCCTCCACAGAACCCTGAACATCCGCTTTTAGAATAATATTAAGTTCTTTGACATTACCCTCTTTTATTTGATTAAACAATTCATCAAGTGATATTTTCTGCTTTTGCATTATTTCTTCTTCTCTGTACTTTTCTTTGCGTTTTTCTGCAATCGAACGAGCTTTTTTCTCATCATCCAATACTACTAGTATGTCACCTGCTTTTGGAACATCTGATAAACCCAAAACCTCAACAGGAATCGACGGTGTTGCTTTTTTTACTTTTCTTCCTTTATCATCAAACATGGCTCTTACTTTGCCATAAGCTGTTCCAGCGATTATTACATCTCCCGTCTTAAGGGTTCCCTTTTGGACTAAAACTGTCGCAATAGGACCTCTATTTTTATCAAGTTGTGCTTCTATTATTGTCCCTCTAGCTGGCCTATTTGGATTAGCTTTTAATTCTAACATTTCCGCTTCTAATAATATCATTTCCAATAAATCGTCAAGTCCTATATTTTTCTGTGCTGAAACATTGACACAGATTGTATTACCACCCCAATCTTCGGGTATTAAGCCTTGTTCAACTAATTCTTGTTTTACTCTATCCGGATTTGCATTTGGTTTATCAATTTTGTTTATAGCAACAATTATAGGAACATTGGCAGCTTTTGCATGATTGATTGCTTCTATTGTCTGAGGCATTACGCCATCGTCAGCGGCAACAACTAGCACTGCAATATCTGTAACACTAGCACCTCTTGCTCTCATGGCTGTAAATGCTTCATGTCCAGGTGTATCTAAAAATACAACCTTCTTCCCATTTATTTCTACAACAGATGCCCCAATATGCTGCGTTATTCCACCTGCCTCATGCTGAGTAACATTTGTTTTCCTAATCGCATCCAATAAAGATGTTTTCCCATGATCTACATGCCCCATAACAGTCACGACAGGAGGCCTCGGAAGAAGATCTTTTTCATCATCTTCTCTATCTAAAATTTCAAGATCATCTTCATTTTCTTCTTTTTTTTCTAATAAAAAACCATATTCTTCAGCAATTTGTGAAGCATTTTCATAATCTATTTGTTGATTTATGGTTACCATTATTCCCTTTGCAATTAACTTTTTAATGATATCTGATGGGTTTATTTTCATTTTTTCAGATAGTTCTTTAACAGTAATAAACGCAGGTATTGATATTATCTTAACCGTATCATTTTGCTGTACATTCATGTTATTTTCTTTAGCTTTTTTGCCATCAGATTTTTTCTGTTTTTTAGTAGATTTTTTTGAAGGTTTTTCATTAATTTCTTCATATTCATCTAATAAATCATCTGTTTCTGTTTTTTCCTTTTCAGTTAACAAATCTATTATTAAACTTACTTCATCGTCTTCTAAAGTACTCATATGGTTTTTCACATTAATATCTAAATCATTGAGCTTTGATATCAATTCTTTACTAGTTAATTTTAATTCTTTCGCTAATTCATAAACTCTAGTTTTTGACATTTTATTCACCTCCATTAGTTAGAACCTCCTCTGCTTCAATTATTAATTTGTTGGATAGATTAACATCTGTAATGCCAATTACTGCTGTATCACCTTTTCCTATACTTTTCCCTATATCTTCTTTATTTCCTACTATTAAATATGGGATACTCTTGCTATTACATAAATTTATAAATTTTTTCTTTGTATTATCGGAAGCATCTGTAGATATTATAACTAAACAAACCTTTAAACTGACAACACCTTTTTCAACTCCAAGACTTCCAGCTAATAACTTACCAGCCTTTCTGCACAATCCCAACATTGAATAAAATTTATTCATTTGAAACCTCTTTTCTCATTTGCTCAATAATATCTTCAGTCAGCGAAGTTTCTAATGCTCTTTCTATTTTTTTTGACTTTAAAGCCTTTTCAAGACAATCAATGTTTTTACATATATAGCAACCTCTTCCTGACATCTTTCCTGTAAGATCGACTTGGATATCATTGCTATGAGCTTTTTTGACTATTCTCAATAGTTCTTTTTTTGGTTTCATCTCTTGACAACCAAGGCACATTCGCATAGGAATTTTTTTTGCCTTCATATTCACCACCCCGACATTAAGATTTGGACGCAGATTCACTTGTTATATCAATTTTCCATCCTGTTAATTTAGCAGCCAGTCTTACATTCTGTCCCTCTTTGCCAATCGCAAGAGAAAGCTGATAATCGGGAACAACAACTCTGGCTATTTTTTCTTTTTCATCAATATCTATACTTAAAACTTTTGCCGGACTCAAAGCATTAGTCACAAATTCTTGTGGTTTTGAGCTCCACTTTACAATATCTATTTTTTCACCTTTCAACTCATTTACAACCGCTTGTACCCTAGCACCTTTATATCCAACACAAGAACCCACTGGATCTACATTCTCATCTTTCGTGTATACAGCCATTTTGGTTCTTGAACCTGGTTCTCTTGATATACTGCGTATTTCCACAATTCCTTGCTGTAATTCTGGCACTTCCATTTCAAAAAGTCTTTTTACAAGGCCAGGATGTGAACGAGAAATCAGTATTTGTGGCCCTTTTGTTGTCTTTTTTACTTCGACTATATAAACTTTTATTCTGTCTCCATGATTATAAGTCTCATTTGGTATCTGTTCATTCGGTGTCAATGTCGCTTCGGCTTTCCCTAAATCCACCAGTACGTTTTTTCTTTCAATTCTTTCTACTATTCCAGTTACAATCTCTGATTCTTTACTCAAGAAGTCTTCATATACTATGCCACGTTCTGCTTCTCTTATTCTCTGAACAACAACTTGTTTCGCATTTTGAGCTGCTATTCTTCCAAAAGATTTTGGTGTAACTTCGATATCAACGACATCACCAACTTGATATT
Organism: Thermoanaerobacterium thermosaccharolyticum DSM 571; assembly: GCF_000145615.1. Lineage (NCBI taxonomy): Bacteria > Bacillati > Bacillota > Clostridia > Thermoanaerobacterales > Thermoanaerobacteraceae > Thermoanaerobacterium > Thermoanaerobacterium thermosaccharolyticum. Next base: position 1,419,485 of record NC_014410.1, read on the forward strand.
TTTTACTTAACTTTTGAGCATCTTCTAAACTTATTTCGAATAAATCATTATAAACATTCTCAACAACAGTTTTTTGTGCATAAACTTTAACATCGCCGGTTTCTCTATCCATTTTTACTTTTACATTCTGAGCAGTTCCATAATTTTTTTTATATGCTGAAACTAAAGCAGCCTCAATTGCTTCAAACATCGTGTCTTTAGGGATACCTTTATCTTTACAAATTTGATCAAGTGCCTCAATAAATTCACTATTCATTAATCTCCCTCCTTCAATTCAAAATTTAATTACAGGTTTAACTAAACTTATATCGTTAATATCAAACTCTTTTCTTTCACCATTGTCCGTTATTACTACTTTGTCATTAATTAATCCCACAAGCTCTCCTTCATACTTTTTCTTTTTATCTATTGGCTGATATAATGAAACTTCAACTAAACTACCTTTAAATTTATCAAAATCTCTTTGCGTCTTTAATGGTCTATCTATACCAGGTGATGATACTTCAAGTATGTAGCTATTTTCTATTGGATCCACTTCATCAAGTTTTTCACTAAGATACTCACTAATTATTTGACAGTCGTCTAAACTAACTCCACCCTCCTTATCTATATAAACTCTTAAATACCAATTGTTACCTTCTTTCTTGTATTCAACATCAACCAATTCAAAATTGTTTTTCTCTATAGCAGGAGCAACAAGATTTCTTGTTAACTCTTCAATTCTCGACAATCTGATTACCTCCTTATCTTATCTTCCTAGTTTAATTTTGTGTAAAAAATACAATTATATAATACGAAAGAGTGGGAAATCCCACTCTTAAGCTTAATTTCTATTTTGCCATAACAATTATAACATACACAAATAACCAATGCAACACTAAAATAAACTTAATTGGTTTGATTCAGGTACATCCTGCAAACATCTGTGTTGTTTTAAAATGTCAATTACCGTCTTGCTAATTCTGGTTCTATTTCTTAAATCTTCTATAGACAGGAATTTCCCGTTTTTTCTCTCTTCTGCTATTATTTTTGCAGCCTGTTTTCCAATTCCCTCTAAAGAATTCAATGGAGGCAATATCCCGTCTTTAGTAATAAGAAATTTAATTGCATCAGATTTATATAAATCCACATCGGTGAATTTTAAACCTCTTAAATACATCTCTAGTCCAACTTCCAGTATTGTCAATAATCCCTTTTCTTTAGCTGTAGCATTATTTCCTTTTGATTCAATCAACCTTATATTCTCTTTTATCTTTTCTATAGAATTCATTATATCTAAGTTAAACTCATCTGCTCTAACTGTAAAATATGTTGCATAAAATGCCTCTGGATAATGTACTTTAAAATAAGCAATTCTAAAAGCCATAATTACGTATGCAACAGCATGCGCTTTAGGAAACATATATTTAATTTTTTTACAAGATTGTATAAACCAATCTGGAACATCATGTTTTTTCATCTCTTCAATTTCTTCATCTTTTATGCCTTTTCCTTTTCGAACACTTTCCATTATTTTGAACGACAATTTTTTATCCATTCCTTTGCTGATAAGAAACAACATTATGTCATCTCTCGTAGAGATTACTTCTTTAAGGGTTGCCTTCCCTTCTTTTATAATGTCCTGTGCATTATTTAGCCACACATCAGTACCATGTGAAAGACCACTAATTCTGACAAGCTCAGCAAATGTTGTAGGTTTAGTGTCTACAAGCATTTGCCTTACAAATCTGGTACCAAATTCAGGCAGACCCAAAGTGCCAACTGTGCAATTTATATCTTCTGGCTTAATATTAAGCGCGTCAACACTTGTAAATAAACTCATCGTCTCTTTATCATCTAATGGTATTTCTCTTGCATTAACACCTGTCAAGTCCTCCAACATTCTAATTACCGTCGGATCATCATGACCTAATATGTCGAGTTTTAGCAATCTCCCGCTTATAGAATGATAATCAAAATGGGTTGTTATTATATCGGAGTCTTGTGCATCCGCAGGATGCTGTATTGGAGTAAACTCATAAATATCTCTGTCTTTAGGTACTACCATGACACCGCCGGGATGTTGGCCGGTTGTTCTCTTTGCGCCAGTACAACCCATAACCAATCTTTTGATCTCTGCATTGTGCACTAATAAGTTTTTTTCTTCAAAATACTTTTTGACAAATCCATAAGCAGTTTTATCGGCTAATGTACCAATAGTACCTGCTCTAAATACGTGTCCTGTGCCAAAGATTTCTTCCGTATATTTATGAGCTATTGGTTGATAATCGCCAGAAAAATTGAGATCTATATCAGGTTCCTTATCACCTTCAAAGCCGAGAAATACTTCAAATGGTATATCATGACCATCCTTTTTCATCTTTGTACCACAATTTGGACAATTTTTATCAGGCATGTCCACACCGGAACCATAACTTCCGTCTAAAGCGAATTCGGAATATTTACATTGAGGGCATATGTAATGTGGTGGCAATGGATTTACCTCTGTTATTCCACTCATAGTTGCCACAAATGACGAACCAACAGAGCCCCTCGAACCGACTAAGTAACCATCATTTAAAGATTTTGTAACTAATTTTTGTGCAATAATATACATCACAGCATAGCCATTATTTATGATAGAGTTTAACTCCTTGTCTAACCTCTTTTCCACTATTTCTGGCAACTTTTCACCATATATTTCATGCGCTTTATTAAGTGTCAATTTTCTTAATTCTTCTTCTGCGCCTTCTATTGACGGAGGAAAAGTACCATCAGGAATTGGTTTAACATCTTCTATTAATTCAACTATTTTATTAGGATTGTCAATAACTATTTCTTTAGCAGTTTTTTCATCAAAGTAATTAAACTCACTTAACATTTCTTCTGTTGTTCTAAAATACAATGGAGGTTGTCTATCAGCATCTTTAAACCCCTTTCCATACATCAATATTTTCCTATAAACATCATCCCAAGGATCTAAAAAATGCACATCACAAGTGGCAACAACAGGCTTTTTAAAGCGCTTTCCAAGTTCATAAATGCGCTTATTTATTTTTATCAGTTCTTCTTTACTATTGACTTCGCCTTTATCGATTAAAAATTCATTGTTGCCTAGCGGCTGTATTTCAAGATAATCGTAATACCTAATTATTTCTTGCAATTTGTCGTCATCAAAATTTGATATCAATCCTCTAAAAACTTCACCCTGCTCACATGCAGAGCCGATTAACAACCCTTCTCTCATTTGTGTTAACAAACTTTTAGGAATTCTTGGATTTCTGTGGAAATATTCCAAATTAGACTTTGATACTAATTCATATAAATTTCTTAATCCTTTCTGATTTTTGACAAGTATTATTACATGATATGTAGGCATTTTTTTTATGTCAACTTTATTCTTCAAATAACTATTTATTTCATTTACTTTTTCTATGCCGTTCTCTTTCAACTTATTAATACTTTTAAGAAAAATTTCAGCAGTTGCTCTAGCATCATCTACAGCTCTATGATGATTTTCAAGTGAAACTCCAAGATGCTGTGCTACAGTGTCCAATTTGTAATTTTTAAGATTTTCATACATATGTCTGCTTAACTCTAAAGTATCTAAAACAGGATTGTCCACTTCAATACCAAGATTTTTAGCTTTTGTTTTTATAAACGTCACATCAAAGTTTGCATTATGTGCTACAAGAGTAGAACCTTTTATAAATTCCAAAAATTTAGGCAAAACTTCATCAATTGGTGGATATCTTTTAACCATATCATCTGTTATTCCAGTCAATTTTGTTATAAAGTTTGATATATGAATTTGTGGATTTACAAAAGTCTCAAATGTATCTACTATTTGGCAATCCTTTATCTTAACGGCGCCAATCTCAATAATACTATCATTGATACTTGACAAACCGGTAGTTTCAATATCGAATACAACAAAGCTGTCATCAATAGTTCCTGATGCGTTTCCACTGACGATCGGAACACCATCGTTGACAAGATAGCCTTCCACACCGTAGATGACTTTGACACCATATTTTTTAGCAGCACTCTGAGCTTCAGGATAAGCTTGCAAGACTGCATGATCTGTTATCGCTATGGCCTTGTGCCCCCACTCAGATGCTCTTTTAATTAAAGACTCAGCAGAACTTACGCCGTCCATACTGCTCATTTGGGTGTGTACATGCAATTCTACTCTTTTTTCTGGTGAATTGTCAATTCTCATAATTTTTTCAGCAACTTCAATATCTTTCGCATTTATGATTAAATCTCTTTCATATTTATCGTATATGACTGTTCCACGTACTTTAACGCAGCTTCCTACTTTTAATTTATCTTTAATTGCATTGTACTTTTCATCACTGAAAAATGCTTTAACTGAAAATGATGACGTATTATCTGTTATATCAAATGTCGTCAAGTATTTAGATTTAATTTCTCGTAATTCTAATGCAAATATTTCTCCTTGTATTGTTACATCATCGCCTTCTTGAGATATTTCAGAAATTTTTATGACTTTTGAATTTATCTCTTTGCCAAGTAAAACTTTTTTGTCATCATTATTGACATCGCTTGCTGCCTTTTGTGTATCTTCAGTTGGAGTTGTAATTATATTATTTACAATCATTTCTTCGTCTTTTTGTATCTTTTTATTAACTTTACTATTTAATGACTCATCAAAACCTAAAATAAGTTCTACATTTAAGCCATAATATTTTTTTATCAATTCACAAATATATATATTGATTTTATTTTTCTTTAAGAAATTGTAGGCTACTTCATTTGACGCTTTTATTAAAACCTGTTGGTTGTCTTCTATACAGATATCACAAGACTTTATAAAACTTAATGTTCCAGGGTATTTTTCACTTGCTTTTTTTACAATATCCTCCCAATGATCACTTATAATCGAAGAAATATCATTGATATCTGAACCTTTAAATTTAAACTCTATATTTTGTAATTGTGGAATTTTTGATTTAATAGTAGATTTTAAATTTTCTAATTTCGTTATTTCTTTTTCTAAATTAAAAGGTAAATACAATATAAGCTTTTTTTCTTTCAAGGAAAGACTTATTTTATTTATTTCTACATCGTTTATACCGAGATCATCTTTAAAAAAAGAAGGTAGCATTTAAATGCACTCCTTACATCCATACCTTTAAAATATCTTTGTACATCCTTAATCTGGCTCGAAAGCCCTTAATAAAACCTAATTTTTCTTCTTTCATAATATGAGTCATATTTTCCAATTGTACGTGTTGTACTCTTAGATTTTTCTCTTTAGCATATTTTGTCAGCGCAATTTCTATCCCATATTTTAAAATGTCTATATCTTTATCATTTATAAACTCTAAAAATAAATCCTTTTTTAAAGCTCTCTGCCCAGACAAAAAAGGTGCTATCTTTTGTGCTAAATCTGTTCTTTTTCTTCCAGAAGAAAATACACCCACTGTCATGTCACAATTATTTTCTAAGACTGGTTTCACTAATTTACTAAAATGATTTGGAGTGAAACCGACAAGATCGGCATCCAGCAGAACTAAAACATCTCCTTTAGCTATCTGTATTCCTCTTTTTACAGCTGCACCCTTTCCTAAGTTTTTATCGAAATTTACTAATTTGACATCAAAAAGCAACACTTCTTTTTCAGTGTTGTCTGTTGAACCATCATTTACCACAATTATTTCATCTATAATATTGATTTTTTTAAGTACGTTTAAGACATTTTTTATATTTTTCTCCTCATTATACGCAGGTATAATAACAGATATCATGATGATTTCTCCTTTAACATATCATATAGTTCTTTCATAAACTCATCAAAAAGCCTATCTTCCGGTACTTTTTTTAGCACTTTTCCGTGTTTAAAAATAAGACCTTCACCTGCCCCACCTGCTATTCCTATATCTGCTTCTTTCGCTTCTCCTGGACCATTAACTGCACACCCCATTACAGCTATTTTTATATCTTCTTTAATGCTGGCAGTCGCATTTTCAACCTTTTTTGCCAAATCAATTAAATTGATTTTTGTTCTTCCACAAGTTGGACACGATATGATTTCTACTCCGCCTTTTGATAATCCCAATGATTTTAATATTTGCTTACCTACTTTTACCTCTTCAAGCGGATTGCCAGTTAATGAAACTCTGATAGTATCTCCAATACCCATATACAACAATGTTCCTATGCCAATTGAAGATTTTATTGTTCCAGAACAACTTGTTCCAGCTTCTGTAACACCTACATGAAGCGGATAATTTACTTTCTCTGAAATTAGTTTATACGATTCTATTGTAAGTGGGACATTTGAGGTTTTTAAAGATATCACTATATCATAAAAGCCACACTTTTCTAATAAAGAGACACTTTTAAGAGCACTTTCTACAATTCCTTCTGCTGTTACGCCACCATATTTATTTAAAATATCTTTTTCCAAGGAACCAGAATTTACTCCTACTCTTATAGGAATACCACTATCTTTGGCAGCATCAGCGACTAATTTTAACTTGTCTTCACCTCCAATATTTCCTGGATTTATTCTAATTTTATCTGCTCCATTCTTTATTGCCTCAATTGCAAGCCTATAATTAAAGTGAATATCTGCCACAATAGGGATATTTATTTCCTTTTTTATTTCTTTAATTGCGTTTGCAGCTTCAAAATCAAGCACCGCTACACGAACAATATCGCAGCCAGCATTTTGCAAATCTCTAATTTGATTGACGGTTTTCTTTATATCTTTAGTGTCTGTATTTGTCATTGACTGTACGGCAATTGGATTGTTTCCTCCTATATATATGTTTCCGATCCTTACTTCTTTTGTTTTTTTTCTCATATAATCACCTTTTATTTAAAGATATTTATTCGAATCAAATCTCTGTATGTAGCAAACAGTATAAGCGCAATTAACAATATAAAGCCAATGTAGTGTACAAAGCCTTCTTTTTCAGGATCGACAGGTTTTCCTCTGATTTTTTCTATCAGCACGAATAAAATCCTACCACCATCCAGCGCGGGAAACGGCAGTAAATTTAATAGTCCTAGATTTACGCTTATAAGCGCAGTAAATGCCATTAAATTCAGTATACCAGACTTTGCCTCTGTACCAATTGCTTGAACTATACCAACAGGCCCCATTAAATCATTTGCAGAAACTTTACCAGTTATAAGCATGTACAAGGATAAAATTATCATTTTAGAGAAAAAGATTGCCTGCTTCGTGCCAGTACTAAAAGCTAAAAGTAGAGATCTTTTATATTGAGGAACAATTCCTATCATTGGCTTTGAAGCATTTTTATCATAAGTTGGTACAATACTTTTAGTTAAAATTACGTTATCTCTTTCTATCGTGAATTTTAGTTTAATTCCACTGTTTGAATTAATTATATTTTGCAGTGTATCCCAATCATTTATTTTTGTATTGTTTACCATTACTATTTTATCACCTGGTATAATGCCGGCTTTTTCTGCTGGATATCCACTAAGTACTGAGCCTACAATCGGAACTGGACTACCAACTATGTAGAAAACTATAACCAATAATATAAATGTCAATAATATATTCATTAAAGGCCCCGCTGCAAAAATTCCTAGCCTTGTGTACCATGGTTGATTAGTTACAGCTCTTTTGTCATTAGATGTTTCATCTTCACCTGCTAAAGCACAAAAACCACCAAAGAGCATTAACCTAAATGAGTATTCTGTTTCCCCGTATTTTTTTGAAAAGATCTTTGGTCCAAAGCCAACAGCAAATTCATTAACTTTTGTACCAGACAATTTTGCAACTATAAAATGTCCAAACTCGTGGATCGTAACTAAAATGCTCAATACAATTACACTTACAACAACATAAAAAAATATCACTTATCTATCACCTCATATACTCACTCTTAATTTTCTCCCTTATTTCTCTATCTACTTCTATTATATCATTTAATTCTGGATTAATGATGTTTTTATGATTATTCATATATTTTTCTATTATATAAGGAATGTCATTGAAAGAAATTATTTTTTTTAAAAACAATTGAACTGCAACCTCATCTGCGGTATTTAATACAGTTGTCATTGTTCCACCTTCTTTTAATGCGTCGTACGCCAGTTGGAGGCATCTAAAAGTTTTAATGTCTGGCTTTTCAAAGGATAACTTTCCAATTTTTGTTACATCAAGATAAGAGACACCGTCTATATATTTTCTGTTGGGAAAATTAAGTGCGTATTGAATCGGTATTCTCATATCCGGAGTTGCCATTTCTGCAATAATACTACCATCTATAAATTCCACCATAGAATGAATTATGCTTTCTTTGTGAACGACAACTTCAATTTTATCTATGGGCATGTCAAAAAGCCATTTAGCCTCTATAACTTCAAATCCTTTATTCATTAGTGTAGCAGAATCAATGGTAATTTTTTTTCCCATTTTCCAATTTGGATGCTTTAAGGCTTCCTCAACAGTAACGCATTTTAATTCATCCACCGTTTTGCCTCTAAATGGTCCTCCCGAAGCAGTTATTATCAATCTATTTACAAATTCTTTTTTTCCTGATTGAATGCACTGATATATTGCATTATGCTCACTGTCGACAGGCAGTATATTTACATTTTTCTCATTTGCCAGTCTTTTAATTATGTGCCCACCTGTAACTAAGCATTCTTTACTCGCAAGTGCGATGTCATGTCCCGCTTCAATTGCTTTTATAGTGGGTATAAGAGCTGCAATGCCTTCAATCGCTATAACAACCATTTGGATATTTGGAAGAGAAGCTACTTTATTTATTCCTTCCTCACCCGAAATTATTTCCGTTCTTGTGTTTATCATTTTCTTCAATGATAAAGCTTTGTCATTGTCTTTCACAGCGACGAATTCCGGTTTAAATTCTTCAATCTGCTCTTTCATCAGCTCTATATTATTATAACATGTTAATCCAATAACTCGAAATTCGTTTGACTTTCTTACTACATCAAGAGTTTGTGTGCCAATAGAACCTGTAGAACCCAATATAACTATATTTTTCATGTTATGCTCCTTTCATTTGTAAACATACGTAAAAAAGATATAAATATATGGAGATACAAATAAAATGCTATCAAATCTATCTAAAATACCGCCATGACCAGGGATGATTTTGCTAAAATCTTTTGTGTTGCAGTTTCGCTTTACTAATGAAGCAAAAAGATCACCTATCTGAGCCACTAGACTTCCGGTAATGCTTAAAGCAATTATGTAAAAAATATTTATCTGCAATTTTTCTTTAAATAGATATGCAAAAATAATGCAACCTATCAACGAACCTATTATACCGCCTATAGAACCTTCAAAAGTTTTATTTGGACTTATAGTAGGACATAATTTACTTCTACCCATATGCTTTCCTACAAAATATGCGAATGTATCAGTTAACCATGATATGATAAATATAAGCCACACTAACAAGTACCCATTATTAATATCTCTTATTTTCCCAATATAAGAAAAGAAAATGATATAGATAACACCTGCCATTGTGATTGAAGTATCTTTTAAATTATATTTTCTCTGTAGTATTGGCACAGTAAAAATGATTATAGCTATCAATACAATGACATCCATAGTATAGTAAGAATATCCTAAAATATAAAAAAATAAAATTGTTATATACCCTATATAATTTATTGGTTTTATATCGATATTTTTAAAAACAGTATAAAATTCATTTAATCCCATAAGGCTTACTGCTGCCAAAAATAACCTTAAATACCATCCTCCTGCTATTAATGCTGCAAAAACCAAAGGAAGGCCAATTATTGCACTTGATATCCTTTTTTTTAACATAAATTCAACTCCTTAATTTATATACCGCCAAAACGTCTGTTTCGCTTCTGATAATCTATAATAGCTTCTAAGAGGTGATTTTTATCAAAATCAGGCCATAAAATATCAGAAAACCATAATTCTGAATATGCAGATTGCCATAACATAAAATTGCTTATTCTCAATTCACCACTAGGCCTTATAATTAAATCGGGATCAGGCTGTCCTGCTGTATACAAGTTATCAGCAATAATTTGTTCATCTATATCATTTAATTTTATTTTGCCATCTAACAATGATTTGCCTATCTTTTTAACAGCATTGACTATTTCATTTCTTCCACCATAGTTTAAGGCAATGTTTAAAGTAAGTCCTTTATTATTTTTTGTTATTTCTTCTGATTCTTTAATCTTGATTTTACATTTCTCAGGTATTTTTGACAGGTCACCAATAAAATTTAATTTTACATCATTTTCATTCAATTCATTTATTTCACGTCCTAAATATTCTATCAGCAGGTCCATTAATCCATTTACCTCTTCTGCAGGTCTTTTCCAATTTTCCGTTGAAAATGCATACAATGTCAGATACTTAATGCCAATTTCACATGATGCTCTAACTACTCTTTTTACTGCCTCCATACCAGCTCTATGACCAAGTGTCCTTATAAATCCTCTTTTTTTTGCCCATCTGCCATTGCCATCCATTATAATTGCTACGTGTTTTGGGATATTGTTCATATCTAATTTTTTCCCCATCTCGTGAGCAGTATTTTTCTTTCGATTTATAATAAAGCTCATTAATTTTCCTCCTTATAATATGGGCAATACCCCCTCATGTGAGGGGGTTAAAATTCAGCTACTATAACCGTTAATGTGCCATCTTTAAATTCAGTTTTAATAACGCGCTTTTGATATCCTTTATAGTGTTTTATAGGTTCACTTATTTCTATTTCATATTTAATGTTGTTCTTATCTAAAATTTGTTTAACAGTCTCAATATCATAGCCAATGATATCAATCAAAATTCCATTATCTCCTTCTCTTTTTGCTCTAAAATTTTATCTATCTCTTTTATATATTTATCAGTAAGTTTTTGTACACTTTCTTCACTTTTCAATTTTTCATCTTCAGATATTTCACCATTTTTATCCATTTTCTTTATAATATCATTGGCATCTCTTCTAATTTGTCTCACTGCGACTCTTGCTTCTTCACCTTTTTTATGCACAAGTTTTACAAGTTCTTTTCTTCTTTCTTCCGTAAGATCAGGGAAAACTAATCTAATTATTTTTCCGTCGGATGTAGGATTTATATTCAAATCGGATTTTTGAATAGCTTTTTCTATTTCTGATATTTTTGATGTGTCCCATGGCTGTATGATTATTACTTTCGGTTCTGGTGCCGTAATTGTTGCTAACTTGTTTATTGGTGTCATTGTACCATAGTAATCAATTGATATTCTATCTAGAAGTGCAGGGTTTGCTCTACCAGCCCTTATAGACATTAACTCATTTTTTAAGACTGCGATTGATTTTTTCATTTTTTCTTCAGTATTTTTTAATAAATCATCCATTAGACTATCCCTCCTTAACAATAGTACCTATTTTTTGACCCATTATTACATTTTTTATATTGCCTGGTACAGTTAAATTAAAAACAATAATTGGTATATTGTTGTCCATGCATAGAGAAGTTGCGGTTGAATCCATCACACCAAGTCCTTTGTTCAGTACATCAAGATATGTTAATTTATCAAATTTTATTGCATCTTTAAACTTCATAGGATCTTTGTCATAAACACCATCTACTTTTTTTGCAAGAAGAATTACTTCTGCATCTATTTCAGCAGCTCTTAAAGAGGCTGTCGTATCTGTAGAGAAGAAAGGATTACCTGTGCCTGCCGCAAAGATCACAACTCTCCCCTTTTCAAGATGCCTAATAGCTCTTCTTCTAATGTAAGGTTCGGCTATTTGTCTCATTTCGATCGCTGTCTGTACCCTTGTTTCTACACCCCTTCGTTCTAATGCATCTTGCAGTGCGAGTGAGTTGATAACCGTAGCAAGCATGCCCATATGATCAGCGGTAGTTCTATCCATCCCTATACCTTCTCTACCTCTCCAAATATTACCACCTCCAATCACAATGCCAATTTGAATTCCCATTTCTTTGACTTCTTTTATTTGATCAGCAATTAAATTAACAGTTTCAAAATCGATTCCATAACCTGCACTACCAGATAAAGCTTCTCCAGATATTTTTAATATTACTCGTTTGTATTTTACAGACATTAGAACACCTCATTTTATTATTCTATAGAAATATTAAAAATCCTTCACAAATCTATTAAAAATAGGACACAACCGTGTCCTATTTTGGTTGCCTATTTAATTTTATTCTTCCTCTTGAGGATTTTCAATACCTTCTCCTCTTTCAAATCTAACAAATCTTCTGATTATTATATTTTCACCAAGTTTAGCAATTAATTCGTTTAATAAATCTTTTACCGTTTTGCTGTCGTCTCTTATATACAATTGTTCTAATAGACAATTTTCTTTGTAGAATTTTTCCAGACGTCCTTCAATAATTTTGTCAATGACTTGTGCTGGCTTACCTTCATTTAGTGATTGTGCTTTTAAAATTTCCCTTTCTTTTTCAATGACTTCTTGTGGTACATCTTCCCTTTTTATGTATTGTGGATTCGCTGCAGCGATTTGCATGCATATTTCTTTTACAAAAGACTTGAAATCCTCTGTGTTTGCAACAAAATCTGTTTCACAATTAACTTCTACAAGAACACCAATTCTGCCTCCACCATGAATATATGATTCGACTAGTCCTTCATTTGCCGTTCTACCAGCTTTTTTTGCAGCTGCCGCTAATCCTCTTTCACGCAATAAATCAATAGCTTTTTCAATATCTCCATTAGAATCAGTAAGCGCCATTTTACAATCCATCATACCTGCTCCAGTACGCTCTCTAAGCTCTTTAACCTGTTGTGCAGAAATCATTTTTAAACCTCCATCCTTATATAATTTATGGTAAGGACAAGAAAATTCCTTACCACACTAAAATTATTCTTCAACAGCAGTTAATTGTTCACCTTGTTTAGCTTCAATTACAGCGTCAGCTATCTTTGAAGCTATCAATTTTACAGCACGAATTGCATCATCATTTCCTGGTATTGGGTAATCTACTTCTTCAGGATCACAATTTGTATCAACGATGGCTACTATAGGAATATCGAGATTTTTAGCTTCTGCAATAGCGATTGCTTCTTTTTTAGGATCCACAACAAACAATACTGATGGAATTCCGTTCATATTTTCTATTCCACCGAGGTATTTTTCTAGTTTTTCTTTTTCCTTTTTGAGTTTGATAACTTCCTTTTTAGGCAATACATCAAAAGTGCCATCTTCTTCCATACGTTTTAATTCTTTTAATCTCTCAACTCTGCTTCTAATCGTCTTGTAGTTGGTTAGCATTCCACCAAGCCATCTTTGATTGACATAATACATTCCACATCTTTCGGCTTCTTCTTTTACTGAATCCTGAGCCTGCTTTTTGGTACCTACAAATAAGACCGTACCATTGTTTGAAACAACTTCCTTAATAAAATCGTAAGCTTCCTCAATCTTTTTTACCGTTTTTTGAAGGTCTATTATATATATCCCATTTCTTTCGGTAAAGATATACGGAGCCATTTTAGGATTCCATCTTCTTGTCTGATGGCCGAAATGCACACCTGCTTCTAATAATTGTTTCATTGATATTACCGACATGTTTTCACCTCCTGGTTATTCCTCCGTTCAAATCATCTCATAAAACGACCCTTTAGGCACCAGTTTTAAGATCCTTGAACGTGCGTTATCCACAAATTAATATATTATATTATGATATAATTGTCAATATATATTTTATATTTTAATATCCATATGACCTAACAAAAATTTTTTTCTGCCCTTAGATAAGTTATCATCAACCACTTCATTTTTATCTTTCTTTATATATGGTTTATCTGATTCATTAATCTTATTTGTTCTACTCTTTTTTATCTCATTTTCATTATTTATCATTTCCATAAATTGTCCAATAAATACATCAGGTCTTTGTATTTCAACTTGTTTTATATTACTTATATCTACCATTTTAGGTATTGCGACTTGTAAATCTATCGGATTTACTGACATTCATCTTCCCCCTTTACCCTATAGGTAAAATATCTATATCTGCACCATTTCTCATAAATGTAACATATTTAACAGGGTCTTTTATCTTTCTTGATACATCATCAATCGTTATTTTAGTTCCGGGATAAACTGTATCATGTACTTTAATTATACCATACGATTCTTTATTTTCATCTGAATTTAATTCTTTATATTCATCATACAAAAGTCTGTTTTCATTTTCTAATTGCAATAATGATTTTAATGTCTTCTCGTAAATAGCTTTTTTGTCTTCCGGTATACCTATTTTATTAAGATATAATATTATTTTGTTTAATCCGTCGATAGATTTTTCATTTTCTGCAATTTTATTAATTATTTCTTCTTTTCTTTTTCTTTTTTCAGGAGATTCGCCGACTATCAACTCTGTCTGGACATACATCTTTGAACCAACGTTAATTGCTTCGATTTCTCTTGCCGCAATTACGACACTGCCTACAATCAAACCTTTGCTACCAATCAATTTAACAGAACTATTGCTTTTGACATTACTATACATTATCGCTTCGCTAACAACATCACCTTCAGCTGTTATATCACAGTTTTGCAAATATTTTGAAACAATTTTTCCACCTGAAATTATTTTTGCTTTTCCACTTCCTTGTACACCTCTATGAATTATAATGTTGCCTTTTGCTATTATGGTAGATCTTTCAACAACACCATATATTTCTATATCTCCATCACTTTCAATTTTATAACCTGAACTTATATTATTGTAAATTTTTATGCTTGCAAAAGTTCTAATATTTCCAGTTGAGGCATTAACGTCTTTCAATTCAATCAAAGGATTCACATTTACTTTTTGATCTTTTTTAAAAATGTGCCCATCAATAGAGGAAAAAAGACAATCATCTTTTATGTACGTGTTTTTACCTAATGGTAATTTTGCATCTTTTCCTTTATTTGCTTTAACTATTTCGCCAAATATGTTCATTCCATCAATGCCATCTTCAGGTTCTATTTTTTTGGCTATGATCTCATCCTTTTTGATGCTTTTAAAAATCTGCAGCTCTTTGTAATCGACTCTTCCATCATCAAGTACTTTTGGTTCAAAGTTATTATCAAAGTCAATTAAGAATTCCACGTGGCCATCTTTCCCACTTACAGGCTTTTTCCCATGTGCTATTAAATATCGTTCTTTTAGATTGGGGGATTCACATATTTTTTTAATCGTACTTTCAATTATTCCAAAAGTGATATTGTGTGATTTTAATAAATCTAAAAGACTATTTTCATCTAAGACAATTCCATCATTTGAAATATTCTCTACTAATAAATAAGCCGCCATCTTATCAGATGTTATTTCTAGTTTACAAGAATATTTTAAATCACTCACTTAAATGCCCCCCAATTTTTTAGAAAATTATATCAAATCATTTAACTTTTCTTTTAATTTTTTTATTGCCTTAGAATGAATCTGTGATATTCGTGATTCTGTCAAGCCCATTATTTTACTGATTTCCTTGTAGTTTAAATCTTCATAATAGTATAATGAAATTATTAATCTTTCTTTTTCTTGTAGCATATCTATGGCTTTCGCAATATTTTGTTTTAAATCGTACATCAAAACCTCATTTTCTGGATTTGTAATCTCACTCTCTGTTATTGAAGAAATTTTTAGATTGTTTTCAATTACTTCATCCAGAGAACTTATATATCCAGCATTCATATAGCTTAACGTTTTTAAAACATCATTTTTTGATAACTTTGTTGCATCCATAATTTCTTCGATTGTTGGCTCTCTTTTGTATTCCTGTTCTAATCGCTCTATTGTTTTTTCAATGCTTTTATATCTCTTTTTTAGGCTTCTTGGTATCCAGTCTTTTTTCCTAAGATAATCTATTATTTCTCCTTTTATTCTTATTGATGCATATGTTTCAAATTTTACTCCTTTTGATATGTCATATTTATTGACTGCATCAATTAAGCCAATCATACCTTGGCTAATAAGGTCATCTACATCTTCTTTGCTTATTTCTGATAAACAAATTCTTTTTACTATGTGCTTTACAAGTGGCATATATTTTATAATTATGTCTTCTTTCGAACTACCATCTTTTAGTTTTTCATACTTATCCCATAAATCTTGTTCGAGTAGTGACATCTTTATACATTCCTTTCCTACCCTAAATAAATTTTATTCCATGTCCAATCGTTTTAATTAACAATTTCCCATTTTCTGAATCGAATTCAATGGTTCTACCATAGTTTCCACCTGTGTCCTCGGATATTAATGGTATATTCAAAGAAGCTAAAACATCTTTAGTGGCAATTACGTTGCGGGTACCTATATTCATGATATCTAAATTTGCTTTAGTCGCAAACATTTGTGCACCACCTGCAATTTTGCTGACTATATATCTTTTTTCAGCACCTGCTTCTATCATCATATCTATCAGTGCACTGATTCCTGTATCAGCGAATTTTAATTTGTTTGAATTGTTTTTACTTAGGGTGCTGTATGGCAGCATAATATGTACAAGTCCCGATATTTTAGTCATTTTATCATAGAGAACAATCCCCACGCATGATCCGAGACCGACAGTTATCAATTTGCCTGGGCATTTAGCAATTTTTGCGTCAGCCATGCCTACTCGAAAAGTAAAATTATCCATCTAATTCAACTCCAAGTGCATTAAGTATTTTATCGAAAGATTCTATATCTGGTATAAGAAAGAAGTCACCTTTGATTAGTTTGCTGCCTTCAAAAAACTCTGTTTCAATAAATAAAATTTTGTCTGATAATTCACTGAATTTTATTGCGGGCACACTCAATATGGCACCAGCCATATCAATGCTTATTGCTGGCGGTGATATCTTCATATCTAAGTTTGTTAATGTAGATAGTGATGAAACATAGCTTCCTGCCATTATATTCCCTATCTCTTGTAATGCAGATTTCTCAATATCACTAAATTCTTCTCCTACGTTGACACCCATCAAATATTCTATCAAGTAAGAAGCACTTTCAATATCAAGAGAAAATAAAATATTTCCTTTCACACTACCTTCGAGATCAAAATATATGCCAACAATGATTGCATCAGCCAATCCAAATATATTTTGAACTTCATTAAAATCCATTAATTTAACTGATGGTATTTTCATATCTATTTTTTTCCCTATAATTGAAGCTAAAGCAGTTATCGCGTTCCCTGAGCCTATATTACCAAGTTCTTTAAGTATGTCGATACATGTTTCATTAAGTTTATCTATATTCATAGCTTCACTTCCTGCTGAGTAGTCAGTTTGTCTATATCAAATAGCATTAATATCCTATTGCCAATTTTGCCTATTTTGCCGATAAAACTTTCTTTTTTGTACAAATTGCTGTTTACATCTATTGAATCTATATTATCATCATGAATTTCTACAACTTCATTTGCATTATCTACAATGATTCCAATGACAATATCATTGTTTTTTATTATTACGATTCTTGTATCATCATCAAATTCAACTTCGCATAATTTCAACAACATTCTAAGAGAAATTACTGGTATTATTTCACCTCTTAAGTTAATGACACCTTTTACGAAAGAAGGCGCCTTTGGAACCCTTGTTATTTTCGTAACTTTCTCAATAGATTGCACTTTGTCTATTTCTATTCCATATTCTTCACTTCCTAATCTTGTTACGACAAACATGCTCATGCTCAACGCCTCCTTTTAAAATAAATTATTTGAATCTATGATAAGTGCAACTTGTCCATCACCAAGTATCGTTGCACCGGCAATTATTTTTACATTGCTTAAATATTTACCCAATGGCTTTATTACTATTTCCTGCTGTCCAATAAGTTCATCAACACTACATGCTGCAAGATTATCACCTTTTTTTATTATTACGCAGATAAAATTATCACTGTCTTCATTTGACTTCAGATCGAGAATATTGTGCAATCTTATAAGAGGGATGACCTTACCTCTGTACATAACTACTTCTTTACCCTGCACTAAATGTATTTCATTTTTATTCTTGTTTACAATCTCTGATATTGAGTTTAATGGAAAAGCATATTTTTCGTTGCCTACCATGACTAACAAAGCTTGAATTATTGCTAAAGTTAATGGCAGTTTTATTATAAATTTTGTGCCTTTGTCTACTTCTGTTTTAACTTCAATAGATCCATTCAAAGATTCTATTTTATTTTTTACTACATCTAGTCCAACACCTCTGCCTGAAATATCAGATATCGTATCAGATGTGCTAAATCCAGGTTCGAAAAGCAACTTTATCAATTTTTCATTTGATAGTTCTTCAACTTCATCAGCAGATAGCATTCCTTTTTCATAAGCTTTATTTTTTACTTTTTCAAAGTTAATGCCAGAACCATCATCACTCACTTCGATTATTACATTATTGCCTTCATGATATGCTTTGAGATTAATAACACCTGTCTCAGGCTTGCCTTTTTTTACACGGACTTCTGGTGTTTCTATTCCGTGATCTATAGAATTCCTCATTAAATGTACAAGTGGATCACCTATTTCATCAATTACGGTACGATCAACTTCTGTATCCTGGCCATACATATTAAGCGTAATTTTTTTATTTAATTCCCTAGATAAATCTCTGACCATGCGTGGAAAACGGTTAAACACTCTTTCAACTGGAACCATTCTGACTTTCATTACCGCATCATGAAGGTTTGTCGTTATTCTTTCTAAATACTCAATCGTTGAAATCGTATCGGGATTTTTTTCGTTAGATTCAATGCCTTCAAGACGCGTTTTAATTATAATCAACTCACTGACAAGGTTCATTAAATTGTCTAATCTCTCAATATCAACTCTAACGCTTTTATTAGTCTTACTATGTTTTATTTGATCATTTGAGCCTAGATTTGTTGGTCCGAATTTCTTATTATCTTTAATTTCCTTTGAATACAACAATTCCTCTATATTTATATTTTTTATTTCTGAAATCGACATTAGCTTAGATTTTATAACATCTTTTTCATGTTTGCTGATTAAATGAACTGTAAATCTATCATCAAACTTTTCATCCTCTATATCTTCCACTGAAGGTGTAGAATCGACAATATCTCCTAGATTATCTAAAGTATTAAAAACAATAAAAGCTCTTGCCGACTTCATTACACAATTTTTATCTATGACCACTTCTATGCTGTAAGTTTTATAGCCTTGAGATGCAGCCTTTTCTATTATGTCTTTTTCATATACATTTATATTGTTGCTGTCAAGAGATTTCGAATTTTCAATATTCGTCGCTGCTACTTCTTCTTTCGAATTATTTGTTTCTAATAATTCAATCAAATTTTCAATGTCATATGAATCGTTTCCACTTTCAGATATAATTCCTGTCATTGAACTTAATGCATCCATGCATTTAAATAATACATCCATGAGGTTGCTGGTAACTTTTATAGAATTGCTTCTTATTTCTTGCAAAACATCTTCCATTTTGTGTGTCAATCTAGTCATGTTTTCAAAGCCCATAGTAGCAGCCATTCCTTTAAGTGTATGAGCAGATCTAAATATTTCATCAATAATATGTGAATCCTCTGGATTTTTTTCAAGTTGAAGAAGATTTTCATTTAAACTCTCAATATGTTCTTCAGATTCTTCCAAAAATATCTCTAAGTATTGATTTGTATCCATTTCTTTTCCTCCTTTTCGTTTTTATAAATTTATTTGTCGCCTTTTTAATTTTCTTTGCTCTTTAAAAATAAATGATATTATCTTTTCTCTCAATCTATCTTCTATATCGGCATATTGTACAGCTATTTCATACCCATCTTCAAAAAAATTACATCTGATAACTTTACACTTTTGTGCGATTTCTTCAAACTCATCGTCTAAATTTAAAAAACAAATTATTTCAGTTCCCACTTCTAATTTTTTCTTAACTTTTGCCCGAAAACCTCCTCCACTTATATCTTTTATGACTCCCTTTTCCATTATTTCACTGTCGTCAGATTTCTTATATTTAAATTCCATTATCTTCTCTAATCTAAAGAATTGCCTTCTTTGCAACTTCTCAATATCAGTTATTCTTTTTAATTGTATAAATGAAATATTACCTAAAAATCTATTTATTACAATGCCATCAAATGTATATATACCGTTTTTATTAAAAAAAGTAATGTTCAATTTTGCGCCGATCCTTACTGGAACAAAGTGTCCATTGTGCATTGGAGCCTCAATCAATAGAGTACCATCAGCCGAGATATCATCAATTTTCGATGTATATTTGTTATTACTTTTGCCTATACTTATTTCAATCTTTTGCCCTGGTTTTATGTTCTCCATTGTAAATACCTCCGCTATTTAAAAGCATTTTTTTAAATATTCCAAGAAGACCTTCTTTCTTTTTAGTGCTTTTATGATTTGTGAGGTTTTCTGCAATTCTTGTGATATCTTTTGAAGGCTTGCTTGATTGGTACTTCAAAATTATAGGATTTTGCGCTTTTATGCACTCACTTATCCTCGCATCCTCATGAATGTATCCTAAATCGTTAATTGTAGTACCTAAAAAGTTTATCAGTGCATTATTTAATCTTTCATAAACAGATACATATTCGCTTTGATTTGTAACTTTATTAACTATTAAATATAGATTTTTATCGCTTAATTCTTGTATTGATTTTATTAAAATATAAGCATCCATTATGGCAGTCGGTTCCGGCGTAGTAACAACAACTACATCGTCTGACATATCGATAAAACTTTTAACTGTTTTATTGATTCCCGCACCAGTATCGACAATTACATAATCAAAGTAATTATCAAGGATATTGATATTGTTGAAAAAAACATTCAAATCAATATCGCCATTTATAAGGTCAAAGTTTCCACCCGTTGATATAAATTTTACTCCAATTGGACCATCATTAATAACATCTATTATTTTTTTGTTACCATATAATACATCGTATAAAGTAAATTTAGATATAACACCTAATTCTATCTCTGCATTTGAAAAACCTATGTCTGCATCAATAATTAACACATTATATCCAAGCTTTCTCAATGCTATAGACAAATTAACTGATATACAAGTTTTACCTGTCCCACCTTTGCCACCGGTTACAGTTATTACTCTACATCTTTTCATATTGTTCTGTTGGAATAAATATCTTAGCCTCTCAGCTTGATCCATGTTAATTCCCCTTCAAAATATTTTGTGCTATCATTTTGCTATCAGCTAAGCAAATATCATCAGGAACTATCTGTCCTGTTGTTACATATGATATAGGCTTTTTCGAATAATATATTGAATTTAAAATGACACTGTAATTGTCTGTTTCATCTAATTTTGTAAAAAGCAAATTGTAGTCATTGATAAAATCATACGACTTAATAATTTTTTTAGCATCACTGTTTTTCGTTGTTGCACTTAAGCACAAATATATATCATCATAAGAACCATACTGTAAAAAAGTCTTCAGTTCTTGCATTTTTCTAGAATCCGTATGACTTCTTCCTGCAGTATCAATCAACACTATATCATAATTGCTTATTTCACTTTCCAATCTATTTAAATCAAAAATGTTGTTAACTACCTTTACTGGCACTCCTAAAATTTCACCATATATCTTTAGCTGTTCAGCACCTGCGATTCTAAAAATGTCTGCAGTTATCAGCAATACATTTTTCTTTTCCCTTAATATTAAGTGAGAAGCTATTTTTGCAATAGTCGTCGTTTTACCTACACCTGTAGGACCGATAAAAACAACACGTTTTTTTTCATTTAAGCAGTTTATCTTTTTTGGCGGTCCAATAAAGTTAACGATTCTCTTTTGCAATATCTTTATATTGTCGTCGGTTATTTCGCTTATTCCTTCGGTTAAGATTTTAGTTAAATCTTCATCAACACCTATGTAAATTAACTTATCTCTTAAATCCTTTTTGTCATCTTCTCTATTTTCACTTTTTTTAAATTCTCTTAAAAGAGATTTAATTTCATACAAATCTTTATAAAAGATATCTCTTTCATCAATTTTATTTTCTTCAACTGCTGCCAGTACTTCAACTTTCTTCTTTTTGAATAACCCTTTAAGTCCCTTTTCTTTATAACTATT
This sequence comes from Thermoanaerobacterium thermosaccharolyticum DSM 571, assembly GCF_000145615.1. Taxonomy (NCBI): domain Bacteria; kingdom Bacillati; phylum Bacillota; class Clostridia; order Thermoanaerobacterales; family Thermoanaerobacteraceae; genus Thermoanaerobacterium; species Thermoanaerobacterium thermosaccharolyticum. Next base: position 1,441,535 of record NC_014410.1, read on the forward strand.
TTGTTGTAGAATAATAGCATCACTGCCCATTTCAGTTTTTATCATTCTTAAAGCATCCTGATAATTATCCGCTATATAGCGCTTAACTTTCACTTAATTTCACCGTCCCTACAGAAAATACCTCTATATTTGGTAAAAGCTCGTTATAAGATAAAACGACTATATCTTTCGATATCTGTTCAACCAACTTTCTTAAATAAAATCTAATAATTGGTGCAGTCAGTATAATAGGCTGTTCTCCTTTAATTGTCAGTTTTTTCATGATGTTGTGAATTGCTTTTAATATTTTTTGCATTGCATCAGGTGAAAGAGCCAAATACGAACCATGGTCTGTCTGGTTAATTGCATTTTGAATGGATTTCTCAATTTCTGGATCTAGTGTTATAACTTGAAGCTTTCCATCCTTCGCATATTTGTTTGTAATAGCTCTTTTTAATGATTGCCTTACATACTCTGTTAAAACGTCTGTATCTTTTGTACTTGGTGCATAATCAGCAAGTGTTTCCAATATAGTAACCATATCCCGTATTGAAATTTCTTCACGTAACAAATTACACAATACTTTTTCAATATCACCCAAACTCAACAATTTCGGCACAATCTCATCAACAAGTGCTGGATTTGTCAATCTTATGTTATCCAGCAATTCTTTAACTTCTTGTCTTCCCAAAAGCTCATCGGAATATTTTTTGATTACACTAGTCAAATGCGTTGATATTACAGATGGAACATCTACAACTGTACATCCCAGCATTTCGGCTTTTGATTTTTCACTGTCATCAATCCATAATGCCGGCAGCCCAAATGCAGGTTCTCTAGTGCTGATGCCTTTTATATCACTATTCATTTCGCCTACTTGCATGCATAGGTATTTATTTACGTATACATTACCTCTTCCAACTTCATTACCTCTAATTTTTATTATGTATTCATTTGGTTTAAGTTGAATATTATCTCTCAATCTCACCATAGGCACAACCAAGCCTAAATCTAATGCTATTTGTCTTCTAATCATTACGATTCTGTCCAATAACTCGTTGCTTGCTATAGGAATCAATTCATATCCAAATTCCAGTTCAATAGGATCAACTTGCAAAAGATCGTATGCGCGTTTTGGATCTCTAATTTCCTCCAATTCCTTTAAATCTTCGTTTTTGACTCGCTCGCTTTCTGTATTTTTCTTTCTATTAGAAAATCCTAAATATGTAAATAAAGAACCAATGATAAGCAACGGAATAGCGGGAAGCATAGGTATAAATGCCATTAAAATAAGCAATACACCTGTAATTTGCAGCACTCTCGGTTCTCTCAAAAGCTGTTTTATCACATCGTTGCCCATATTTGTTTCCGATGCTGTTCTTGTTACTATAATGCCGGTGGCTGTTGATATAAGTAAAGCAGGTATTTGACTAACTAGTCCATCACCAACTGTTAAAATTGTATATGTATTTATTGCTTGATTTATGTCCATCCCTTTCATAGTCATTCCTATGATTAAACCAGCTATTATATTTATAATCATTATTACAATTCCAACAATTGCATCGCCTTTTACAAATTTACTTGCACCATCCATTGAGCCAAAAAATTTAGCTTCTTCTTGAATCTTTCTTCTTCTTTCTTTTGCTTCCTTATCATTTATAATTCCTGCATTTAAATCAGCATCAATCGACATTTGCTTACCTGGCATTGCATCTAATGTAAATCTTGCTGAAACTTCAGATACTCTTTCGGCTCCTTTTGTTATGACAATAAATTGAACAATTGCTATAATTATAAACACTAAAAAACCAACTATAGGATTATTGCCAATAACGAAACTGCCAAAAGCATGTATCACATTTCCTGCAAATCCAGACGTTAAAATTAGCCTTGTAGAGGAAATATTCAGGGATAATCTCATCAAAGTCGTTATAAGCAATATAGAGGGAAATATAGAAAAATCCATTGCATCTTTAACATACATTGTCGTAAGCAATATAATTATTGACAGCGAAATATTTAAGATCAGCAAAAAGTCTAATAAAATTGATGGTACTGGAATGATTATAATTAACACAATCCCTACGACAAACATTGCTGCAATTAAATCTGAAAATTTCAAAATATCCCTCCTACTCACCTCTTAAGCTGTAAACATATGCCAAAACTTCTGCTACTGCCTTATATAATTCAGGCGGTATGCTGTCTCCAATATCAGTCGTTTTGTACAATGATTGAGCAAGTGGCTTATTTTCTACAATAGCAATCGAATATTTAATTGCTTCTTCTTTTATTCTCTGAGCGATATAGTCTTGGCCTTTCGCAACAACTACAGGAGCATCATTAATTTCATTGTCATACATTAAAGCAACAGCTATATGGGTTGGATTTGTAATAACAACATCCGCTTTTTTAATGTTTTGTATCATTCTCCTCATAGAAATTTGTCTTTGTTTCTTTTTAATTTCTGATTTTATTTGAGGATTGCCTTCAGTCTCTTTAAATTCTTCTTTTATGTCTTCCTTGCTCATTCTCAAATTTGATTCGTAATCTCTCCACTGGAATATATAATCAACAACACCAAGAACTATTAATACTATAAAAATTCTCAATAATATACCGCCAAATATATTTAAGCTGTACTTAATAAGATCCTGAACTGACATATCTAATAGCTGAGGTATACCTTTATACTGCCCTATTAAAAATGAGTACATAACATAACCTAATATTCCTATCTTTACAACCGCTTTTAAAAGCTCAAGTATGGTTCTTCTCGAAAACATTCGTTTAATGCCTTCTAATGGATTTAGTCTTTCTAACTTTATATTTAATGATTCCGAAGTGAATACAAATCCAACCTGTGCATATGTCGATACTAGTGCAACTAAAAAGACAGTTGCAACTGTAGGCAGTATCAATTTCAGAAAAACAGGTAAAATAATCTCAAACAATTTATATATTCCATTAACTGTAAATGTATTGTCGCTAGCGCCTCCATAATTTAGAAATAAGTATTTGATAAGATTCATAATCTCTTCAATGCTATTTTGCACAGTGAAATATATAACCAAAAATCCAGCTATTGTTATTATTGCTGAAGTCACTTCCCTGCTCTGAAAGACTTGTCCTTTTTTTCTCGCATCTTGTCTTCTTTTAGGTGTTGCTGGTTCTGTCTTTTCACCGGCGAAAAGTTGTAACCTCAATCTGCGTCATCCTTTTACCATAGATTTTAAAAGCAAATATATATCAGAGTACATCCCGTTGAATAAAACATCTATGATTGCTAAATACATTGGCAACATTATAAATAATGTGAATATGCCGATAAATATTTTAATAGGCATGCCAATCATAAATACATTTAGCTGTGGAATCGTTCTTGAAATTATGCTTAATGTTATATCAGTAAGCAATGTTGAAAGAACGATTGGTGCACTGATTCTGAAACCTAGCACAAACATATCTGATACAATCTTCGTAAAAACAACATTGATACTTTCTGAATGCAAAAATGCGGTACCAACAGGTATCAAACTATAGCTCTGAAACAGTATTACAAACAATTTGTGATGTCCGTTTATCAGTAGGAATAATAGCAGCGTAAGTATGTATACAAAATTTCCAACCAAAGGCACCTGTGTCTCTTCACCTGCAGCAAGAACATTGACAATGCTAAAACCCAATTGATAATCTATTATTTGTCCAGCCAAATAAATAGCACTAAATGAAACCATGGAAGCTAGGCCAATCAATAAACCAACCAAAAACTCATTAAACACAATTACAACGTACTGATATAAATTATTTGCATCGATGTTTACCTTCACTAAATCAAACATAATTATCGATGTAAAGAAAGCAAGGCCAATTTTAAACATCGAAGGCAACGATCTTGTTCCAAACAGTGGTGTCAGTATAAAAATACCAAGCATTCGCACAAACACTATTAAGAAGTATTGTACATTGTTTAAAATGTAATAACTCAGTTCCATTTTTATCTACTTAATAAAATTATTAATGTTCAATATTAATTTTTGTGTATAATTAATTAATATTGTTAGCATCCATGGCCCAAACAATATTATAGAAGCAAAAATAGCTAAAATCTTCGGTACAAATGTCAAAGTCTGCTCCTGAATCTGTGTTGTCGCTTGAAATATACTTATAATGAGTCCTATCAATAGAGATACAATTAAAAGCGGCGCTGATACAATCATTGTTACCATTAATGCTTCCCTTCCAATATCAAGAACTACTCCAGGATCCATTATTATCCTCCTTATCTAAAACCTATTACCAATGATTTGGCTAATATATTCCAGCCATCTACTAAAATAAACAGTAAAAGTTTAAATGGCAAAGAAATAAGTACAGGCGGTAACATAAACATTCCCATGGACATTAATACACTGGCAACAACCATGTCTATAATCAAAAATGGTATGTATATAATAAAACCAATCTCAAATGCCGTCTTAAGCTCACTAATAATAAACGAAGGAATAACAACTCTTAATGGTATGTCATTCACACTTTTTACTTTAATTTTAGCCAGATTTATAAATAAATTCAAATCATTTTTTCTGGTCTGTTTTAACATAAAATTTTTTAAAGGATCTCTTGCTTTGACATATGCTACTTGTGGGGTTATTTTCCCTTGCATATAGGGTTGTATTGAATCATTGTTTATTTGCACACCAACAGGTGCCATTATAAAAAACGTCAAAAATAAGGACAATCCAATTAAAACTTGATTAGGTGGCATTTGCTGTAAACCCAAAGCATTCCTCAAAAATGATAAGACAACAATAATTCTTGTAAAAGAAGTCATCATTATGAGTATTGAAGGTGCTAAAGTTAATACAGTTAAAAGAAGAACTATCTGAATACTCGATGTTATGTCATTCGGACCTGATGGTGCATTTATTGTAATCAGTGGCGAAGCAGAACTCGATGCTGCATATGTAACTTTAGTCAACAGAATTAATGAAATTAGCACAACCCCACTAATTTTTTTTATATGTATCATGTTCATTACCACCTAGATTTCTCATTGATAATTTCTTTAAATTATTTAATGAAATATTTAAACTTTGCTTGAAACTGCTGTTTTTATCCTTCATCTTAACATCATCAGCAGTTAAAGTCTTTATATATACAATAGAATTATTTGTAACACTAAATAGCAAGTATTCATTGCAAACTTTGATTATATATAAATTTTTATCTTTGCCCAAGTTCAGATGATCAATAATGTCAAAATTATTTCCTTTATATATATTCAAAGCCTTTTTATTGATAAATGCTGTTACATAATAAGCCAAAAAAACTACGAATACAAATATTAAAAGAAATGTAACGGCTTGAAAAACCACGCTATCGCTAGACATCAAAATTCCTCATTTCAACATTTTTTTGACAGCTTCAATTACTCTGTCAGGTTGAAATGGCTTTACTATAAAATCTTTAGCACCTGCCTGTATTGCTTCAATAACCATAGCCTGTTGTCCCATGGCCGAGCACATAACTATCTTAGCATTAGGATCTTTTTTTACTATTTGTCTTACTGCTTGGATGCCATCCATTTCTGGCATTGTAATGTCCATCAATACCAGATCCGGTTTTTCTTGATTGTACTTTTCTACGGCTACTGAACCATCTTCAGCTTCTATAACACTGCCGAGATTATTTTTTGTGATTATATCCTTTATCATCATTCTCATGAAAGCTGCGTCATCTACTATCATAATTTTGCTCATAATCAATTCCTCCTTAAATTATAATGAATTAATTCTTTTGCTTTGCTTTACAATATCTAATATTCTCACGCCAAAGTTTTCATCAATAACAACAACCTCTCCCTTAGCAATAAATTTCCCATTAACTAATATATCTACAGGTTCACCTGCCAATTTATCAAGCTCTATTATTGAACCTTCATTAAGTTCAAGTATATCTTTAATCAATTTTTTTGTCCTGCCTAATTCTACAGTAACATTTAAAGGGATATCCATAATTAAATTTATATTTTCCTTTTCTGCCGTTGTAGGTTCATCTTCATCGTCAAACTCTCTAAAGATAACAGGTTTTACATCAACTTTTTCAGCTTTATGCTTAACTGTTGATTTAACTTCATCGCTAAATTCATTATTTATTCCTTTAGTACCAGTTTTTATTATATCATCATCTTGTACACCTTGAAAAGATTCCTTAGGAGAATTTTCTACATTTTTAGACATAACTTGCTCAACAAGTCGTTTTGCAAATGCAATTGGAATCAACTGCATAATTTCGCTGTCTATTATTTCTCCAACGACCATTTTAAATGCAATCTTTACTACATAACCATCTGGAAAAGAAATATTTTCGGGTAGGCCTTTATTAAAGTCTACAACAAATGCCCTTGGAGGTGATATATTGATGCTTTCACCAATTAAAGTTGATAATGAAGTAGATGCAGATCCTATCATTTGGTTCATAGCTTCACCAATTGCACTTAGATGCAATTCTGTTATTTCACCTTCGGTAACATTTCCATCGCCACCCATCATTAAATCAGTAATACGAAGTACATCTTGTTCCTTTAATATTAAGAGATTGTTGCCTTTAATTCCCTCTGTATATTCTACTTCAACACCTACATATGGTATATTAAATTCCTTCTTTAGATTTTCCCAGTTAATTATGCTTACTTTCGGTGTCGTAATAGTCACTTTATTTCTCAAAAGGGTGAACAAAGTTGTTGCAGAAGTCCCAAAACTAATATTCCCTATCTCTCCTAAAACATCTTGTTCTTCTTCAGTTAGTGTCACATCACTGCTATTATTATCGTTGTTAGTCATCCCGCTCAATAATGCATTAATTTCATCTTGTGATAATATATCACTCATCAGCATCATCTCCTTCGCTGCAAATCTCAGTTATCTGAACGCAATATTTCTTATTTTTAATACCTGGAACACCTAAAAACTTTGTTTCATCGTTTATTTTTATTTCAATTGGATCTTTGTATTTTTTATTTATTTCTAGAATATCACCTTTATTAAAGTTCAATAAATCCCTTACCGTTATCTTTGACATGCCAATAACAGCCTTTAAAGGAATGTATGTATTGCTTATTTTATCTTTTATAATTCCAATATCACACGACTGCTTCTCCGCGTTTGAAAACCAAGTTTTAGTTGTAAGGAGCGGTAATATTGGAACAATTGTTATATGTGGCAGACAAAAATTTATCAGTCCTTCATTATCGTTTATTTTTAAAGACATTGTACATAAAGCAATAGTTTCATTAGGAGAGATAATCTGAGAAAATTGTGAATTTGTCTCTATTCTTGTTATTTCAGGATTAAGTTCTATTACATTAATCCAAGCATCTTTAATCAAGGGTAAAAGTTGTGTTGTAATTCTGCTTAAAAGTCCCATTTCAATTTCTGTGTAATCTCTCTCTACAGTATCAGCAGTTCCAATCCCACCTAATATTTTATCAATTATAGTAAAAGTAGTATTATTGTTAAATTCAAGTATAATTGGCCCATCTAAAGGTTTTGCATCAATTACTGCAATAAAAACAGGATTAGTCAGTGAATTGCTAAACTCGTAATATGTTATTTGCTCAACTGATACTATTGAAACTTGAACAAGCGTTCTTAAATATCCTGATAAAAATGTTGTAAAACTTCTTGACATGTTTTCAAAAATCATTTGGAGAGTTCTCAATTGTTCCTTTGAAAATTTGTTCGGTCTTCTGAAATCATATGGTTTAATTCTCGTCTCCTGCTGACTTTCCTTAATCTCCTTAATATCAAACTCACCGGAATTCATTGCTTTTAATAATTCATCAATCTCATTCTGCGATAATATGTCCGCCATGAGAACTCTCCTTCCTATTGAACAATAAAGTCATCAAAATAAACATTTGTTATCTTATCTGCACCTAAAATCTTATTAATTTCATTTTTTATTTCGTTCTGAAGTTTAGATTGTCCAGCTGAACCTTCCAAATCTTGAGCAGTTTTATTTCTTAGAATTTGAAGTATTGCATCTCTTATTTTTGGATTTTGATCTTTCAATTCATTTAAAACATTTTTGTCATAAACCTCTAGTTCAACACCTGCTTTGATAAATTTATCATCACCTTTTAAATTTGTAACAAATTCATCTCCCGGAGAATAATTATAATATACTATTTTAGCTGGTTTTGAATTATAGTTGAAATAGAAAAATGCACTTCCAAATGCTATAATTATAACTAGCAAAATTATTATTATGATGTTATTTTTCATGACAACACCCCTACTATATTTAAGAAATTAATTCTTGCTATTTTAGGCCTCTCCTTTATAAACAACAAAACTTATATGATCAAAATTTTTCGTTTATATTCAATTACTTTTTCGATAATCTCTTCTTTTTTTTCTTTCACAACTACTTTCTTGCCGCTAATCAAACTTATAACCGTATCAGGAGTTTCTTCTATAAATTCAATCATGTCAGCATTTACTGTAAACTCATCACCATTTAATTTCGTTACATTTATCACTTAAAAAACCCTCTTAATCAATTATAAAATTAATTCAATCATCTCTTGAGATTGACAAGGTCTTGCAATATCTCATCTGATGTTGTGATAACTTTTGAATTCGCCTCAAATCCTCTTTGTGTTGTAATCATATTAGCAAATTCATTAGCAAGATCAACATTAGACATTTCAAGTGTTCCAGGGTTTATGGTGCCTCTAGTTCCAGTATTTGCAGCGCCAATCATTGGATCGCCAGAATTGACCGTGTTTATGAACATCGTGTTTCCAACTTTTTCTAAACCTTGTGTATTCTGAAAATCCGCCAGCGCTATTTGACCAATCACTTGCGTTCTGCCGTTTGAATAAATACCACTTACAACACCGTACTGGTCTATATTTATACTTTCTATTGAACCGGCTTCATTTCCATCTTTACTTAATTCTCGTATATCTGTTGAACTAGAATACATTGTGAGATTTGAAAGATCTATTGTTATATTCGTTCCATCTCCCAATGTAGCATTTGTGTTTGTAATCGGCAATGATGATACATTAACCGAAAAAATACTTCCTGCCGGATTAGTTATCAATCCATTTGAATCAAATTGTATAGACCCAATAGTCACTGGAGATGCTGACAAATCATTTCCATCAAAATTTGTTATTGCAGCATCCCAATTTCCCGCATTATCTTTTTTGGTAAATTGAATCGTTGCCACATGGCTTCCGCCTTGTGAATCATATATAGTCACATTATAGCTGACAGAGCTGCCAATGCTTGTGCCAGCATCTAAATTGCCACCCAATTGAATCAATTTTGTAGAAGCAGGTGACGTACTTGACCAATTTTTTATACTAATAGGCGATAAATTACCCGTGTCGGTATTTACCGTTTTACCATCTTGAGATATCCAACCCATTACTTTATATCCGTCTGGTGTTACAAGATCTCCATTGGAATCAAATGAAAAGTTTCCAGCTCTTGTATATAAATTTGCACCACCGTTATTGACTATAAAAAATCCATTGCCATCAATTGATAAATCTGTCGGATTATCTGTTCTTTGGGAACCGCCATTCGTAAATAAAGTATCTATCGATGCTATGGCAACACCAAGGCCCACTTGCTGAGGGTTTGTGCCTCCGCCGCTACCCTGCGGCGCTGATGCTCCTTTTATTGTTTGATTAAATATCTCTTTAAATGTCATTCTGCTTGCTTTAAAACCAACAGTATTTACATTAGCAATATTGTTGCCTATCACATCCATCTCCGCTTGGTGTGCTTTTAAACCAGATACTGCTGAGTACATAGACCTCAACATGATTATTCCTCCTATTCTAAATTTCAATTTTTATTGATCTGATACTGAAGTAACTGAATCTAATGAAACATTTGAACCTTGAACTTCTAAATAATAATTACTTCCATCAAATTTAACTGCATCAACTTTTCCAGTAATAGTTGAGCTACTACCATTTGAATCTATGTTTGCAGAGATTGTTTTACCTAATAAACTATAGGCTTTAACAGCATTAAAGCTGTTGTTTAAGTTTAGCATTTGCTCTAAAGCTGAAAACTGTGCCATCTGTGCAATAAATTCTTTATCGTCCATAGGATTTAATGGATCTTGATTTTCCAGCTGAGTGACAAGAAGCTGTAAATATTCATTTTTTCCTAATTCTGAATTTGGATTTGTAACCTTTGTCCCATCAGTATATGTATTTATGTAGCTATTATCGTAATTCGTATTTATTGCCATTCTATCACCTCCTTTATACAACCACATCTACGTGACCGTTGGATACAGTATTGACTGTTGAAAAACTATGTGATTCCAGCTCTGCGGTTTCATAATCATCATAATTAATCCTTATTCTATTGTAATTTTGATTTTTGTATTTTTTACCGCTATTTCCCTGTCCATTGTACTGTGATGTAAATTGCATATTTCTATCGACAGACACATTAAAGCTGTCAATTTTTATGCCTTTTGACTCCAACTGATTATTAAGTATGTTTAAATTTGCTTCAATTTGATGCTTAACTTTTTCATTGTCGGTTAAAATATTTGCCGTTAAACTTCCGTTCACAGATTTTATGTCGATCTCTATATTCCCTAAAAAATCAGGTTTAAGTTGAATTTTTATGTTTGACTCGGTATCTGATTTTGTTATGTTAACATTTTTTACAATTTGATCAATTATGTCCGTTGTCTGTATAGGGCTTTTAGCATCTAAAATCTTTTCAGTATTTACTGTTAATTGCTTATTTTGATTTTCATTTAAAACAACAATGTTGTCAGGTTTTAAATCGATTATTTTATTATCTTTTGTTAGATCAATTTTGCTATCGAGTTTTTTTGATATATTTTGATTTTTGTCAGTTACAAGCCTATCAACATTTTCACCATTATTATCATTTTGATTTTTACTCTGATTTCCGTTTTGATTTAAATTTTCATCTTTTAAATTATTATCAGTTTTTGCAATGAAGCTATTTATATTTGTATTTTTTTCATTATTGTTTACGTCTGTATTTATATTTTTGCTATCATTGACAGCTACCATTTGCTGTTTTATATCATCACTATTCGCACTTAACTTCAACTTGATATTATCATCTTTTATCTCTGCATCATTAGAACTAACTAGAATTTTCGTATTTTCTATATTGGTATTTTTTAGTAAACTTAAAATATCTTTTGAATCAATATTTAAGCCAAATTTTTCATTCAATATTTTAGTAATCGTATTTACCAAGTATTGCATATTAATTTCATCTTTGTTTTGACTATTCTGTATTGCACTGTACAATTGGTTTATAATGCTTTCTTCTATTGATTGCAAATTCGATTGACTTATAACCTTGTTTATAGTTAAATTATTGTTTATTAAATTTAAAATCATATTTATTATGTCTGATAGTTGTTTGATATTTATAGTTTCATTTTTATTGCTATTGAAGTTTTTATTTTCATCTTTACTTCCATTTTGAACGACTTTAATAAAGCTTTTAAAATCTGCAACTTTTTTGTTCGTAGATTTATCATCACTTTTTGCCGGCATAACTCCATTTAAAATATTCATAACTTGTATCACCTAATCATCTCCTTTCTATGGCACAGTTGAAGCATTTGTATATAGTATCTTTGTTATATCTGCAGCTTTTTTGGGATCCAATTGCTCTAGTATTTTAGATGCATTGTCTTTATTCATATTACCTAAAATACCTATCAAGATATTATTGTCCGTTATTTGATTCAATATATTTGCTGCATTTTGTGGGTCCATATTTTCATAGTAAGTAGCCAAAGTCTTTAAATCGGTTTTTTTAGAGTTTACCTGCACCTTTAAACTATTTAGCTCATTTTGCTGTTTTTGAAGCTGCAATTGTAATTCATCAATCTGTTTTTGCTTATCGCTTAAACTTATTTCCGCATTTTGTAATTCTTTTTGTTTTGTATTAAGTTCACTAGTCAACTTTTTCAGCTCATCAGCATAATTAGTCGTTGGTTTAACCTGTATTAAGCCTTTTAAAATCGGTATGTTGCTAAAATATTTTAAAGTATGATTGCTAATTCCACCAATATTAAAATAAAATAACAGGCCAACAACCAGAATTATAAAAATTGCAATAAAAATAATTATAATTAATCTTAGCGGTCTTCTTTCATTTCCAGTTTCTTCTTTTTGCATTGATTAACCTCCTAAAGTAGACCTAGCAACTTTATATGATATTTGCTCATCGATAATTGAATTTTGCTCTAGCAATGACTGATATTTATACTCTTCATATTTTTTTTCTTTTAAATTTTCAAGTGCTTCTTTTTCCTTACTAACCTCTCTTAGTTTTCGTCTTTCTTTCTCAATCTCATTCTCTAAAGTTTTCAAAATTTCATTTTGCTCATTATATTTTTCGTACAATGTCTCCAAATATAAATTAAATTGTTTTAAATTCATTGCAGATATGCCCATCATAGCATTCATTTCATTTTTCTCAATTGTTTCATTTATCTTAATAAGAATTTCATTGAGTTTATTTTTTTGCAATTCATATTTTGAAATTAATAGTGCCAATTTCTCTTTTTCCATCTTTTGCTTTTGCTCTTTGATATTAAGTACAGTTTCCAATGAATATCTAAATTTTTTCACATTATCACCTATTTAAAATATTTTTTAGCATATTTAGTTCATCTTCAAAGTTATAATTTTCGTCTGTAGTCTGTTTTATATAATTTATCATATCGTCGTGTAATAAAATTGCTTCATCTATTTTGGGATTACTCCCTTTTGCATAAGCACCTATATTAATTAAATCTTCTGACTCCTCATAAACTGATAATATACTTTTAAATTTCGAAGATAAATTTTTGTGTTCATCTGATACAATATCATTCATAACTCTGCTAATACTTGCTAAAATATCTATTGCAGGATATTGCCCTTTATTTGCAAGCTTTCTTGACAAAACTATATGTCCATCTAATATGCCTCTGACAGCATCTGTTATCGGTTCATTTAAATCATCACCGTCTACCAAAACTGTATACAGAGCTGTTATAGAGCCATTTTTTGCAGAACCCGCTCTCTCTAATAACTTAGGAAGAACCGAAAAAACTGAAGGTGTATAACCTCTTGAAACTGGAGCTTCACCAATAGACAACCCTATTTCTCTTTGTGCCATAGCAAATCTTGTAACAGAATCCATCATAAATAAAACATCAAGCCCTTGATCTCTGAAATATTCTGCAATAGATGTAGCAGTCATTGCACCTTTAACTCTCATCAATGCTGGTGTATCAGAAGTCGATACGACTAAAATCGATCTTTTTAAACCGTCCTCACCCAAGTCTTTCTCAATAAACTCATTTACTTCTCTTCCTCTTTCGCCAATTAAAGCAATTACATTAATATCAGATTTGGCATTTCTGGCTATCATTCCAAGTAGAGTACTTTTTCCTACGCCACTACCAGCAAAAATACCTATTCTCTGTCCTTTACCACATGTAAGCAAACCATCTATCGCTTTTATGCCAAGAGGCATCGCTTCCCTTATTCTCTTTCTCTCAATGGGATTCGGCGGAACATTATTAGTGCTTACTAGCTTCTTAAATTTTATGGGTCCCTTCCCATCAATTGGATTGCCTAATGCATCTATAACCCTTCCAAGTAACTCTTCTCCAACTCCTATCTTTAATTTTTGCCCTGTAGATATAACACTATTTCCAGGCCCTATGCCATCCATATCTCCTAAAGGCATCAAATAAACTTTATCATCTTTAAATCCCATCACTTCAGCATAAATTGTATTTCCGTTTATAGACTTTATCTCACAAACATCTCCGACATTTGATATTGGACCAATGCTTTCAATTGTCAAACCAACAACTTGACTTACTTTTCCATAATACTTTATAAAGCTTTTGTCCCGTAAAACAGTCTTATATCTTTCAAAAAAATTACTACTGATCATTTAAAACACCTTTTAGAACATCTTTTAGACTTTCTAACTGCGTCTTTAAACCCGAATCAATCATTCCTGACGGAGTCTGCACAATACAATCGTACTTATCTAATGATATATCTCTTACTATGTTAATGTCATCAATGAATTTTAAATTCTTTAATACTTTGTCTTTATTTTTAATCAGGAATTCATAATTTTCGTCACTTACTCTGACTGTCACTGTATTTGAAGCTTCGTAATTTTCCAATCCTTTTTTCACAAGATTAATAACTAAATCTCTGTTTTCTTCCATATTTATATCAATTATCTTTTTCACACAATAAATTACCGTTGAAACAATATCACTCTCTACTTCTTTTTGTAAATTTTTTTTCTCATCTAATATCATTTCTTTTATCTCTCTTGCTTCCTTAAGTATAGCAGAAGTTCTATTTTTACCTTCATCTATTCCTTTATTTAAGCCTTCTTTATAGCCGCTATTAAACCCGTCTTTATATCCGTCTTTCTTTGCATTTTCCTTTATTTCTTCTGCTATCATTTTTGCATCATTTATAAGCTTTTCTGCCTCATCCTTAGCGGATTTAATAATGCCTTCCTGAATAATGCTAATCTTCTCAAGTTTCTTCTTAAATTCTATATATTGTACAGAGTCATTATCATTAATCTTATCATTTGATAAATTATTTAATTTCTTAATATGAGGCTTTTCAATAACAACAGGTGATGAATTTATACAATCCTTATTCTTTAATATCCTATACAATTATTTCATCACCTCCACCTCTAGATATAACTATTTCCCCGGCTTCTTCTAATCGTCTTATAATATTTACAACTTTTTGCTGTGCTTCTTCAACATCTTTTAATCTAACTGGGCCCATGTATTGAATGTCTTCTTTAATCATGTCTGCCAATCTCTTTGACATATTACTATAAATAACCCTTTGAACTTCTTCGTTAGATCCTTTAAGTGCCAGAGCAATATCGTGATTGTCTACTTCTCTCAAGACTCTCTGTATTGAACGATTATCTAACGTTATAATATCTTCAAATACAAACATACGCTTTTTAATTTCTTCTACAAGCTCAATGTCTTTAGTTTCAAGTGTATCAATAATATTTTTCTCTGTAGAGCGATCAACCGCATTTAAAATATCCACTATCGTCTGTATGCCACCTGTTGATGTATAATCTTGTGTAACTAAAGATGACAATTTCTTTTCTAATATTCGTTCAACTTCCTTTACAATTTCAGGCGATGTAGCTTCCATTTTTGCAATTCTCATAGCCACATCAGACTGAATATTTTCAGGAAGCGATGATAATATAACACCAGCCTGTTGGGGTTTTAGATATGATAGTATCATCGCTATTGTCTGAGGATGTTCGTTCTGTATAAAGCTTAATATCTGAGATGGATCTGCACGCCTGACAAAATCAAAAGGACGCACTTTCAATGTAGATGTAAGTTTATTAATAATTTCTAAAGCCTGTTGAGTTCCTAAAGCCTTTTCTAAAATTTCTTTTGCATAGTCTATGCCGCCTTCTATTATATACTCTTGAGCTATACACATATTATAAAAGTCATCCAAAATCTTATCTTTTTCTTCGGGAGATATATTCCTTATATTGGCAATTTCCAAGGTAAGCTGCTCTATTTCTTCTTCTTTTAGATGTTTATATATTTGTGCTGCTGTAGCTGGTCCTAAAGCAATTAAAAGCATAGCACATTTTTGTTTACCTGTGATAGAACTTCTTGCCAAAGTAGACACCACCATCCTATTCTTCGTTGAGCCAAGTTCTGATTAATTGCGCAACTATGTCTGGCTTTTGCTTTATAAATTTTTCTATTTGTTTCATCTTTTCATCTTTTTCACTAGTTACATCTAATTCTTCTATTTCTTTTCCAGGCTCCTCAGTCGACATAGCTTCTTCTAAATTAGTAGCAGGAATTAACTCTTTGTTCTTCTTTTTCATAGCATAGAAGACACCTCCCGCTAAAAGCAACGCACCTAATATTATTAACCATACGTATGGGAATGTTTGCTTTTGAGTATTTTTCATTTGATTCAATAAATCAGTATTAAATTTAATGCCCATAACTGAGACAGATACGTTCTTTCCGCCAGCAGCATTTGATACAAGATCTGTAAGCTGCTGTTTCATTGTAGGGCTTAAATTATTGTTGTTTACTACAACACTCAATGATATATTCTGTATTTTTCCTTGAGCTGACGTAAGAGTAGTTTTTATTTGATTAATCTCGTAATTTATTGTTGTATCTGTTTTGCTATAATTTGAATTGCCATTGTTTTGAGTCGTGTATGTTGTACTACCAGGAGGATTATTAGTTGCCGTACCAGCCGGTGCACCATTGCTGGAACCATTTGCAATTTCTTTTATCGTTTGTGTACTTCTTATAATTCCATTATTGTCTATAACAGGCTGCCATTCTACTTTGTCTTGCACTTGTTTATCAAAATTCAAATTAACACTGGCTCTTACGATTACATTTCCGGGTCCAAAAACTTGCTCCAAAAGCGATTGAATATTATTCTGCAGATCATTTTGAACTTTCATTTGAAGAGCATATTGAGAACTTGCACCGTCAAGTGAATTATCATTTTGAGCGACTAAAACTTTTCCGTTCCCATCAATAATAGTTACTTTGTCTGGGCTTAGTCCTTCTACACTTTTTGATACAAAGTTTGTTATTCCATTGATTTGCTGATTCGTTAATGTAACACCAGGCTTTAATTGTAACATTACAGCTGCTGTTGATGAATTGTCATTATTCGACAATACAAAATTGTTCTCATCTGGAACAACTATATTGACTTTAGCATCCTGAACACCATCAATAGCTTTTAGTGTATTTTGTATTTCATTCTGAACAAAGTATATGTATTTCTGCTTTCTCTCCTGGTCTGTTGTAGCAAGAGAATTATTCATAGCATCGCTAAAGCTAAAACCATCTTGCGGAATTCCTTCTGTTGCAAGCTGTATTCGCGCTTCGTCTTTATATTGAGCAGGAACTAATATTGTGCTTCCGTTCCCTTCAATTTTGTATGGAATTTTCAATTCATTTTTTAACTTATCAACTACTGCACCAGCATCTTTGACACTTAAATCAGAGTATAAAACTTCGTAATTAGGTCTATTAATAATATACACTAGTAAAGCTATACTACTAATTAATAATAATGATATTATTCCAATCTGTATTTTTTGTTTTTTATCAAATTTGTTCCAAAAATTATTAATTTGACTTCTTATATTGTTTATAAAAGAAGGCATCAATTCACCTCATCTCAAAAGGTATTAAACCGGCATCCTCATTATCTCCTGATATGCAGCAAGTATTTTATTTTTTATTTGGATTGTAAGCTCCAACGCAATGTCTGCTTTTGTCGCATCAATCATTACATTATGTATATCGTTGATATCGCCAGTAACCAACATCTGATCATCTTGCTGTGATTTAAGTTGTAAATTATTTACATCAGCAATTGCAGTTTTCAGAATATCTCCAAAAGAAGTAGAATTGTTTGTTGTGCTAGAAGCACTAATGCTTCCCATAGAGTTTATTTGTGAAATGGGATTTATCATTATTTCTCACCTATGCCTTTCCGATTTCTAATGCTTTTTCTATCATTGATTTTGCAGAATTAACAGCAGTGACATTGGCCTCATATGCCCTTGTAGCTGATATCATATCAACCATTTCAGAAACAATATTGACATTTGGATAATTTACATAACCAGTATTATCTGCATCTGGATTGCCCGGATCGTACACTCGATTTAGTGGAGTTTTATTGTCATCCACAATTGATACAACTTCAACACCATTTCCAACTGCCTGAATTCCCTTTGCTGTATTAAGCATATCGCTAAAACTATTTTGATTATCTATTTCTTTCAACACAACGAGTTTTCTCCTGTATGGTCCACCATTAGATGTCCTTGTCGTATCTACATTTGCAATATTTTGAGAAATGACATCCATCCTCAATCTTTCAGCTGTAAGACCTGTAGCACTTATATCAATAGAATTTAAAAAGCCCATTATTAATTACCCCCATCTTTTATTGCCGTAAGAATAGAATTTAATTCACCACTAACTCTTTGCGCTAATGCACTGTAGTATAGCTGATTTTTTGCCAAATTCGACATTTCTACATCAATATCTACATTGTTACCATCTAGTCTCATTGAAGTACTATTATCCTGCACAATTTGCGGTTCAATATTATCAATTGACGTTGAGTTAATAGGTATATGATTTTTATCTGTTACAAAACCTGCTAATTTATTGGAATTTATTGCATCATTTAAGATACTTTCGAAATTAACGTCTGATCTTTTAAAACCTGGTGTATCAACATTAGCTATATTATTAGAAATAACCTCATCTCTCAGTTCGGATGCATCTAATGCTTTACTCATAAGGTCGACTGTATTAAAATTTATTCCCAACATTTGCATTCCTCCAATCAATAATACTAATATTCGACACAAAGATGCATTTTCCTTTAAAATTTTTTCGTTTTAGCAGAATATTTTAGCATTAATGACGTATTATATATAAGTAAAGAAATATATGTCAGTATTTATCAAATTTTGTCAAAATATATTATATCACTCAGCAAATTTAAAGACCATAAGAAAAAAGTCCTAAATTTCTTTAGGACTTTTTAATCTTACCGTTTTAATTTTTTAAGCTCATCGATCAATTTATCATTTAGAATCTTAATATGTGTTCCTTTCATACCAAGTGATCTTGATTCTATAACACCAGCACTTTCAAATTTTCTTAAAGCATTTACTATAACCGATCTTGTTATTCCAACTTTATCAGCTATCTTGCTGGCTACAAGAAGCCCTTCATTTCCTTCTAATTCTTCAAAAATATGCATAACAGCTTCTAATTCTGAATAAGAAAGAGTTGCTAAAGCCATCTGCACCACAGTTCGTTTTCTTTCATCTTCTTCTATTTCATCATTTTTAGACCTAAGTATTTCTAAACCTATAACTGTTGCACCGTACTCAGCCAATATAATATCATCATCAGTAAACTTATCTCCATATCTTAAAAGCATTAATGTTCCAAGTCTATTTCCTCCTCCAAATACAGGAACAATTGTCTCAAATAAATTATCATTTTTTATAAGCGTTGCTTTACTTTCTTTAGTAAGATTTGCAGATGTCTCTGCTATTTTTAAGAGCTCATCATTGTAATCTTCAGGAAGCTGCATGCTTTTTATAATTGACTCATCTAACTCGCCACTATATTCATCTAAATTGCGTCCCAACAGCTTTCCTCTTCTGCTTACAATAAAAACATCGCAATTTATAACATCTTTTAATATCTCAGACAATTCATTAAAATCAACTGGTTGAACGCCAGTTTTCTGAAGTACCTTATTTACCTTTCTGATTTTTTCCAGAAGTAATTCCATTATTATCCTCCTCATTAAAGTATATACTTATTAACATCAAATTTACTTAAATTATCTTTTAATTGCTCATCTATATAATTTCTGTCGATGATCACTTTTTTACCTGTTATCTCAGGAGCTTCAAATGATAACTTTTCAAACAACTTCTCCATCACTGTATGTAGCCGTCTTGCTCCTATATCTTCTGACTGTTGATTTATAAGATAAGCAATTTCAGCTATTCTATCTATAGCATCATCAGAATATTCAACATCTACACCTTCAGTTTTTAAAAGAGCCGCATATTGTTTTGTCAATGCATTTTTAGGTTCTTTTAAAATTCTTATAAAATCTTCTTTTGTCAATGGCTTTAGCTCAACTCTAACCGGAAATCTTCCTTGCAGTTCGGGTATTAAATCACTTACTTTTGAAACGTTAAAAGCACCTGCTGCTATAAAAAGTATATAATCTGTTTTCACAGGTCCATACTTTGTCATAACAGTACTGCCTTCTACTATTGGCAATATGTCTCTTTGAACTCCTTCCCTGGATACATCAGGTCCATTTGTATATCCACTTCCAGCAATCTTGTCGATTTCATCTATGAAAATTATGCCATCTTGTTCTGTCCTTTTTATAGCTTCGTCGATTACTTCATCCATATCGATTAAATTTTGCGCTTCTTCAGACTCTAATATCTTTTTAGCCTCTCCTATGGGCACTTTTTTATATTTTTTCTTTTTAGGTAAAATGTCTGAAAACATATCTTGTAAATTGATATTCATCTCTTCTGAACCTATATTTGAATACATTTCAAGTATTGGTGCAGCAGAATCCGTTATCTCAATTTCGATAACTGTATCATTCAATTCCCCATTTCGTATTTTTTCTTTTAATTGAGCTTTTTTTAGTTTGATTTCTTGCTGTTCATCATCTTGAACTTCATCATTGCTTGGTGCATTGAACAAAAATTCAAAAGGATTTTTCTGCCGTTTGTTTTTTCTGCCATTTAATAAATAATCTACTATCCTTTCTTCTGCTAATTCTTTTGCCCGCAGCATAACATTCTGCATTTTTTCCTGTTTAACCATGCGAATTGCTGACTCAAGCAAATCTCTAATCATTGACTCAACATCGCGTCCTACGTATCCCACTTCAGTAAATTTAGTAGCCTCTACTTTTACAAACGGCGCTTCAACAAGTTTTGCTATCCTTCTCGCAATTTCTGTCTTACCCACACCAGTAGGACCTATCATCAAAATGTTTTTTGGAGTAACTTCATCTTTTATTTCATCAGGCAATAAATTCCTACGAAATCTATTTCTAAGCGCAACAGCTACAGAACGTTTAGCTAAATCTTGACCTACTATATATTTATCAAGCGCATCTACAATTTCTTTTGGGGTATAATTCTTCACACCAAGTCCCTCCTTATAAACTTTCTACCGTTATATGATCGTTGGTATATACACAGATTTGCGACGCTATCTCAAGGGACTTTCTGGCAATTTCTTCCACAGATAAATTAGTATTATACCTTAAAGCGAGTGCTGCAGACATTGCGAAATTGCCACCTGAGCCTATTGCTATCACATCGTTATCTGGCTCAATCACTTCACCATTGCCAGATATAACTAACGTTACGTTTTTATCCGCAGCAATTAAAAGTGCTTCTAGTTTTTTTAAAACCTTATCTTTTCTCCATTCCTGTGCAAGTTCTACAGCAGCTCTTTTTAGATTACCACCATACTGCTCCAGTTTTTCTTCAAACATTTCAGACAATGTTAATGCATCAGCTACAGAACCTGCAAAGCCTATCAAAACTTCATCATTGTACAATCTTCTTATCTTTTTTGCTCCATGTTTTAAAATTGTATTCTCCCCAAATGTAACTTGTCCATCACCAGCTATAGAAACTTTATTATCTCTTCTAACAGCTACAATTGTAGTACCTTTAAACAATTTTTCACCCCCCAAAAACAATATAATATTAACACAAAATTTATAATGTTTCAATAATATTTCAAAATTTTTTATATATTTAAATTACTTTACATAATCGCAATTACTACATTTAATTACCTTATTTCCTTTGATATATTTTTCCATAAGTAAATTTCCACATTTAGGGCATGTTTCATTTATTGGCTTATCCCAAAACATAGTACCACACTGAGATGAATTTTCACAAGCATAGTATGTCTTTCCTCTTTTACTTTTCTTAACAATTATTTTCCCTCCACATTTAGGGCATATTATTCCTGTTTCTTCATATAGCGGTTTAGTGTTTTTGCATTCAGGAAATCCCGGGCAAGCCAAAAATTTGCCATATCGCCCATATTTTATAACCATATTTCTACCGCAAAATTCACATTTTATATCTGTAACTTCATCTTTTATTTCAATGTCTTTCATCTGCTCCTCTGCAACCTTTAAGGAATCATTAAAATTATTATAAAATCCATCAATTACATCGCACCATTTTTCTATACCTTCTTCTATCTTATCAAGTTGTTCTTCCATTTCGGCAGTAAATTTTACATCCACAATATCTGGAAAAAATTCTTTCATCACGTCTGTTACGATAAAACCCAATTCAGTTGGCTTTAAGTTTTTCTTTTCTTTTATTACATATCCTCTTTCAAGCAGTGTAGATATTATAGGAGCATACGTGCTGGGCCTTCCTATTCCTTTTTCTTCTAGTTCTTTTATCAAAGTGGCCTCAGTATATCTAGCAGGAGGCTGTGTAAAATGCTGTTCAGGCTTTAACACCTTCAATTTTAAGTGATCTCCTTTTTCAAGTAGCGGAAGTGTTTTTTCTTCAATATTTTCAGTATCTGCTTCCTCAATATATACCGTCATAAATCCCGCAAATTTTAGTTTAGAGCCGCTTGCTTTAAAGATATAATTTTTATTAATAATATCCATAGTTATCGTATCATATAGAGCTTGTGACATCTGGCTTGCTAAAAACCGGCTCCATATTAATTTGTATAGCTTATATTGATCTGGTTTTAATGAATCTTTAATCTGGTCCGGATCTAAGTTTATATATGTAGGTCGTATAGCTTCATGAGCATCCTGAATATTTCCTCCTTTCTTTGTATATGTTGTATTAGGATTTGCATATTCTTTCCCATATTTTTGCAGTATATATTCATATGCAGCTTTTTTAGCCTCTTCAGATATTCTTGTAGAATCTGTTCTCATATAAGTTATTAAGCCTAGACTTCCTTCCCCTTTTATTTCAACTCCTTCGTATAATTGTTGCGCAATCATCATAGTCTTTTTTGCAGTAAATCCAAGCTTTTTAGAAGCTTCTTGTTGCATCGTACTTGTTATAAATGGAGGAGAAGGATTTCTCTTTTTAGTGCCTGTTTTGACATTATCTACGATGTAATCATCTGCCAAATCTTTTATAATGTTATTTACATCATTTTCATTTTTTAAATCTATTTTTCCATCTTTTGTTCCATAAAACTTTGCTTCGAAATACTGCGTTTTCTTTTCCTTATACAAAAAAGCAGATAAGCTCCAATACTCTTCAGGCTTAAATTCTTCTATTTCTTTTTCCCTATCACAAATTAATCTTGTGGCAACTGACTGAACTCTTCCAGCGCTTAGACCTCTTTTTATTTTTTTCCACAGCAATGGGCTAATATTGTAGCCTACAAGCCTGTCAAGTATTCTTCTGGCTTGCTGCGCATCAACTAAATTCATGTTTATCTTTCGAGGATTTTTAATAGCATTTTGTATCGCATTTTTTGTTATTTCATGAAACTCTATTCTGCATTTATCATTGACATCTATATTTAAAAGATTAGCAAGATGCCATGATATAGCTTCCCCTTCCCTATCAGGGTCTGTCGCAAGGTAAATTTTCGAAGCATTTTTTGCTTCTTTTTTTAATTTCTCTATTATTGGTCCTTTGCCACGAATCGTTATATATTTGGGCTCGAAATTTTTCTCAATATCTATGCCAAGCTGACTTTTTGGCAAATCCCTTATATGCCCCATCGAGGCTTCAACTTTATAATTTTTTCCTAAATATTTATGTATTGTTTTAGCCTTTGAGGGTGATTCAACTATTACCAATGATTTTTCCATTTCGATACCTCCAAAACATTAATTTATTATATCAAACTTGTAGGATTAATCAAAACTTTTTTCATATTTATTGCCAGGTAATCTAACAATAAGCCCTTTAAACAACAATGATGATAAAAGATAATTTACTTTAGATACAGGAAATTTCATTATTTCAACTAATTCTTCTATATCTCTTGGGCAATCTACTATCGCCATGTATAATTTTTTCTCTTCACTGCTTAGTGTATTAATCAATTGATCATTTATTCTTGCTTTTATATCTTCTCTAAAATTATATTCCTCAAGTATGTCACTGCTACTCGTCACCAATTTTGCACCCTGCTTAATTAATTCGTTTGTTCCCTTGCTATAAGCACTGGTAATAAATCCTGGTACCGCAAATACATCTCTTCCTTGTTCTAATGCAAATTTTGCAGTAATTAGAGAGCCACTTTTAACCCCTGCTTCAACTACTACAACTCCTAGAGACAATCCGCTTATTATCCTGTTTCTTGCAGGAAAATTCCCGGCAAGAGGTAGATAATCAAGTGGATATTCCGACACAACTGCTCCATTTGAAATTATATCTTCCATCAATCTCTTATTTTCTTCTGGATATACTATATTTACTCCACACCCCAGTACAGCTATAGTTCTACCACCTGCTTTGATTGCTCCTTTATGCGCTAGACTGTCAATTCCTCTAGCCATTCCACTTACTATTGTAAATCCATGTTTCGATAATTCATAAGAAAATTTTTCTGATACTGATTTTCCATATGATGTGGCATTTCTAGAGCCAACTATTGCCATTGATAGCTCATCAGATTCTTTAATATCGCCTTTTACATATAAAACTTGCGGAGCATCGTATATTTCTTTTAATAATTTTGGATATTCATCATCATCTATCAACAGAACTTTTATTTTTTCTTTGTTCAATCTTTCGGCATATGCATAAGGGTTTATTTTCTTTGCATCTAATATATTTTTATACACTCTGATATTATTAACAACATTTTTCAGCTCTTCATTATCAGATTTATAGACATTTTCTGCACTTTCAAAGTAATCTATCAGCTTCTTATAAGTCTTTGCACCTACATTGTTGACTGAACTAAGCCATATAGAGTAAATTTTGTTTTTATCCATTATTACACCTCAAATTAAATATTTAAACATTATCATTATAATAATAAAAAGAAAAAAATAAAAGAAGGTATTTTATATATTTTTGTCGAATAAGAATAAGTTGGGTGATAAAAATGTCTGAACAGTCATTAAACATAAAAAGCTTAAAAGAACATATATACAATTACGGTTTGAATATTGATGGTTTAAAATTAAATGATAATGCTTTAAAATGGTTTGATAAGGAAAGATTAAGAATAGAGAATTTGACACAATACGAAAGAGAACTTTACAAATTAAACTACAAGGCAATAGGGGGCGTAGACGAGGTTGGCAGAGGGCCATTAGCTGGACCTGTCGTTGCTGGATGTGTTGTACTTCCTAAAGACGTATTTATACCGGATGTTAATGATTCAAAAAAATTAGGCGAAGAAAAAAGAGAATTATTATCAGAAGTTATTAAAAAGAATGCCATTGCTTATGGAATAGGAATAATAGATAATGAATACATTGACAGCGTCAATATATTGAATTCGACTTATGAAGCTATGAGAATCGCTATCTCAAAAATTGATGTAGAAATTGACTGTTTATTAATTGATGCTGTAAAAATACCAAATATAGACATAATGCAAAAGCCTATTATAAAAGGCGATATGAAAAGTATTTCTATCGCTGCAGCATCTATAATAGCAAAAGTAGAAAGAGACAACTTGATGAAAAAATATGATGAATTATATCCACAATATGGCTTTAAAAAAAATAAAGGCTATGGAACAAAAGAACATATTGAAGCGATAAAAAAATACGGCCCGTGTCCAATACATAGAAAAACATTTTTAAAAAAGATAATAGGAGAATCGAATATATGAATAACAAAATATTAGGTAATCTAGGAGAGAGCATCGCTGAAAAATATCTGTTGAAATCTGGATATGTCGTTGTTAGTAAAAATTTTAGATGTCCTATTGGAGAGATCGATATTATAGCTCTTAATAAAAATAGCCTAATCTTTGTAGAAGTTAAGACTAGAACTTCTACAAAATTCGGCTATCCAAAAGAAGCAGTAAACTACTACAAAAAAATAAAATAATTAAAGTTGCAGAAACTTTTTTATCGTATAATAAAAAGTACGCAAATTATTTATCTAGATTTGATGTCATTGAAATATTAATTGACCCAAAAACATTTAAACTAAATAACATAAATCATATCAAGAATGCTTTTACTTTATAGGCAATAGTCCCATTTTATCCTTGACTCTTTCTATAGTAACCTTTGCTATACTGCTGGCCTTTTCAGCTCCTTCTTTTAAAATTTCGTTAATATAATTTAAATCTAAATTCTTGTAATTATTCTGAATTTCAGAAAGCCTCTCTACTATTACGTCTGCCAGTTCTTTTTTTAATGTGCCGTATCCTTGTCCTTTGAATCTCGCTTCTGCTTCTTCAATGCTTATATCTGTAAATGAGCTGTACAGCGTTAATAAGTTACTTAAGCCAGGCTTATTTTCTGGGTCATATCTTATTACATTTTCTGAATCAGTTACTGCCCTCATGATCTTTTTCTTGATTTGAGAAGGTTCATCTAATAGGTTTATTTTGCTATATTGATTTTCACTGCTCTTGCTCATCTTTTTATCAGGTTCAGTCAAGCTCATTATTCTCGAACCTGTCTTCAAAATCATCGGCTCTGGCACCACAAAAGTTTCACCAAATCTGTTATTAAACCTTATAGCTATATCTCTAGTTAGTTCCAAATGCTGTTTTTGGTCATTGCCGACAGGAACAAAATTTGTATCATATAACAATATATCGGCAGCCATCAAATCTGGATATGTGAATAATCCAACTGAAACGGTCTCTTTTCCTTTACTTTTATCTTTAAATTGTGTCATTCTACTTAATTCGCCGAAATAAGTCATACATTGAAGCAGCCATGCAAGCTCTGGATGCTCTGGAACATGTGATTGTACAAATATGATTACTTTTTTAGGATCAAGACCTATTGCAAGATAAAGACCCGCCAATTCTATAGATTTTTTTCTTAAAGTTTCTGGATCCTGCGGAACAGTTAATGCATGTAGATCAACAATGCAAAATAAACAGCTGTAATCATTTTGAAGCTTTACAAATTGCCTCATTGCACCGAGATAATTGCCTATATGAATATCACCTGTTGGTTGTACACCTGAAAAAACTCTCTGCATATATCACACCTCTTTGCTTTAATTGCTTATATATTTATTGCTTAAATTCCTGTATTGAAATGCTTCCGCCACATGTTCATATTTAACATCAATACTCCCGTCCAAATCCGCAATCGTTCTTGCGACTTTTATTATTTTATTATATGCTCTGGCACTTAGACCTAGCTTGTCAAAGTAATCTTTAATCATTTCAGTCGTTTTTTCATCAAGCTTTATATACTTTTTTATCATATTATTCTTTAACTGAGAATTGAAAAATATACCGCTCCCACGATATCTTTGCAATTGTATCTCCCTTGCTTTTTTTACTCTATTCCTAACTACCTCTGATGTTTCAATGTTATTATTGTCTTCAAAATACTTCTGCTTGTCGACGCGGTTCACTTCCACATGCAAATCAATCCTATCAAGCAGTGGGCCTGAAATCTTATTTTGATAGCGCCTTATTTCATTTGGCGTACACCTACACTCGTGAGTCGAATCACCTAGATAGCCGCATGGACATGGATTTAAAGCAATAATTAGAATTACCTTAGCAGGATATGTAAAAGTTGCATTTACTCTAGATATCGTTACAAACTCATCTTCTAACGGCTGTCTAAGTGCTTCTATAGCATCCCTTCTAAACTCAGGAAATTCATCTAGAAATAAAACGCCATAATGTGCCAATGAAACTTCACCAGGTTTTGGAATTCTACCACCACCAATTAACGAAACTGTCGAAATTGTATGGTGAGGAGCACGAAAAACCCTATTTGTTATTAAAGATGCATTTTCAGGCAGTGTCCCTGCTATACTATGTATCTTTGTCACCTCTAAAGCCTCTTCTAAAGTCATTTCAGGTAGTATTGTTGGAAATCTTCTTGCCAGCATAGTCTTTCCTGAGCCTGGCGGTCCTACCAACATTATATTGTGCCCACCAGCAGCAGCTATTTCGAAAGCTCTTTTTACATTTTCCTGCCCCTTTACGTCAGAAAAATCTATATCATACTTTTCTCTTTTAAAGTATTCATCAATATCTATTTTTACCTGCTCAATTGGTTTTGTGCCATTAATGTATTCAACTACATCATTTAATGATTTTACGGGTATCACCTGAATTTCTTTTGTTACAGCAGCTTCTTTTGCATTATTGTTAGGTAAGATTATCCTTTTTACTCCGTATGACCTTGCATCCATTGCCATAGGTAAAGCACCTTTTATAGGTCTTAAAGAGCCATCAAGTGATAGCTCTCCCAGCAAAACCGTATCACTACCAACAGGTTTCACTTGCCCTGTACAGATAAGTATACCTATAGCAATGGGCAAATCAAATGATGTACCTTCTTTTTTTGTGTTTGCAGGCGCTAAATTAACAGTGATTTTTTCTACTGGAAATTCATAACCGCTATTTTTTATGGCAGCTCTTACCCTATCTCTTGACTCTTTTATTTCTGTATCTCCCAGTCCAACAATATCAAATGACGGAAGTCCATTGGATATATCAACTTCCACATCTACTATATATCCATCGATGCCCATGATTGCCATGCTTTTTGTTATAGATAGCATCAAAATCCCCCTAATCAGGCCTTTCAAGAGATATCTTCCCAAGTTTGCCTGTGCGAAAATCTTCTACAATAATTTTTGATGTACGCTCCGTATCAATATGCCCACCAGACGATAAACAGCCTCTCATTTTGCCTATTTCTCTTAATAAGTCATACAAATCAATGTCAATATTTTGAATCTTATATCTTTGCATCAAAAGCTCTGGATACTCTTGTTTTAAAATTTTTAGTAAACTAAATGCCAATTCTTCATGGTTCAACAATTCATCTTTAATTGCAGCTGTCAATGCCAGCATAATTCCAACATGCTCATCTTCAAATTTTGGCCACAGTATTCCAGGCGTGTCCAACAAATCAAAGTAAGGAGTCCGTATCCACTGTTTTGCTTTTGTTACCCCTGGTTTATTGCCTGTCTTTGCACTTTTTGTTTTTGATAGCGAATTTATAAGTGTTGATTTGCCCACATTAGGTATACCCACTATCATTGCCCTTAATTTGGCCTTTATTCCCTTTTGTCTTTTTCTATCTATTATATTGCTACATTCTTTTAAAGTCAATTCATATATTTCTTTAATACTGCTGCTATTCAATGAATTTATATTAAGGCTTGCAATCCCTAGCTTTTTAAAATATTCATTCCACATTTTATTAACAGCAGAATCAGATAAGTCAGCTTTATTAAGCAGAATAAGTCGTTTTTTATTTTTTACCAATTCATCTATAAGAGGGTTTCTGCTACTTTTAGGAATTCTTGCATCAATTAATTCATACACAATATCGACTATTTTTAAATTTTCTTCAATTAAACGCTTCGTTTTTGCCATATGGCCTGGATACCATTGATACATAAGTTCCTCCATATATTGAAAAAGGGACTAATCAAGTCCCCTTTACTTTTTCTCTTGAATTTTAGCAGCTTTACCAACTCTATCTCTTACATAATAAAGTTTAGCTCTTCTTACTTTGCCTTTTCTTACTACTTCTATCTTTTCAATTCTAGGTGAGTGAAGTGGAAATGTTCTTTCTACACCAACACCATAAGAAATACGTCTTACAGTAAAATTCTCTCTCAGTGAGCCACCGCTTCTTTTAATCACAACTCCTTCAAAGACCTGTATTCTTTCCTTGTCACCTTCAATAACTTTATAATGTACTCTTACAGTATCTCCTACATTAAACTGAGGTACTTCTCTCAATTGTTCTTTTTCAACAATATCAATTAAATTCATTTTTTCCCCTCCTTTCAAATATCTGAATACCCTATTTGCATAAGATAATCAATATCTTGTTTGGTTAAATATTTCTTGTCCAAGAGATCAGGGCGTAAATTTAATGTAAGTTCTAAAGACTTCTGTCTTCTCCATTTAGCTATCTCCGCATGATTACCAGACAGTAACACTTTAGGCACTTCCATACCGTTAAAATTTTCTGGTCGCGTATATTGAGGATATTCTAGTAAACCGTTATAGAAAGACTCATCCATAAAACTTTCATCTTGTGGCAAAACACCGTGTATCAACCTTGATACAGAATCAATAACTGCCATTGCAGCTATTTCGCCACCAGTCATGATGAAATCTCCCATTGATATCTCTTCATCTATCACTGAGTACGCCCTCTCGTCAATTCCTTCATAATGTCCACACAATAGTATTATTTCATCATATCTTGAAATTTCTACAGCTTTTTTCTGATCAAACTTTTTCCCCTTAGGGCCCATATAAAAAACCGGCATATCTTTAGATGATTTGACAGCATTAATTGCATCGTATATTGGTTGAACCATCATAACCATGCCATACCCGCCACCATATGGGTAATCATCCGTTTTTTTATGTCTATCCTTTGAATAGTCCCTGATATTAACCAAATTTACTTTAATCAAATCTCTTTCAATAGCCCTTTTTAAAATGCTATTTCTAAGTATTCCTTCAAACATATCAGGGAAAATCGTCAAAACATTGAATATCATTATAGTCCCTCCAAAAGGTGGACTGTCATTTTACGCTCTTTAATGTCAACCTTTTTTATTACATCTTTTATGGCAGGTATCAAAATATCTCTCTCATCGGTTTTTACAACATAGACATCATTTGCACCGGTTTTTAATACATCCTTTAATATGCCTAATTCTTTTTGATCATCTGTATATACTTTCATGTTTAGCAAGTCTTTGATAAAATATTCATCATCATCCAGCTTTACAGCATTGTCTCTTTTTATCTTTATCAACTTGCCTTTTAATTTTTCTGCTTCATTTCTATCATTTATTTCTTTAAATTTTACAATCACAAGATTTTTTATAAATCTGACTGTTTCAACATTTAAAGAAGTTTTACCTGTTTCCTCAAATATATAAACATAGTCTAAATCATAAAATCTATCTAAATGATCTGTAAGAGGAAAAACTTTTACTTCTCCATTTACACCGTATGCAGATGTTATCTTACCTACGGATAAATAATCATCCATGAAAATCACCTAAATTATTTCTACAACAACGCGCTTCTTTTCCTTTGTTGCAGCCGCTTTAACAACTGTTCTAATAGCTTTTGCAATTCTCCCTTGTTTTCCAATAACTTTTCCCATGTCTTCTGGTGCAACTTTTAACTCTATGATTATTGACTGCTCGCCTTCAATTTCATTAATCTGCACTGCATCAGGATTGTCAACAAGAGATTTTGCAATGAACTTTACCAATTCGCCCATAGATTATCCCTTCCTAAAACAGAGATTTTAATTATTAATTTTATCAAATATACCTTCTTTTTTGAATAGAGCCCTAACCGTGTCAGATGGCTGTGCTCCAACTTTTAACCATTTTATAGCTTTTTCTGAATCAATTTTTATTTCTTTTGGATTTGATACTGGGTTATAATAGCCAATTTCGTCTATAAATCTACCATCACGTGGAGACCTTGAATCAGCCACAACAAATCTATAAAATGGAGATTTTTTAGCTCCCATTCTTTTTAACCTAATCTTAACTGCCACTTTATCACCTCCTTCTTATGTGAATTATATTTATCTGAAAAATGGCATTCTTCTTTTGCCAATTTTCATGTTTTTGCCTAAATCCGTAAACTGCTTCATCATTTTTCTAGTCTGCTCAAATTGCTTTATCAGACTATTTACTTGTTGAATGGATGTACCACTGCCTGCAGCTATCCTCTTTTTTCTGCTGCCATTGATGATAGAAGGATTTTGTCTTTCTTCCTTAGTCATTGATTGAATTATTGCTTCAATTCTTTTTATAGCCTTATCACTTACATTTACACCCTTTAATTTTGACATATTTACACCAGGTATCATAGAAAACAGCTGATCTATCGGACCCATATTTTTCAGCCCCTGCAGCTGCTCAAGGAAATCATCGAAAGAAAACTGCTGCTCTAAAATCTTTTTTTGAAGCTCTAATGCTTTTTTTTCATCTATTTGGGACTGAGCTTTTTCAATTAAACTCAGGACATCGCCCATGCCCAAAATCCTTGATGCCATTCTGTCGGGATGAAATACTTCTATATCAGTTAACTTCTCTCCCGATGCTATAAATTTAATAGGCTTATGTGTAACAGCCTTTACTGATAATGCTGCACCACCTCTCGTATCGCCATCCAGTTTTGTTAATATAACACCGTCTATATCAAGCTTTTCATTAAATGACTCTGCCACATTGACGACATCTTGACCAGTCATTGCGTCCACAACCAGAAGTATCTCATTTGGATTTACAGCATCTTTTATATTTTTAAGCTCATCCATAAGTTCTTCATCGATATGAAGTCTTCCAGCCGTATCAATTATTACAACATTATAATTATTGTTTTTGGCAAAGTCAACAGCACCTTTTGCAATATCAACAGGTGTCGTTTTGTCACCCATAGAAAACACCGGTACATTGATAGATGATCCGACAACTTGAAGCTGTTTAATGGCTGCCGGTCTATATATATCACATGCAACAAGAACGGGATTTTTACCTTTAGATTTTAAATAATTAGCAAGTTTGCCACTTGTCGTCGTCTTACCGGAACCTTGCAACCCAACCATCATAATAATTGTCGGAGGCTTATCGCTGAAATTAATCTTGCTTTCTTTAGAGCCCATCAAAGCTGTCAATTCATCATTGACGATCTTTATGACATGCTGCGCAGGCGTAAGGCTTTCCATTACCTCTTGTCCTAAAGACTTTTCAGTAACAGTATTTATAAATTCTTTAACAACTTTAAAATTGACATCAGCTTCTAGAAGTGCTATTTTGACTTCCTTCATCGCTTCTTTTACATCTTTTTCACTTAACTTTCCTTTACCTCTAAGCTTTTTAAATATATCCTGAAGCTTTCCAGTAAGACTCTCAAAAGCCATTAAAAAACCTCCTAAAATATCTTCTTTACAATTCTATTCCCTCTAGCTCTTTTTGTATGTCGTCTAAAACTTTTAAAGCTTTTTCATCTGAAATATCATTTTTAGCTTTATCTATGATGAACTTTATTTTATTTATTCTCTCACTTTCAATATTGTACTTTTTGACAAGTCCCAACTTTTCTTCGTAAAATCTTAATACACTCTCGGCCCTTTTGAGCGAATCGTAAACACCCTGTCTCGAAATATTAAGCTCCTGCGATATCTCGCCTAATGAATAGTCATCCATATAATACATTTTAAATATATCCATCTGTTTACCTGTAAGTAGCGAGCCGTAAAAATCAAATAAAACATTCATTTCCACAAAATCTGTATTCATAAATACCACCTGTTAAGGTACTGAGCTTTACAGATAAATTTTATATGAGAAAAATTATTTTGTCAAGTTTTTTATTCTATATTGTGGTTAACCTGATACAAAAAATAATATACTCAAAATTGGAGTATATTATTTGGAGTACTATAATAAAAATGCAGTCACAAAACTCACGAAATACGATAAAATTATTAATGTATGAAAGTGAGGAATGTACAATGACTGCCTATGAAAAACATTTAAGGAAGAAGCTGTTAAATTATCAGACGAAATTGGGCTTGCCAAAGCATCAGAACAGCTGGGTATCCCATATGATACCCTTTCAGGATGGAGACAGAAACGTAAGAAGTACAATGAGAAAGCACATGTTGGAAACGAAAATAAACGTACACAAAGTCAAAGCAGCCGGGAAAATGAGCTTGAAAAAGAGAATGCAGAGCTACGCCGTGCAAATGAGATATTAAAGGATACCCTTGCTTTTTTCGTCAAAGACAGCGGGATTCATATATTGCAAATTATCTGGATTGGCTTAAAATTTAGTGTTTTGACCATCAAACGGGAAATACTTATTGAATATCCATAGCATAATTGGTTATATTAATAGCCAAGCGCAAAACGTTGAAGTGCCAAATTATCAACAAGTAACTTTCTCCGCCATACCAAATCCCGGTATAAAGCTATTATATATTATTTTAATTTTAAACTTTTTGCAATGTTCAAAGCGGTTTGTTCATCAACATCAGCAGTATTAAAATATAGGTCATAAGCAATCTTTTTTTCCTTGATAATAAAAAACAGGTGTACCTGCTCGGTTACAGTTGTTTCACCAGATGCAGCCGGGGGTGTAATTTTAAGTTTTTCCTTCACTACTTCCGTAAAAAATCCTTCAAGTGTTTTTGATTCGATAACTTCTGAATGGTTTGGCTCAAGCTGTGAAATTGGTTGTTCTGGATAATATCCTATAATATCCAGTCCACCTATCTTTTTGTTTTCTTTCTTAAATGCAAGTATATTCCCATCTAATTTCTCTGCTGTCCATTCTTTTGGAATTGAGATTTGATAAAGATCGGTTTGAATGTTTTGTTTCAATTGTGTATTTTGGGATTGATTCAATTGCTGTTCAGGATTAGTGTTAAGTTTTTTGGTTTCATTTGAACAAGATGTAAAACTCAACAAGAATATGACTGAAAATAGCAAAATAAAGAATCGATTCATTTATATGCCTCCGTTTTGTAATAATTTTACTTAATTAATATTATACGCGTTGAAAGAACCACTTAAAAGGGAATCTTTCAACGCATATCAGCTTACTTTTAATACGAGAATGTCGCTATTGCACCCGATGACTTATCAGAGTTATCGTAGTAATAGTGGCACATTTGAATATAAGTTTTTGTTCCCTGGTCAGCCCAATATTTTGTCCCCCATTGAGACATTTTACCTGAGCTTTGTGTTCCAGGCTGTCCTTGTGTACCTGCCAAGTATTGTGTTTCAAAAACAGCTCCACTTGAATTTTCTAACCCTACGCCTCCAACATTATTTATTGCAGTTGTAGTGGAACTTACCTCTGTATTATCAATAAACACTTGGTCTGCTGTTGTATCTTTTACGTCAGCATTAAGCGAAGGCCACTTTGGATGGTAAACATGATACCAGCCGTACATTTTAACAGCCATTGCACCTGCTTTTAACGATTCCGAAGGCCAAGTTGAATACCATTCATTGGGAAGTACGTTTTTTACATAATAGTAGAAATCTGTACTTATTGTTTTGTGGTAATTGGGATCCGATGAAGAACGATCATGATAAACCCTTATGTAATCAGGACGTACGTGATCGCCTGTTGATAACACTCCCATTGGAGCTTCTTGTATATCTGCAGAGTTTATTCCTTTTTCAATTTGAATGCCGCGGTAACTGGCTTTATTACTTTCAATAAGCTTTCCTTCTTTATTAACAATATCACCATTGATTCGAGCTTTAATTATTTTCAGTGCTTCCTTCTCATCTTCGCTGCCAAATCCATAACCAGCGGGTATAAGTATTTCCAATGGAGCATCTGACATTTCAATTACTTTCCAATTGTCGGCTTCCTTGCCCAACACTACTAAGTTATAATTTACTCCATTGAAGAAATATTTGTTCTCTTTTTTTACTCTGTAATCTATCCCAACCAAATATGCCTGAACTTCATTATACTGCTGTTTATACTGGGATAGATTAGTTAATTGGGCAACCACATCATCTGAAAGGGCTTTCATTTCCTTAATTTTTGCTGATTTTACATTAAATATACCCAACCCATTCTTTGCATTATCAGCGTCATTGATAAACCCTTGAATACCTTCTCGATTTATATTTGCCTGTAGATCAACATAAGTTTTCCAATCGCCTTTGTTGATTGAATCGACAAGCAAATTGACAACTGTCTGAGAGTTATCAACTTTATCATTAACACTTACTGCAAATGCGGATGAGAGACTTAATACGAGCATACATACTACTATCAAAAATGTAACTGTACGTTTCATTGCAATATTCCTCCTTGTTTTTTTATGATTGACTTTACACCCCTTTGGGTGTATCTTTGTAGTGCAAGGCTCTCTAATATCCTCTTAATCAAAGACTTTAAGTGGTCAGAATTAGGTGGATAAATTGGAGCCTTTTTTGTTGCCTGATAATGTATCCGGTGACCTTATATTTAACATGATGTGTACCTCCTTTCGCTTTTCTTTAGTTTTTTGAGGAAGTCCCAATTAACCATTTGGAGTTGTCAATAAAAGTACAGTCTGAAAACTCACGAAGTAAATTTTTGTATATGAACGAAGCGTGTTGAAAGTTCATATCTATGAGTAATGTCTGCATCTATACAACAATGAATACATTTTAAATTACATCTATTAGTTAGTTCAAAACCAATTGACTTGATATTATTAGATTCAAAAGTATTATTAATAAGCTTTTTATTAAGAAGTCTATTATAAACTTCTGTTATAAATTTTTTATCTTCATTATCTATTATGCAGTTATTTAATTCCTCAATATCTAATCTATTATTTACAACATATTTAAATATATCATATACTTCCTTTTGATATTCTAATCCATTGTCCACTTTTTCTATTATATATTACAACGTTGTTATCATATTCAATGGTATGCGTATAATTACTAAAAACAATTTTTGAAGGGTTCACATGTACACCGCCCTCCATTTATAATTTTTAATTTTCTTTTAATATCTCACTCATTCTCAGATTCTCACGATCTTCAAAGAAGCTCTCATTTATATTAATGCTATTTATTTATGAATTTTACATGTGATAAGTAACCTAAATAAGCTTCTATTGTTTTTTCCATATTTTGGCTTATGGATTCCACTTAAGCTCATGTGTCATACCCTCCCATGTCTCACAGGATCTTTGTCCTTAATTCCTTCGTTCTGCCTTACATGAAGTAGATGTCAGCTATGCTCCCTTTGATATTAAATATTTAATCAATTCTTTAACGAATTGATTTCTCTATTTTCATTTTACAATGATAAATTTCCAATGTCTACTATATCTTTGTATAGTTTTTACATAAAAACCAAAAAACTATACAAAGATATAGTCTAGTTTATTCAATATCTATTAAATTTAACTTTGTTGCCTCTACTATTGCTTCTTGAATGCTTTTTACACATAGTTTCTCAATTATTTTCTTCTTATGATATTTTACAGTAACTGGTTTAATCCCAAGTTCTCTTGATATTGTCAATTCTTTATAGCCTTTTGCAAGCATTATCAATATTTTTATTTGTTTGTCTGTAAAATCTATATTTTTGTTTACTAGTTCAGAATTCTTTAAACAGTTTTTATATTCATTGGCAATTTTATCTGAAAGCAATTCGACAACCACATTCATTTCTTCTGTCATATCTTTTTCTATCGTTGAAACATCTAAATATCCTATTATTTTTTCATCTACAATTATTGGAGCAGCAATGCAATGCCATTTTTTTAGAATGTCACAATAATGATACTGGGGTTCCAAATATACTAATCTTTTTAGTTTCATCGCCATTGATATGGCATTTGTACCTATGGCTTCTTCTTTAAAAGATATGCCAATTGAACAGTCAAAATTGATGTGACATAGGATTTTCTCATGACACATCGTATCCAAAAGATATCCTTCAT
Organism: Thermoanaerobacterium thermosaccharolyticum DSM 571; assembly: GCF_000145615.1. Classification (NCBI taxonomy): domain Bacteria; kingdom Bacillati; phylum Bacillota; class Clostridia; order Thermoanaerobacterales; family Thermoanaerobacteraceae; genus Thermoanaerobacterium; species Thermoanaerobacterium thermosaccharolyticum. The sequence goes on from NC_014410.1 coordinate 1,478,850, forward strand.
CGTCAGTTAATAAAAATATGTATTTATCCTTTAAGCTCCTTAAAATATTGCCAACAACATTTTTAAATGTCTCAATTAATGTCATATTTTTCTTTAATCTGATTTGCAAATCATTTCCTCTTGAAATTATTGCAGGATGTGCAATCGAACTTGTAAGCCCTGCTTCTACGCATCTTTTGTATGAATGAAGTATTTCATCATATATTTGCATATTTCCCATATAAATCTCCCGTAAAACTTTCAAATTTACTCTCTCACAATATAAGACAAATTTTTAAAAGATTTGTTACTGTTTTTTATAAAAAAATTTTTATATTTTTTTCATAATTAACAATCAATTGTATCTTTGTGAACAAGTACACAAATTCCCACACCTTTTCGCAAATATCTAATACTGTGAAAATTCTTTACCTCCTCAAACAGAAAATTCCCCAAACAATAAGTCTGCGGGAACATAAAACACACTTCAATATTTAATTAAAAATCTTTAAAGCCTTTGATTTCAACATATTTATTCTTACTTTTATTAAACTTGGATTCAGCAGATGAATTTACAAAATGTCCAAATAGAGCTATTTAAAGACTAAAAAATGTGAAAAAATTTTTTACAAAAAATATAAAAATATATGGAAATTCTCCTTTTTCTGATAAAATTTAAGTGTCAAACAAAAAAATTAACAGAAAGGAGAATCTCCATAATATGGGTTTAACACTTAATCTTACAAGAGAAAAGGGGTTTTTAAAATATATTTTACCAACAATTTTTGACAATTTTACAGTATCAAATAATGTAACCTTCACATATATACAAGCATTCAAAGAAAAAATCGGCTTTGATAAAATTCTTTCAAGTATATTATCCTTTAAAAAAGCGCCAAATGCTGTCTTTCAGCCAGCCGAAGTTATTGACTTTATGACTGATTCTGTAATTCAAGGAAATACTCGCTTTCTTCACATGGACCAATTGAGATATGATAATGCGTACACAAAAATTAAATGACATAAAGTCCCCAGCAAAAAAGTATGCAGAGACTTAATTAAAGCCATTCCTAAAAGTTCTCTTGAAGAATTAAGACTTATAAACAAACCTTTGCTTTCATTGCAATCAAGCTGTAAAAATACCCTCCTAATTGTTCAAGTAGCTTAGAATCTTGCCATCTTGTATTGTTATGCATACATCTGCTGATGCTGCTATATCTTTATTATGAGTTACCATAATCAAAGTCTGTCCAAATTTTTCTACACAGAGTTTAAAGAATTTCATCACTTCATCCGCTGTTTTACTGTCTAAATTACCTGTTGGTTCATCTGCAAATATTATATCTGGTTTGTTTGATAGTGCCCTTGCTATTGCTACTCTTTGCTGCTGTCCTCCTGAGAGTTCATTTGGAAAGCTTTTTATCTTGCTCTCTAGTCCTAAAATTTCTATTATTTCCGATATGTAGTCCTTATCTATTTTTTTATTATCTAATGATACTGGCAATGTTATATTTTCATACACGTCTATAACTGGTATAAGGTTAAAGCTTTGAAATACAAATCCGAAGTTTCGCCTTCTCAGTATCGAAAGTTTTTCTTCTGATAGATTAAATATATTCTCACCATTTAATAATACTTCACCTGATGTAGGCACATCTAGTCCTGCCATGCAGTGAAGCAGCGTACTCTTACCTGAACCGCTGGGGCCTATTATAGTAGTGAATTTTCCCTTTTCTATAGAAACTGATACTTCCTTTAAAGCCTCTACTTTATTGTCACCTTTACCGTATATCTTAGTCAATTTTACTGTCTCTAATATGCTCATAATCTCCACCTCATCTTTTATTCGGTTATATTTAAGCCTTCTACTATATTAAGCTTTTCTACTTTCTTTGCAGATACATAAGATGACAATATGCATATAACTATAACTATAGCACTGTACAATAGTATTGGTATAACCGGAAATTTAAATTGAGGCAAATGAGTAGCACCAAATCCATGGCTATAGTCTTCATTTAGCATTTTATAAAATCTATAAACTCTATATCCACCTATTAAAGCCGCTATTATGCTGCTTAAAAGGCCATAAATAATCGATTCTTTTATTATCATGCTTTTAAGCTGCTTGACTGTCATGCCTATTGCTCTAAGTGTGGAAAACTCATTTGTACGTATCAATAAGTTGGTTTTTAGCGTATTATATACATTCATGCCTGCTATTAGCAGTATTAGTGATACAATCAAAAAATCGGATTTTAATTTTCGAGTACCAAAGTTTTTATATGTCTCAATATAGCTTAGCTTACTTTCCATTTCTGCAAATGGCTTATTCTCTAAAATCTTGTTTATTCTATTATACACATAAGTATCCTTTCCCGGTTTAGACTGCACACTGATCTGTTCATATGTACTTTTCCCTGAAATGGTCATTAAGTATTTCTGAGGAAGTATTACCTCCATATACCTTCCTCGCGTACTATCCCCTCTAAATATCCATTCCTGTTTTAGTAGTGCACCTACTCTGACATTTTGCTCTTCATATGTTATCTTATCACCTTTGGCAACAGGAATCCTTATGGTTATGATATCACCTACATTTAAATCTTTTCTAATTCCTTCGAGCTTATGGTTATTTAAAATATCATAATAATAGTTATACACAACTGCATTTGGATATTTATCTGATGAATTATTCAGTGATGACATGTACCCTTTATCTATATACTTCTTAAATCCCTGCAACTGATCATCATCATAGCCTTTTACTTCTATCGTTGTTTCCACATTTTTATTTGTATTTGAAATTCCATTGTACTTTTTAAAGTCATTATCTAAATCATTTACATCAGATTCTAAAAACCCTATCATAGATACTTTTGTACCTACTTTTTTCACTCCTTCTATCTGAGATATGGCTTTTACATCATCATTTGTATAACCTGTAAAATAAGGTTCTGTATTTGTACCAAATGATAGTTTAAAATCATTATCCTGCATGTTAGTAATTGTAATAGACATTGCACTAATTAAACTTTCCTTATTAACAACTGCGATATCATTTATAAATAAATATCCTGCCATTGCTACTGATACAACTATTATTATAGTCCTCCACTTATTTCTCCACACATTTTTATATGCCATCTCACCTGTTATACCAGATATCTTTTTTATAAACTTATGGTATCCTCTATTTCTTTGCTTTCCACCTGATCTATCGCTCTTTCTCATAGCTTCTATTGGTGATATCATGCCTGATATCCATATCGGTATTATGCTTGAAACTATGACAGTTAAGGCTCCAACTTTTACAGCATTCCATACGTTTTTCATGCTTATGTATACTGATGATTCTGATACATCTATATTAGTAGATACAAAGCTATACAGTTTAATTCCAAAGTAGGAAAATGCAATTCCCATCAAAAGACCAAGAACTAATCCAATGATGAGAATAAATAAGCTTTGAAATCCTATTATCAGTCTCACTTGTTTCTTTGACGACCCTATAGCCCTCATCATACCTATTTGTTTTATCATGTCTATTAAAGATATGTTAAACATGTTATATATAAGAAGAATCGCTGTAATTACTATCAATATATTAAACTGATATGTAAAAGCATTTGTGCTTTGAGCACTAAAATCATTAAGGGCTGCTATTAGCTGGCTATTTACTTCATAGTCCTGTCTCCCTATATTGTACCTTTCTCTTATTTGATTTAATTTTCCCGACAGGTTTGCATTTGATTTTAGCTTAACAATTTCCTCATATGTTATAAGATTGTCAGGCAATACATTATTTTCGCCTTCTTTAAAGTATGTAAATCCTCTCAGTGAATAGTACCCCTCATAATATTGTTTGGGCTTATCTAATATCCCCACCAATTTGAAGGACTTGTTTTCCATGTATATTTGGTTCAGGCCGTTTTCATCTTTATATTCCCTTTTGATTTTAAAATTTATTGTCTCACCCAGCTTTTCTTTAAGTCCCATCTTTTTTAAAGCCTGTGATTCTAATACTATTTCTCCTTGTTTATTAGGTAAATGTCCTTTTATAAGAGTGTATCCACTCATTTCTATGTAGTCTTTGTCTGTTGAATTTAATATCATTGAAATACCATTATCAGTAACAAGATTTCCTAGATTAGCTGCTACTGCAGATTTACTTACGTCTTTATCATTTTTTATTTTCTCAGTCAAGTCTTTATTTAGATTAGTAAATATGCCCTGATATGTTCCATACATTTTGTAAATATTAGCAAGCTGGTTTCTGCTCTGGCTTTCAAATATAACGTTAGTACCAAATACAAGCATTACTGCCAAGGCGACACCTAATACTAAAGCAATCGTCCTTCCTCTTTGTTTTTTCAGATATGCTAATGCTAAATGTATATATACCTTCATTTCTATCAACCCCTGTTTTTATATAGTTCCTGCATAACCTCCTGTATATAAAGACGTTTAAGTCATAAGAATGACTCACACACATACCATATTGATTCACCACAAAATCCCGTGCTGCAAAATATAGAATTGCACTAATTTTTATAAAGAATCCTTTCAGTATTAATCAATAAACACTTGACTCTGACAGAGTAATATCAATATTTCTGTACTTTGATTTTAAGTCATCTATTGTAGGTTTTAGTTCACCATGTACGAAATTTGTAGAAATTTTTATAAGTATTTTATCGCCTTTTTTAAACTCTTCTATATAAACTACTTTAGTGTAATCTTCATTGTAATAGCACAATTGAATAGAGTGATTATAAGGATTAGATGGATTAGGATCTTTTTTGTATTTCCATGCATTGAAGAATTTTAAGCCTGTGGGAAGTTTATCAGGTATAATTAAATCAAAATCTGATGCTTTTTTAGCATCTTCTATTGAGTTAAATATATACATGTTGTCAAAAGTATTATATACATATACATCTTTTGGCAAATTTGGCTTTAAATCATCCTTATTTACTAATGTATTGAAATCTATATTATATGTTACTATTTTTTTGACATCTCCGTTTAGTTCTTCATGTTTAACTATAAAATTTGTCTTTTTGTCAATCCAGTATGTGTCTGTTTTTATTCTAACTTTTGCTTTACTTTTTTTTATTTCTGTCTCAACTTTAATTACATTAGTATCGATACCGTCTAAATTTTCACTTCCAACCAGTTTATAATTACCATATTTATATATATCATCCACTTGCGATTTTAGTTCCAACACAGGTGATGCCAATGGATTAGTCCATTTTAAAACACCTTTTTTCAATTTTTTATCATAGTTCAGTGTCTTAGTGCCATCAGCAATCAATATTTGATCACACCCCTCCATTCGATAGCTTAATGGCCCTGCATATATTTCTTTCCAGAACTCCTTTTTTATCACTTTATTATTTTTTATATTTGTCTCTACTATGCTTGTATCAAGTACTATGGTTTTCACACTATTATAGGTCTTCTGCATTGCATAAACGATGTTATAAGATGGTGATAAGGTACCATCTCCGATTTTGGTGCCTACTAAAGGTAAATTAAATAATTGTATTGATGTGAAAAATATCAAGGTGGCAGCAATAAGCGATGACTTCCTCTTTCTTTTAGCTTTGATGCTTTTTATCACATCTTTGTCTTTATAATACGTGTCTTTTAAATCTTTTAAATTTTTTAGCAGTGATATCATTTCTTCATCATCAAAAGCCGATTTACTGTTAATATTTAATTCATCAATAAGCCTATTAAGGTCATCACTATTCATTTCGCAATGCCTCCTTTTTCATCAATTCACGCAATTTAATTATTGCTCTATACTGAATATTTTTTATGCTTGATGTACTCTTGCCCAATATCTTTGCGCAATCTTTTAGGCTGAGACCTTCTATAATGCGAAGTTCTGTAACTGTTCTATATTTTTCAGGCAAAGACAATAGGCAAGAATAAAGACGATCTTTCTCTTCAAGATTTACAACATATTCTTCTAACATTACGTTATCAGAAAACATCTCCACATTCATTTCATTAAAATGTATATCACTTATTTTCTTTTCCCTGTATTTATCTATCATAATATTCTTAGCAATGCTTTTTAAATAAGGCAAAAAGGATTTTTTATCCCGCACGTTTTCAAAATTTTTAATTGCCCTCAAATATGTTTCTTGAACAATATCATTTGTATCATCCACATCATTCACTCTATAATAGACGTATTTAAATAATAACGGCCACGTTCTATCGCATAAATATTCAAGATCTGGATAATCCATTTTAACCTCACACATAAACTGCATCTATAATAAAAGACGTAAAAATTATAAAAAGGTCTCACACAAATATTTATGTAATACAAAATGTCAACTTAAAAAAAAGATACTGTCGAGAATTTTATTAATTGATTGCGTCATACTTGTTTTACATATTAAATAAACGCTCTAACAATAGTAACTAAGCCAGGTGAAAACCTGGCTTATAATCTTTCATTTGATAAGATCACTCAAACAATGCTCTAACAAATTTTTCTGAATCAAATTCTTGAAGGTCGTCTATTCCTTCTCCCACCCCAATAAACCTTACTGGTATATCAAGCTCGGATTTTATCGATATTACAATGCCGCCTTTCGCTGTGCCATCAAGCTTCGTCAAAATAATTCCAGTTACATTTACTGCTTCTTTAAAGATTTTTGCTTGCTGTACCGCATTTTGACCCGTTGTAGCATCTAAAACTAATAAAGTCTCAATATTTGAATTATCAAATTCCCTTTGAGCTACTCTATATATTTTTTTTAGTTCCTCCATGAGATTTTTTTTGTTGTGGAGCCTTCCTGCTGTATCGCACAAAATTATGTCAGCGCCTCTCGCCTTTGCCGCTTTTATACCATCAAATACTACTGATGCTGGATCAGAACCTTCTTCATGTCTTATTATTTCGCAATTATTTCTGCTTGCCCAAACTTCTAATTGATCTATTGCTGCAGCTCTAAATGTATCTGCAGCCACAAGCAAAACTTTCTTACCTTCATTTTTATATTTATTAGCAAGCTTGCCAATTGTGGTTGTTTTACCTACACCATTAACTCCGACAATTAAAATCATAGCTGGAGATGTTATATTGAATGGTTTTTCATTAGCATCCATGATGTTGTATATTTCTTCTGCAAGTAGATCCTTTATCTTATCGGCTTCTTTTATTTTTTGTTCCTTTGCTTTAATCTTAATATTATCTATAATTTTTTCAGTCGTGATTACACCAACATCAGCTAAAATTAAAATTTCTTCTAATTCTTCAAATAATTCGTCATCTATTTTCCTTCCTAAAGACAAAATGCCATCAATTTTTGCCGTAAAATTATTTCTTGTCCTAGTTAATCCATCTTTTAATTTTTGATATAGTCCTTTTTTGTCTTTTTCATTAGCATCTTCTTTTTTATTTTTCTTAAAGAAATTTAACATACTCTGCATTCCTTTCTAAACAGTTTCTAATTTCAATGATAATAATTTTGAAACACCTTTTTCCTGCATAGTAACTCCATATAAAGTATCAGCTACAGACATAGTACCTTTTCTGTGCGTAACTACAATAAACTGTGAATCTTTAGAAAGTTCCTTCAGGTATGATGCAAACCTGTCCACATTTGCATCGTCAAGTGCTGCATCAATCTCATCAAGTATGCAAAATGGAGTAGGTCTTATTAATATCATAGCAAATAATAACGATATTGCAACTAATGCTTTCTCACCACCAGATAAAAGAGAAATATTTTGCAATTTTTTGCCAGGTGGCTGAACATTGATTTCTATTCCGGTATTCAACAGATCATCTGGATTTGTTAAAATTAATTCTGCCCGTCCACCACCAAATAATTTTTTAAATGTCTCTTTAAATTGGGTTTCAATTAATTCAAAATTATCTTTAAATTTTGTTTTTATAATTTTATTAGTTTCCTCAATAATAGAATTAAGCGAATTCCTTGCATCTACCAAATCATCATATTGTTTTTTTAAAAAATCAAATCTTTCCTTTAAGTTTCTATATTCTTCTATAGAATTTAGATTAACTACGCCCAAATCTCTTATCATTGCAGCAAGTTTTAATGAACGTTGCCTCAACGTTGAGATGCTTTCATCGATTAAGTACGATTTAGCATTTCCAATTGTTATTTCATAATCTTCCCAAAGTCGATTTTTAATATTCTCTATTTCCATCTCAATCTTTTGAATATTTAAATCCAAGCCTCGTTCTTTTTCTAATCTCTTTGAGTGTTCCTTCTCCAAAATAATTAACTCATTTTTAGCATCATTGTTTTTATCTACTTTCTGATTCAACATATCTTCAAGTTTTTGTATCTTGTTACTGGTCAATTTTAACTTATCATTTAAAGCGACATTTTCCTCTATAGATTTTTGCTTAGCTTCCTCATACGTTATTTTATAACTTTCGTACTTATTAAGGCTGCTTTCAATTTCACTGATGTATTTTATCGTATTTTCATATTCTAATTGTTTTTCATTTAACTTAGAAATATCATTTTGTAAATTTTGCTCATATCTTGCCAATTCTATCTTTAAATCTGTAATTTCTGCCTCTAGCTTATTTAACAAGCCATTATTATTATCACGGTTGTCCTTGTATTCTTTAATTATTCTATCTAAGGATGATTTTTTTTCACTGAGGATAGAAATTTTATCTTTATAACTTTCAATTTCTTTGTTATAGTTTTCTATAGCTTCTTCTATTTGACTTTTTTCTATTTCGTTATCTTTTATAATGGCAGATAATTTTTCTATTTCGCTCTCTAAAGTCACTTTGTTCTTTGTATATTCAGCAAAAATAATTTCTCTATTGTTAATATCCTTTGATAAATTATCCAGCTTTTCCTTGATTGACTCTGTCTTTCTCATTAAGCCTTCTTTTGACTTTTCAAATTCTTTCAAATCTTTTTCTAGTTTATCACATCTAATACTTGCATATTTAATGTCTTCCTTGCGTTTTAATATGTTTTGAGATTTGTGATTAATGCTTCCGCCAGTTATTGAGCCTCCAGGATTTATAACTTCGCCTTTTAACGTGACTATTTTATATTGGTTTTTAAATTTTCTTGTCAGTAAAAGTGCCGTATCAATATCCCTTGTTATTATTACTCTTCCTAGAATAAATTTTATAGCTTTCTCAATTCTTTTGTCGTACTCTATTATATCAGAAGCCAATCCTACAACACCATCGACATTATCTAGTGATTGATCAAATGATTTATAGCTTATATTATCAAGCGGTAAAAATGTCGCTCTTCCAAAATTGTTTTTCTTTAAGATCGATATTAAATCTTTTGCATCATCTGTAGTTTTTGTGATGACATCTTGAATAGCTGAACCTAAAGCTATTTCAATGGCCAATGAATATTCACTTTTTACTTTAATCAGTTCACCAACAACACCTAATACATTTTGCTTAACTTTGTTATCAGTTTCAACGTATTTCATCAAGTTCTTTATGCTGTAGCTATAGCCTTCATAATCTCTGTCCATTTCTCTTAAGACTTTAAGTCTTGATAAATTGCTATTATATTCATTTAGCATTCTTCCATATTCTTCATTTCTGATTTTGATTTCATTTTCTAAAGCATTTAAATCAGTTTCAACAGAATTCTTTTCACTATACAATTTTTTTATTTCATCTTTAAGCGATTGTATATTACTGCTTATTTTAAATATTTCTTCTTTTTTATTGTTTATATCGCCAAGCAACATTTCTTGTGTTTTATTTAATTCATTTAATTTTTCCACCATGTTATTTTTCATTAACTCAGTAGTTCCAAGATTGTTTTTATTTTCCGCAATCTCGTTTAAAATGTCTACGATGTCTTCCTTAGCGGTTTCCACTTCTATTTGTTTCATATCAGCTTCTTCTTTTATCGAATTATATTTTAAAGTAAGATCATTTAGATTAGCCTCCAATTCCATCTTTCTTGATTCTAATCTCTTTATGTCATTTTTAATATTCTCTATGTCTTTTAATACTGTGGTGGATTTAGTTTTTCCTTCATCCAATGATTTTTTTAGTCTATCGATATTCTCTTGGCTATTTTTAATTTTTTCGTTTAAAAGATCTATTTTCCCATTTATAGTTTCTATATCATTTAGAGAATTAAAATAATCTTCTTTGTTTATATCTAATTCTTTCTTCAAATTGTTGATTTCTGATTCTTCATTATCAAGAGTTTTATTTCGATCTTCAATTTCTGATTGAAATTTTAATATCTCTTTTTCAATAATATCTTGTTCTTCTTTAAGATTATTTAGCTTTTTAAACAATTCCTCTACATCAAAATAATGTATTGTTATATCTACTCGTTTTTTCTCTTCTTGCAACTTTGTATACATTTCAGCTTTTTCTTTTTGCTCATATAACGGCTCTAATTGATTTTGAATCTCACAAAGTATATCATTTATTCTATTTATGTTTTCGTTAGTAGCAATCAACTTCTTTAAAGCTTCTTCTTTTTTGTATTTGTATTTTGATATTCCGGATGCTTCTTCAAATATTTGTCTTCTGTCCTCAGGCCTAGATACTAATATCTCGTCTATTTTACCTTGACCTATAATAGAATATCCATCTCTTCCAATTCCCGTATCCATAAACAATTCATATACATCTTTTAGCCTGCACTGAGTTTTATTAATATAAAATTCACTTTCGCCAGACCTAAATATTTTTCTAGTAATAACGACTTCTGTAAAATCCAGTGGCAACGTGTGATCGCTATTATCCAGCGTCAAATTAACTTCTGCAAAGCTTAAAGGCTTTCTCTTATCCGTACCGACAAATATTACGTCCTCCAATTTATTGCCCCTTAAGCTTTTAATGCTTTGTTCTCCCAAAACCAGCCTTACAGCATCTGATATGTTGCTTTTGCCACTCCCATTTGGACCAACTATCGCCGTTATTCCCTTTTCAAAATTTAACACAACCTTATCAGCAAAGGATTTAAATCCTATTATTTCTAATCTTTTTAAAAACATAAGACCCTCCAAGTTTTTAATGTTGTCAAAAGAAAGCAACTTTTCATACAAGATAATTAAAACCTGCATCAGCAGGTTTTAATTATCTTGGCTCAACTATGAACTTTATAGCTGTCCGGGTCTCCCCTTCTATTTCTATCTCTGAAAAAGCAGGTATAGTAATTAAATCTATACCATTAGGTGCCACAAATCCTCTTGCGATTGCTATCGCTTTTACAGCTTGATTTACGGCCCCTGCTCCAACAGCCTGTATTTCAGCTACAGACTTGTCTCTTAATACTGCTGCCAACGCTCCTGCTACAGATTTAGGTTGAGATTTAGCTGATACTTTTAGAACCTCCACTATAATAACCTCCTTAGTAGAATTGAAAATGAATACAAAATATATATTCTATATATATTTATTAAATCCTTCTTTTTATAAAAAATTTTTTAAAGATTATATAGTGGATTTATTTATGTAATTTTCTATCGAGTCTTTGTATAATTGACCATTAAATCCTACATATACACTATCTTCTGGAATATCAGCCATTTGAATTATCTTTATTTCTGTATCATATTTTGTTTCTAAATAAATCTTATTTCTCTTCTTTTGTCCTACCATAGTTGATGTTGACCGAGGATTAGTATAAATGTCTACTAATCCATCTTTTATGCCGTTATTTTGAAATATACTATCTAAAATATCTTTCACAATTGATGATTTAACTAATTGCCCAAAGGCAGGATGAAAAGGACCTGCCACAACATCTTTACTAATATTAATATCCTCAGTTGCTTGTAATCCGATTCTAATTACATCTATACCATTTTTTTAAATTTTATATACAGTATTTTTGATAATTCTACGGCGCTTTCTAAATCAATCGGTTCATATACACCGTTTTTATACATCTTTTCAAGATAAGTACCTTTTACAACAAGAGTTGGGTAAATCCTTACAAATTCCGGCTGCAGAGAAATTATTTCATTGGCTGTTTTTAACGATTTCTGCCTGTTATCTCCAGGCAGACCTATCATCATTTGCAGCCCTAATGTAAAACCATATTTTCTTATTAATTTTGAAGCATTGCAAACATCATCTGCAGTATGACCTCTTAAGCTTTTCAATAGTACATCTCCATCCATGCTTTGTACGCCAAGTTCTATAATTGAGACACCATATTTTTTTAAATTATCAAGAATAGCTTCATCTATATAATCAGGCCTTGTTGAAAGACGTATCGCATCAATTTCACCTGATTTAATATACTTTTGGGCTATGCTTAAAAATTTCTTTTGCTTTTCCAAAGGTATTCCTGTAAAACTCCCTCCATAAAAAGAGACTTCAATATGCGATTCATTTGGTATAGTTTTTAGATATTCCTTTATAGTATTATCCACATATTCTTCATCAATCTTGGACTTAAAACCAGTAATCTCATCTTGATTGCAAAATACACATTTATGTGGACATCCTAAATGCGGTATAAAAATTGGTATAATGTAAATATTATTCATTTCAACCCCATCTTACTTAAAGCTTCCATAGCAGCATATTGTTCAGCTTCTTTTTTACTTCTTCCCATGCCTCTGCCAAGTCTATTTTCACCAACATAAACTTCTATTACAAACATTTTGTTATGATCAGGGCCATATTCATCTGTGAGCTTATAGATTATTTTTTCTGACCCCATTTTCTGTGTTACTTCTTGTAATTTTGTCTTATAATCACGATATATTAGTCCGCTCAACACTTCTTTTATTATTTCATCAAAAAGCCTTAAAACTATATCACTTGCAGTTTTAAGATCTGAATCTAGATAAATGGCCGCTATCAACGCCTCCATAGCATCTGCAAGAATAGACTCTCTATTGCGGCCACCAGTCATCTCTTCGCCTTTTCCCATAAGCAAATATTTGCCAAGCTCTATTTCTCTGGCACATCTGGCAAGGGAGGGTTCACAAACTATTTCCGACCTGTACTTAGATAAATATCCTTCTTCTAGATCACTTCTACTTTTATACAGGTATTCACTAATTATAATGCTTAGAACAGAATCCCCTAAAAATTCCAATCTTTCATTGCTTATACCTATATTTTTGCTTTCATTAGCCCACGAACTGTGTGCTAATGCATTTTTAAGCAATTTTTTATTATTAAAAACATAGCCAATATTTTTCTCAAGATTTTCATATTTCTCGCTGGTTTCCATGATTGTTCCTCTTTCAATATTTTTTGAATACTAATGTAGCATTATGTCCCCCAAAACCAAATGAATTTGATAAAGCATAATTTATTTCCATTTCTAATGCCTTGTTTGGAACATAATCTAAATCACACTCAGGATCTGGCGTCTCATAATTAATCGTAGGTGGAACAATTCCATTCTTAATCGCAAGTACTGTTGCTACTGCTTCGACAGCCCCTGATGCTCCAAGCATATGGCCAGTCATAGATTTTGTTGAACTAACTTTTAGCTTGTACGCATGTTGTCCAAATACATTTTTAATTGCCATAGTTTCATACTTGTCATTGTATTCTGTAGAAGTTCCATGTGCATTAATATAATCTATATCTTCAGGAATAATGTCAGCATCCTTTAAAGCTAGTTTCATCGCCCTCGCTGCACCCGCGCCTTCAGGCGCTGGAGCCGTAATATGATATGCATCAGCAGTAGCTCCGTAGCCTACAATTTCACAGTAAATTTTTGCACCTCTTTTTATAGCATGCTCTAGCGATTCAAGTATAAGCGTCGCTGAGCCTTCCCCCATTATAAAACCATCTCTATTGGCGTCGAAGGGTCTACATGCTGTTTTAGGATCATCATTTGTAGACATTGCTTTCATCGAACAAAATCCTGCAATTGCTAGAGGTGTTATAGCAGCTTCGCTTCCGCCTGTTACAATTACGTCAGCATCGCCTCTTTCAATAACCTTGAAGGCATCACCTATGGCGTTTGTACTGGAAGCACAAGCGTTAACTATTGTCTCATTATGCCCTTTAAGACCAAAAGTAATAGATATTAGTCCTGCAGCCATATCTGCTATCATCATTGGAACAAAAAACGGACTTACTCTACCAGGACCTTTCTCTTTTAGTATATTTTGCTGATTTTCTAATGTCTCTATACCGCCTATTCCAGATCCATATATAACTCCTATTCTATCTAGATCTTCTTTCTCTAAGTCAAGCCCAGAATCAATCAAAGCCATTTTTGCAGATGCCAACGCAAATTGTGTAAATCTGTCCATTCTTTTTGCTTCTTTTTTATCTATATATTCAGTTGGTTCAAAATCTTTTACTTCGGCTGCTAATTTCGTAGGATATGAGGAAACATCAAATCTCGTGACTTTATCAATTCCAGACCTGCCATTAATAAGTGAATCCCACAGCTCATCTATGCTATTTCCAATTGGAGTTATAGCTCCTATACCAGTTATTACAACCCTGTTCATAGATAATCCTCCGTTAAATAAATTATCGAATTAAGTCCCGCAAAAGCGGGACTTAATATTATTTTTCGAGATTTTTTAAATACTCTACTACATCACCAACAGTTTTAATTTTTTCCGCATCTTCATCAGGAATTTCAACATCAAATTCTTCCTCAAGTGCCATAATTAATTCAACAATATCTAGAGAATCTGCTCCAAGGTCATCTATAAAAGATGATTCCATAGTAACTTCTTCTGGATCTACGCCTAATTGCTCTACAATAATATCTCTAATTTTTTCAAACTCCATAAAGTTCACCTCCTCTCAAAACACTCATATTAGAATAATATTACATTACCATTCCTCCGTCAACATTAATTACCTGTCCTGTAATATAATCTGAAGCATTGCTGGCAAGAAAAGATACTACATTTGCTATATCCTGTGGTTTTCCTGCTCTTTTTAATGGAATTAAATTTATCATTGCAGATTTTACAGAATCACTTAATATTTCTGTCATGTTAGTTTCTATAAAACCCGGTGCAACTGCATTGACTGTAATGCCGCGCGATGCCAATTCTTTTGCCAAAGATTTTGTCAATCCGATAATTCCCGCCTTTGATGCCGCATAATTCGCCTGCCCAGCATTTCCAACAACACCTACTACTGAGGATATATTTATAATTTTACCTTTTCTTCTTTTTATCATATACTTAGAAACAAATTTTATTACATTAAAAGCTCCCTTTAAATTTATATTTAACACATTATCCCAATCCTCTTCTGACATTCGAAGAATCAAATTATCTCTAGTAATTCCGGCATTGTTAACTACAACATCGATATGGCCATATTTTTCTATGATGCTATCAATCATTTTTTCAACTTCTCTATAATCAGAAATATCACATTTAATTGCATATGCGTCTACACCGAATTTCTTGGCTTCTAAAACTGTGTCATCAGCATCTTTTGAACTTTTTGAATAATTAATGACGACATTGTAACCATCTTCTGCTAGTTTTAAGGCGATAGCCTTGCCTATCCCTCTTCCGCCTCCTGTCACTAATGCCGTTTTGACTTCCTTTTCCATTAATTTACCTCCAAACTCGATAAAAGTTTATCAAGTGTGCCCATATCTTCAAAATTAACCGCTTTTTTGGTCTTATCTATCCTCTTCATAAATCCTGTCAATGTTTTACCTGGACCTATCTCAATAAATGTATCTACATGATCTTCAATCATTCTTCGTATAGATTGCTCCCATAAAACAGGGCTGCTTACCTGTTTAACCAACATTTTTTTTACTTCATCTATTCTTTCATAGTCTGCAGTAACATTAGTTATGACAGGAACAGACATATCATATGTATAAATCTCTTTCAAATCTTCTTCCAGCTTAAAACCAGCTTCTTTAAGCATGCTGCAGTGGAATGGAGCACTTACTGGAAGCATAACAGCTTTTTTCGCACCTTTTGCCTTAGCTATTTCAACAGCCTTTTCTAATGCTTTAATTTCACCTGCTATTGACAACTGACCTGGACAATTATAATTCGCCGGCTCCACAATTCCAACATCTTTTACATCACAACATATGTTTTCTACAGTTTCATTATCAAGTCCTATAATCGCTGCCATTCCTCCGATTCCTATAGGAACAGCATTTTGCATATATTCGCCTCTCTTTTTTACAAGCCTCACTGCATCCTTAAACGATAGCACACCTGAATACACAAGCGCACTGTATTCTCCTAAACTTAAACCAGCAGTTACATCTGCTTTTAAGCCTTTATTTGATAAAACTTTTGTCAGCGCAATGCTTACCGTTAAAATAGCTGGTTGCGTGTTTTCAGTCTTCATAAGTTCTTCATCGGGGCCTTCAAAGCAAAGTCTTGCGATATCATATCCTAATGAATCATTAGCTTCTTCAAAAATCTCTCTTGCTTCACTAAAGTTATCATAGATTTCTTTTCCCATTCCAGTATACTGTGCACCTTGACCTGGATAAATAAATGCAATTTTCATTATTCCAAGCCTCCATATAGATTTTTAATAATCTTTTGAGCATCATCAAATAATTCTTCTATTACCTCTTTTGCAGGCTTTATATCATTTATAAGCCCTGATATTTGACCAGCCATAACAGAACCATTTAAAACATCACCATATACTACTGCATCTCTTAATTTACCTGCTCCTAATTTCTCCAGTTCCTCTTTAGATGCTCCATTTTGCTCGGCTTTTTCAAACTCCCTTGTAAGGTGGTTCTTTAAAGACCTTACTGGATGTCCAGTTGTCCTTCCCGTTACAACTGCATCTCTATCCTTTGCATTTACAATATATTGTTTGTATTTTTCATTTGCTGTACATTCTGTAGAACATACAAATCGCGTACCTAACTGCACACCTGATGCTCCAAGGCAAAAAGCAGCAGCAACACCTCTGCCATCGCCAATGCCACCTGCTGCTATTACAGGAATATTTACAGCATCAACAACCTGTGGCACAAGAGCCATAGTTGTAAGCTCACCTATATGTCCTCCCGACTCGGTTCCCTCTGCTATTACTGCGTCCGCACCAATAGATTCCATTCTTTTAGCCAATGCAACAGATGGTACAACTGGCACAACTTTTATATTTCTTTCTTTTAATCTGCTTATATATTTCCCTGGATTGCCAGCACCTGTCGTTATCATGCTTACTCTCTCTTCTAGAACTGTTTCCATTACCTCATCAACAAATGGTGACATCAACATTACATTAACACCAAAAGGTTTATCAGTCAACGTTCTGGCTTTCTGTATTTGCTCTTTTACAAAGCTTGCAGGCGCATTTCCTGCACCAATAATGCCAAGCCCACCGGCATTTGACACTGCAGCAGCTAACTCAGCCGTTGCAACCCATGCCATTCCACCTTGAAATATAGGATATTTCAAACCAAATAAATCTGTAATTTTTGTTTTTAACATGATTTCACCCTCTATTCTAACCACTTTATTACAGTTGAACCCCATGTCAAGCCAGCTCCAAAAGCTACCATTAGTATAATATCACCATTTTTTATTTTACCAGCCTTCAAAGCCTCATCCAATGCAACAGCAACAGACGCTGCGGACATATTGCCATACTTATCGAGATTTATAAAAACTTTTTCTTTAGACAATTTTAACTTTTTCATAGCTGCATCTATTATTCGGATGTTAGCTTGATGTGGTATAAAAATATCTACATCTTCAGGTTTTAATCCGCATCTATTTAAAACTTCAATGGTAGCAGTATTCATAACATTTACAGCAAATTTAAAAACTTCCTGTCCATTCATGTGAATTGTATGCAGTTTATTCTTAACAGATTCCTCACAAGCAGGCATTCGTGAGCCACCAGCAGGCATATAAAGATGCATGCCACCTTTTCCGTCAGCACCAATAAAATTATCTAAAATTCCATAACCATTTTCAACTTGACCTACTACTGCCGCCCCAGCGCCATCGCCAAACAGGACACAGGTATTTCTGTCTTCCCAATTTGTTATCTTTGATAGTATGTCAGCAGCTATAACAAGTACATATTTATATGTACCATTTTCAATAAATTGTTTTGCTATGGAAAGTCCATATATAAATCCGGAACAGCCGACTTCTATATCAAACGCTGCAGCATTAATAGCGCCAATATTAGCTTGTACTAAACATGCTGTAGATGGGAAATTCATGTCTGGAACTACAGTCGCAACTATTATTAAATCTATATCTTCAGCAGTTATTTTAGCATCTTCAATAGCCTTTTTTGCAGCTTCTGTTGCCATATACGATGTTGTCATAGATGGCGGAGCTATACGCCTTTCTTTTATACCTGTCCTGGATACAATCCACTCATCAGATGTATCAACCATCCTTTCCAAATCTTTATTTGTCAACTTATTTTCTGGAAGAAAACTCCCTGTCCCAAGAATGCCAGCCTTAAAAGTATTATTTTGCGGCACTTATATCATCTCCAATCAATTCTATTTCCCTTTGTATATGAGATATGACATCCATTTCAACGATCGTCTTTGCCTGTCTTATGGCATTAAAAATTGCCTTTGATTTTGAACTTCCATGTGCTTTAATAACTGGTTTTTTTATGCCAAGAAGTGGAGCGCCGCCATATTCCGTATAATCCATCTTCTTAACAATATTTTTCAAACCATTATAAATTAAAATTGCACCTAGTTTTGTCAATAAATTTCTTTGAAGCTCCTGTTTTAACAATGAAGAGATTACAGATGCAGTTCCTTCCATTGACTTCAATATTGCATTACCAACAAATCCATCGCAAGTGACAACATCAGCAACGCCATACGCTATGTCTCTACCTTCAACATTACCAATAAAATTTAAATGGGAATTTTTGATTAAATCATATACCTGTTTTGTAAGTTCATTTCCTTTTTCTTCTTCTGCTCCTATATTAAATAGACCTATTTTAGGATTATCTATATTTAACATCTTTTGAGCATACACATTTCCCATTATAGCAAATTGAAACAGATTTATTGGCTTGCAATCAGTATTAGATCCTGCATCAAGCAAAATTGTAGCACCGTTTAATGTTGGTAAAATCGGAGCCAAGGCGGGCCTGTCTATTCCTTTAATTCTACCGATTTTTAAAAGCGAACCAGCCATCAATGCACCCGTATTACCTGCTGATAAAAAAGCATCTACTTCGCCTTTCTTTAGCATATCTATGCCAACCGCCATAGAAGAATCTTTCTTTTTCCTAATTGCCGCCACAGGTGGTTCATTGTTTGTGATTGTCTCTGTTGTATGTACTACAGTCAAACCTTTTTCTTCTTTAACATATTTATCTAACTGGTCTTTATTCCCTACCAGGACAATTTCTATGTTAAAATTTTCTAAAGCTTTGTAAACCCCTTTTGTTATCTCAAGTGGTGCATAATCGCCGCCCATAGCATCAACTGCTATTCTCAAGATTATTGCACCTCCTTTTCAGTATTATCACTTTCTAATGATGCTAAAATAAACTTACCTCTAAAAACTTCCTTATTTTTTACTTTTATCATAACCCATACGAAATATTTATTCCCTCTTTTTCTAATAACCTCTGCCTTCGCAACAAGGCGATCTCCTATCCTTACTGGATATTTATATTTTATATTTGCTACCCCTATTAATGCAGCCTCAGCATCAATTACAGAAATCGCTAAAGATTCTGCCTGTGAATATATATAATGTCCCCTAATAATTTTTGTCTTTAGAAATGCCATATCAGGTGTCGGCTCAAAAACAGATATACCACTTTTGCCCAGTTCTAAATCGATAAGCTCACCGACTATCTCGCTTCCAACAATTGCTTTTACTTTGTGATAGTTCTCTTCTGCAACATTTTTAATTCTCTCCCTAAGTTCTGGGATACCAAGTTCCATCCTGTCAAGTCTTATTGTCTGTACACTTACTGAAAACAATTCAGCAAGCTCATCATCAGTGTAAAATGGATTTTTATCTATTTCAATCTTTAATTGTCTTAATCTATCTTTTTTATTTAGCTTAGTGGCCACATTATCAGCTCCAAATATAAGTTGTTTTTATGACTTACTCATAATTATAAATTACATAATATATAAAAGTCAAGAAATAAAAAGAAAAGTAATAGAGTTAACTCCATTACTTTTCTTCCACTTTCAATACCTCTTTACCGTCATAATAACCACAGCTTAAACAAACTCTGTGAGGTAACTTTGGCTCATGGCATTGTGGACATAATACATAAGCAGGTATTGCTAAACTATGACTATGCCTTCTTTTGTCCCTTCTTGCTTTCGATGTCCTACGCTTTGGAACTGGCATAAAATACACCTCCTACATTTTCTGCAGTAATTTATTCAAAACTGAAAGGCGTGGATCAACTTCTTTTATTTGGCAATCGCATTTTTCATGATTAAGATTTTTACCGCAAATAGGACATAGACCCTTACAATCAGGTGAGCAAACAAACTTCATAGGAAGAGAAAGTTCCACATTTTCAATGACAATCTTAGTTAAATCTAATTTGTCATCTTCTACTTCATAAGAATAATCTTCATCAGCTTCATTTAAGATTTCATCTATTGGAATTATAAATTCGTGCTCAAATTCCTCAAGGCATCTATCACATGTGACTTTAATAGCGCCACGGACTAAGAGCTTTAAAATTATACCTTCACTATCATGCGTTATGTTTCCTGTAACACTGATTGGTTTACTGACTACGTAGCTGTTGTTATTTACCTCCAGAACACTTAAATTTTCAACGTAATTAACTTCAATGCTACGTCCCCTATGTCCCTTAATCTTTGATAAATCTATTTTCATTTTCTCACCCCAATATAATTGCCAAAATTAATTATACTAATGGGGTAAACATTTGTCAAGAATACTATTTTAAACTCTCTACAATCTTTTCAGTATCCTTTGCAATCATATACTCCTCATTAGTCGGCACAACCATAACATTTACTTTTGAATCTGCAGTCGATATTATAGCTTCTTCACCTCTAACTTTATTTTTCTCCTTATCTAACTTGAAACCTAAAAATTCCAATCCATCAAGTATAAACTCTCTTATTTCAGGACCATTTTCACCAATGCCTGCCGTAAACACAATGACATCAACACCGCCCATCGCGGCTGCATAAGAACCTATTGTCTTTTTTACACGATATGCAAATACATTCAGTGCAAGTTGTGCTCTTTTGTCACCATTTTTAAAAGCAGCATCTTCTAAATCTCTAAAATCACTGCTTATTCCTGAAATACCATAAACGCCTGACTTTTTATTCAATATATTAACTACTTCTTCTGCACTAATATTTTCTTTCTCCATTAGATATGAAATTATAGATGGATCAATGCTTCCTGAACGTGTTCCCATAGCCAAACCTTCTAACGGTGTAAATCCCATGCTTGTATCTATTGATTTTCCATTTTTAACTGCAGCTATGCTTGAACCATTTCCAAGATGGCATGTTATAATTTTCAAACTTTCAATAGGTTTATTGAGTATTTCTGCCGCCCTTTGTGAAACATATTTATGGGATGTACCATGAAATCCATATTTTCTAATTTTATACTTTGTATAGTACTCATATGGAATCGGATACAAGTAAGCATAATCAGGCATTGTCTGATGAAAGGCTGTATCAAAAACAGCAACCATTGGTACGTCTGGCATGATTTGTTTACAAGCTTTAATTCCTTCTATGTTTGCAGGGTTATGCAGAGGAGCCAACTCTATGCAATCTGTAATCGCCTTTAAAACATCATCAGTTATAAGAACAGATGAAGTAAAATATTCTCCTCCATGTACAACTCTGTGTCCAACTGCATCAATTTCTGACATATCCTTTATAACACCGTAATCACTATTTACCAATGCATCCAAAACTAATTTAATTGCATCCTTGTGGTCCTTCATGTCTTTTTTAATTTTTATTTTTTCGCCGTTTGCATTGTGTGTTAAAAGCGAATCGTTTATCCCTATTCTTTCAGCAAGACCTTTCGCTAAAACATTTCCATCTTTTGATTCGATTAATTGATACTTTAATGATGAACTTCCACAATTTATAACAAGTATTTTCATAATTTTCATCCTCCATACCATAGCTTTTTTATTGAGCTTGTACAGCCGTTGTAGCAATTACATCAACAATGTCTTTATAACTGCATCCTCTAGATAAGTCATTTACAGGCGCTCCCATTCCTTGCGTTATCGGACCTATAGCATTTGCCTTTGCCAATCTTTGTACGAGCTTATAACCAATGTTACCTGCTTGTAAATCAGGGAATATAAGTACATTAGCACGTCCTGCAACAGGACTTCCAGGTGCTTTTAACTCGGCTACTTCCTTAACAAGTGCAGCATCTAATTGCAATTCACCATCTATTGCAACATCTGGTATCAAATTTTTAGCGATTTCAGTAGCTGTTCTCACTTTATCGACTAATTCATGTGATGCACTGCCCTTCGTTGAAAATGAAAGCATAGCAACCCTTGGTTCCATTCCTAATAAAGTTTTTGCAGTGTTTGCAGATTGTACTGCAATAGATGCAAGTTCTTCTGCATTTGGTGATGGATTAACAGCACAATCAGCAAACAAAAATACTCCATTTTCACCAAATTCACAATTAGGAACTTCCATTATGAAAAAGCTTGATACAATCTTTGCACCAGGAGCTGTTTTTACAATTTGAAATGCTGGCCTTAGTAAATCAGCAGTTGCATGAATAGCTCCAGATACCAATCCGTCTGCATAACCTTCTTTTACCATCATACAGCCAAAATAAATATTGTCTTTAATAGTCTCTTTAGCTTTCTCTAGCGTAATCCCCTTATTTTTTCTGAGTTCATAAAAGTCAGTAGCATATTTATCAAATTTTTCTGACTTTAGAGGATCGATAATCTCGGCTTTTGAGATATCTAATCCTTCAGCGGCATTTCTTATCTCATCTGCATTTCCTAAAAGTACTAAATCTGCAATCCCTTCTTTCAGCACTATATCGGCCGCTTTCAGCGTTCTTGGCTCTGCACCTTCAGGCAAAACTATTTTCTTTTTGTTGCTTTTTGCTTTCTCAATAATACTTTGAATAATGCTCATAAAATCGTCCCTTCCTTAATATTATTTATCTTAATATTTCCTCCTAATTAAAAAGGAGAAATATATTGTATACACATTTTACATTTTAACATATTTTTTATAAAATAATAAGTAAAAAATAAACATTTTTTTAGAAAGGTTTTTAATAATGAGTATATTGGGAGTAATTGTAGAATATAACCCTCTCCATAACGGACACATATACCATATAAAAAAATCAATTGAAACAACAGGTGCAGATTTTGTCATTGCAATTATGAGTGGTAACTTTGTTCAGCGAGGAATACCGTCTATTATTGACAAGTGGTCAAGGACAGAAGCTGCATTGCTATCAGGTATTGACTTAGTAATAGAATTGCCCACTATATATGCAGTTTCTACCGCAGAAAATTTCGCATATGGAGCAGTAAAGCTGCTGGATTCATTAAATGTCATTGACTATATTTCATTTGGAAGTGAACTTGGTTCGATTGATAAACTATATAAAATATCAAAATTCCTTTTAAACGAACCAGAAGATTATAAAGTGATTTTAAAAAGTTATTTAAAAAGAGGAATAACTTATGCAAAAGCACGTGAAATAGCTCTGTCAGAGTATTTTGGAGCAAATATTAATGATATAGTTGGAAATCCTAATAACATACTTGGCATTGAATACATAAAAAGCTTGATAAAGATAAATAGCAGTATCAAACCGGTAACCATAAAAAGACTGGGTCCTGGATATAATTCTATGAAAACGGGGGATTCTTTTGCTAGTGCTACATATTTAAGAGAAGTTATAATAAATAAAGATTACTCTATATTGAGCAAGTATATGCCAGAATATTCTGTTGAAATTTTAAAAAGATGTATTGATAAAGGTCATGGACCAGTCACTCTAGACAATTTTAGCAAAATAATAACTTATCTGCTAAGAAACAATTATAGTATCGAAAATGTTTTTGATGTTACAGAAGGATTGCAAAATCGCATTAAAAGAGCTTCATTCCTTTTCAATAATGCAGATGAAATCATAGGCTATATAAAAACTAAAAGGTACACAGAAAGCAGAATAAGAAGAATATTACTGCACGTTTTATTAGGCATAGAATCTAATATATATTCAAGATATGATGGACCAAACTACATAAGAATATTAGGCTCAAATAAAAAGGGACTTGAACTTTTAGGGATGATTAAAAGCAAGACTGAAAAACCAATTATAACAAAAGTTTCAGACTATAAAAAAATACTGTCTGATACATATATGTTCGAAAAGGATATTAAAGCAACTGACATATATACTTTAGCATATAAAAATGACCCAGTATCAGGATTAGATTTTACCAAAAAGTTTATTGTAATAAAATAGTCATCTTATCATCCCCTTTTAAATAAAAATATAATGTGGAAATACTAAAGGGGGAAATGTTTTGAAAAAGAATAAATCCAGAAATTTTCTAGTTATATCAGTATTGTTCATTGTTGTTTCAATTATTGTATTCCCAAAAAATTCTCTCTCAGCAGCAAAAGCAGGAATTAATTTATGGCTGTTTACAGTATTTCCTGCGCTGCTTCCATTTTTTATTGGATCTGAATTATTGTTACAACTAGGATTCGTAAGAACCATTGGGAAATTTTTAGAACCTATAATGCGGCCTTTATTTAATGTCTCTGGAAATGGAGCCTTTGCTATGGCAGTCGGCTATACGTCCGGTTACCCCGTTGGAGCTCAAGTGATTAAGAGATTATGGGAAGAAAAACTTTTAAACACATCGGAAGCAGAAAGATTAATGACTTTTTGCAACAACTCAGGCCCATTATTCATGCTAGGCGTTGTTGCTATGGGTATGTTTAACAACTCAAAAATTGGATATATTATAATGCTATCAAATTACCTTGGGGCATTTGCAACAGGTATCATATTTAGAAAATATAGGTTCATGGAAGAAAATAGAAAGAATTTTAATTTAAGCAAAGGTTTTGAAAACAAATCTAATTATAGCAATATTAATTTTGGTGAAATCTTAGGTAGTGCCGTTAAAACATCCATGAACACAATGATCGTTATTGGTGGATATATAATTGCTTTTTCTGTTTTAATAGAATTCTTAAAGGTTTATGGATTAATAAATGCTGTAGAAAAAATACTAACACCTGTTTTTGAATCGGTAGGATTTAACAAGAACTTAATTCCAGGATACATCAGTGGTTTGATGGAGATTACAATAGGTTCCAGCTTGATTAGCCAAGCAACAGCGCCATTATTTCAAAAAGTTATCTTAGTAAGCTCAATATTAGCGTGGGGTGGTTTTTCAACTCATGGTCAGGTAATAGGTGTTATAAACAGTACAAAGATAAATTACTTTCCGTATTTCATTGCAAAGATAATACATAGCTTTATGGCTGCATTATTTTCTTATATATTTTTGGAATTTATAAACATTGGTGAGACCTCGATATCAGAAGTTTTCTTTCAAGGAAATGTAAAAACTATGTTAAACATATTTGAAACCTCATCATACATTTTTATCGCTCTGTTGTTGACGATAATTTTTCTGATAATCATCTTATCGTTGACAAAAAAAGAGGCATGATTATTTTATGCCTCTTAGCTCATCTCTATTGTTTTTTATTGTATTTAAAAGTTCTGTAACATTTTTTTCAAGTTTAGCTAATAACTCATCAGCGTAATCTTTGCTTCCAAGTCTAATTTCCTTAGCATTTGTCTGAGCTTGAGCTATAATTTCTGATGCTTTTTTCTCAGCTTTTTTAACAATTTCACTTTCGTTTACCATTTGATTTATTCTTAGTTCAGCCTCTTTTAAAATTGTTTCTGCATCTTGCTGGGCTTCAATCAATATTTTTTGCCTTTCCTGCTTGATCCACTCAGCCCTTTTTAATTCATCAGGAATTTTAATTCTTATCTGCTTTATAATTTCAAGAATTTCCTCTTTGTTTACTAAAGTTTTTTGTGATAATGGTATTGTAGAACTCTTCTCTATGTAGTCTTCTAATGAATCTAATAATTCTAAAACCTCCAGGTTATCAGTCGCTTCCAATAAAATGCCCCCTTATTTTTTTAGTTTTTTAAATATGTGCTTTATAACTGAATCTGGAACGAGATCCGATAAACACCCCCCAAAGCTTGCGACTTCCTTTACTATGCTAGAGCTTAAATAGCCATATTTATTGCTGGTCATAAAAAATATTGTTTCAACTTCGGGATTAAGCTTTTTATTTATTAATGCCATCTGAAATTCATATTCAAAGTCTGAAACCATTCGTAAGCCTTTAACAATTATTTTTGAATTAACTTTTTCTAGGTATTCAATAAGTAAACCAGAAAAACAATCGATTTCCACATTTTCAATATCAAATGTTACCTCTCTTAACATTTCAACTCGCTCTTCTACTGAAAACATAGGAGTTTTTGACGGATTAATCAATACTGCTACAATTAATTTATCGAAAACTTTTGCCGCTCTTTTAATTACATCTAAATGTCCATTTGTTACTGGATCAAAGCTCCCTGGATACACTGCTATATTCATTTGCTGCCTCCTTATAAAAAGTTAATACAGTTTCGCCGTATTTCCTAACTCTAACTTTTTGCAAGTTTTCATATTTATCATTTAAAATATCATTTTTATGATGTTCAACAATTATGTAGCCATATGAATCCAATAGTTTATATTCGCTGATTTTATTCAATGGTTCCACATATAAATTTTTGTAGTATGGTGGATCTATGTATATAATATCAAATTTAATATCATTTTTACTGAAATAATATAAAGCATCAAGGACATCCATATGCAAAACTTTTGCATTGTCAGTTGAATCAAGTAACTTTATATTATCATTTATATATTTAATATTATTATATACTTTTTCTACAAAGTAGCAAATATTAGCACCTCTGCTTAATGCTTCGATACCGATACTGCCAGTTCCAGAAAATAAATCTAAAAATCTTGAATTATATATATCAGCACCAATAATATTAAATAATGATTCTTTAACCATGTCAGATGTAGGTCTTATTGCTTTTCCTGGTGGGCATTTTAATTTTCTACCTTTGGCTTTTCCAGATATAACCCTCAAAATTACACCTCCAATACTAAAATATTTTAGCATATTTTACGATAAGATACAAAATAATGTATAAAAAATTTGAAATATGGAAAATAATATAATTGGGAAACCAATTTCCCCAAAATTCTTCCTTCAATTTCTCCTCTCCCAATCCAGGTAGTCAACTACCTGGATTATTTTAATTAAAAAGGGTAACCATACAGGCTACCCTTTTATTTAACTATTTCAATGTTCCATTATTAGCGATTTGGCTTTCAGCCATTTGGATCATTTTTCTTACCATATGACCACCTACAGCACCGCAATCACGGGATGTAAGTGTACCCCAATAACCATCGGCTGGAGGATTTATTCCAAGTTCGCTTGCTATTTCATATTTCCATTTGCTCATAGCTTGCTTTGCTTCTCTTACTACAAGCGGATTCTTTGTCTCTGAACCTGCTGCCATTTTTATCACCTCCATTTAATGATTTCAATATTAATTTATCCATATACAATTTATATATACATGTTAATATTTTCATATATATAAAACGATATTTAATTTTTAATTTTACATAATTTATTTTTCGTAAATAAGTTTATTTAAAAAAGATACCCCGAAGGGTATCTTTTTATTATCTAAGTGTACCTTTATTAGCGATTTGGCTTTCAGCCATTTGGATCATTTTTCTTACCATATGGCCACCTACAGCACCGCAATCACGGGATGTAAGTGTACCCCAATAACCATCGGCTGGAGGATTTATTCCAAGTTCGCTTGCTATTTCATATTTCCATTTGCTCATAGCTTGCTTTGCTTCTCTTACTACAAGCGGATTCTTTGTCTCTGAACCTGCTGCCATTTTTATCACCTCCATTTAATGATTTCAATATTAATTTACCCAAATAGAATTTCTATAAACTATAATTTCATTAGCAAAATTGTATGAAGGTGATAAAAATGGTTTATTATTTAATCTAATTCAAAAAATATACCAACCGCATATGGACCTGCATGAACACCAGCAGAGCAACCAGCTCTATTCTTAATAAAATTCGTAACTCCAAACTCATTTCTAATGGCATTTTCAATTTCAAGCATGAACTCTTCTCTATCAGTGTGCAGCAATCCTATCTCTTTTCTTTTGAAATCAACATTTGTTTCTTTCATATAGTTTATTATCCACTTTATTGCATTTTTTCTTCCTCGTACCTTATCTTTTATTTCTAACTCTCCATCATTATTGACTAAAATAGGCTTTATATTTAAAATACTACCTAGTATAGCCTGTGATTTTTTTAATCTTCCACCTCTATAAAGATATTCTAAAGAATCAAAAATCATTATATAACTTATTTTTGATATCATGTCATTGATTTTGCTGACTATCTCATCTCTTGTACCACCGTTTCGGGCCATTTTAGCAGCTTCTATAACTAAAAGTCCAGCACCTAACGAAAAATTTTTTGAATCGAGCACTGTTATTTTTGAATTTTTTAAGTTTTCTTTAGCCAATAATGCTGATTGATATGTACCACTCAATTTAGATGACAATAAAATGCAAATAACTTCATCATAGCTTTTCAATAAATCGCTAAAAACTTCCATAAATTCAATTGGAGATATTTGAGATGTTGTAGGCATTTTCCCTGAATTTAACAGATTGTAGAAATCATCTTTTTTTATATCTATCCCATCTTTGTAAGATACACCGTCAATGTCAATAGTCAAAGGAACAACATAAATATCGTACAATTTTACTATATCGTCAGGTATATCTGATACACTGTCTGTAACTATAGCAATCTTGCTCATTTTGATTTCCTCCCTCATGTTAATTTAATACAATTCCTTCCAATTTATCTTTAAATCGCTCAACTAGTTCGGCTTTCATCTTATCATGCCTTTTGAATGTAATATCGTTGTTTAAAAATTTTTCAACAGCTTTTTGAGCCAATTTCAATATTTCAATATCTTCAAAAATATTTGCTAATTTCAATTCTGGTAATCCATGCTGCTTTACACCAAAAAATTCACCTGGTCCTCTTATTTCCAAATCTTTTTCAGCAATTTTAAACCCATCATTAGTTTCAGTCATCACTTTCAATCTTTTTTTAACAACATCTGAATATGAATATGCTATAAGGATACAATAAGATTGATTCGATGATCTTCCTACACGTCCTCTTAATTGATGAAGTTGTGCCAACCCAAATCTTTCAGCATTTTCAATAACAATAACTGAAGCATTTGGCACATTCACGCCAACTTCTATAACCGTTGTAGACACCAATATATCTATTTTCCCATTAACAAATTCATTCATAACTTTATTCTTATCATTTGAGCTCATTCCACCATGTACTAAACCAACTCTAAATTCTTTAAAAACCCCTTTGTATATCTCTTCATATACAACTTCTGCCGATTTTGCATTAATTAGGTTTGAATCTTCTATTAACGGACAAACAATGTACGCTTGACGCCCTTTTTTCACTTCATTTATGACGAATTTATATGCTCTATCTCTTAAAGTAGCACTTATTGCATACGTCTCTATTTTCTTTCGTCCTGGTGGCAATTCATCTATCACAGATATATCCAAATCTCCATACAACATAAGTGCTAATGTTCTTGGTATAGGTGTTGCTGTCATCACTAAAACATCCGTTTGTTCACCTTTTTCTTTAAATACGGCTCTTTGACGAACGCCAAACCTATGTTGTTCATCAGTTATTGCTAAGCCTAAATTTTTAAATTGTACATTTTCCTCAATTAAAGAATGAGTACCAACTAATATATCAATTTCACCATTTTTAATTTCCTCAATAATGATGTTTTTCTTTTTAGTACCAATACTTCCAGTAAGCAATTCAATTTTTATATCTAATTCGTCATATAGCTCTTTTAAAGTAAAATAATGCTGTTTTGCAAGAATTTCTGTCGGAGCCATTATAGAAGCCTGATATCCATTTTTCACAGCAACATACATCGCTGCTGCTGCTATAACTGTCTTTCCTGAGCCAACATCACCCTGCAAAAGCCTATTCATTACTTTCCCTGAATACATATCATCAAGTATTTCATTTAAAGCTCTCTCCTGTGCTTGTGTAAGGTGAAATTTTAACTTGCTAAAAAAATCTTTTAAATCGACACGTCTAAATTTTATACCTGCTTTATCTGTATTATATCTATTTTTTATCAAAGTTAATCCTAATTGTAAAATAAAAAATTCTTGAAAAACAAGTCTATATTTAGATCTTTCAAGCATTTTTGAAGACTCAGGAAAGTGTATATTTTTTATTGCACTTTTAATATCTAACAAATTATATTCTTTTAAAAAATTTTCATCAAATATTTCTTCTATATCATTTAAATATTCTTTCAAAAGATTGAAAATTATACTTCTTATAACTTTCTGGCTCAATCCTTCAGTTAATTTATATATCGGCACAATCCTTCCAGCATTGATATTTAGACTATCGCTTCTATCCATTACCGGATTCTCAACATATATCTGTCCATATTTATAAAAAACTTTGCCATTTATAATATATTCTTCGCCTAATTTAAAATTGCCCTTTATGTACGGCTGATTATACCAAACAAGTTCAACCGCACCACTTCCATCCTTAACAGGTATCTTTGTAATAGTTAATCTTTTTACTTTATATTCCCTTGCCTTACCCGCTATATAAGCCTTAAAAGTCTGCTTTTCACCGATCTTAAGCATATCTATTGGTATTATTTTTTCTCTATTTTCATATTCTTTTGGATAATATTCCAACGCATCCTTTACTGTTTCTATGCCGATTTTTTTTAATAATAGAGCTCTTTTAGGACCTACTCCCTTTACATATTGTATAGATTTTGAAAGATCCATATAATCACCTATTCGATGGAAATTACATAATAATACAAGGGCTGTCCACCATATTGAATGTCTATATCACCGTCAAACGAAATAAAATTTTGTAAGTCATTTTGTAAGTCCTTTGCTTTATTTTCCGAAATATCCTTGCCATAATAAACAGTTATTATAGCAGTATCCTCAGATATATTGTCGCTTATAATTTTTAAAGCGACTTCGTTATAATCAGTACCAATTGCAGTAAATTTTCCATCTACAAATCCTAATATGTCTCCACTTTTAATATCTATTCCATCAATAACTGAGTCCCTTATAGAATATGTTATTTCTATTGTTCTAATTTTCTCAATTGTATCATTTATGCTTCTTATTACATCATCTATACTCATATTTGCATCGACATTTATTATTGCACTGATTGCCTGATTGAAACTTTCAGTAGCGATCACATATATGTTTTTATCCGACATCGTCATGGCTTGCTCACAAGTCATGATTATGTTTTTATTATTTGGAAAGACAATTATATTTTCAGCATTTATTTTTTCCAACCCATTTAAAATATCCAAAGCACTAGGATTCATAGTTTGTCCCCCATCTATTACAACATCACATCCCAATTCTTTGAATATTTTACTTATTCCATCTCCAGGAGATACAGCCAAAAATCCATATTTTTTAGCAGAAAGACTATTATCTTGTTTTAAATTATTTTTTGATTCCAATATGACATTTTCATGTTGAATTTTCATATTGTCAATTTTGACCTTTAATAAATCACCATACTTTAAGCCATTTTGCAATACCAAGCCAGGGTTATTTGTATGAATATGCACTTTTATAAGATCGTCATCACCAACAACAATTAAACTGTCACCAAAAGATTCTATTTCACTTTTCAACTTATGAGACATTTGTGAATTAGCATTTATAAGCATTTCCGTACAATATTTGAAATTTATATTTGTCAAGTCAGTTTCATTTGTAGAAACATCTTTTGTTGTATATTCTTGAACAACTTCATGTCCTTTTATTGTTTCCAGCATTCCTAACAATATAAACAAAAACCCTTTACCACCAGAATCGACTACACCAGCCTGTTTCAATACAGGTAGCAAATCAGGAGTCCTTTCAACTGATTCTGCAGCAGCTTTTACAATCCCATCTATAAATACTTCAAAGTCCTTTATTTTGCTTAATTTTAAAGCTTCGTTGGCACAGTCTCTAACAACAGTCAGAATAGTGCCCTCAGTAGGTTTCATCACTGCTTTATAAGCAACAGAAGAACCCATATTTAGCGCTTCTGCAAAATCTTTTGTAGTGATTATATCGTGATTTAAAAGACTTTTAGCAAATCCTCTAATAATTTGTGACAAAATTACACCCGAATTCCCTTTAGCTCCCAGCAAAGCACCCCTTGAAAGATTATTTAATATATCGTTTATATTATCGGATGTTTTTTCCATTTCTTTAACAGCGTAATTTAAAGTATATGCCATATTAGATCCAGTATCACCATCTGGAACCGGAAAGACATTTAATTTATTCACTTCATCAGATTTATTTGATAAATATTGAGACCCACCCTTAAATAAAAGTTTTAAAGTTTTACCATCTATATGATCCAACAGTGTTTCCTCCTCAGATATCAACTTTTATACTCTGCACATTTACGACTACATTTTTAACTTTGATACCAGTAAATGTCTCTATAGTATACTTAACTTTTTCAATTATATTTGCTGCAACAGTTTTTATATTTACACCATACTCAACTATAATGTACAAATCTATAACCATTCCGTCTTCATCTGATGTAATCTTAATTCCCTTACCTGATTGTTCATTTTTAAAAAGCTCTATGAGTCCATCAGGTCCACGCTTTCCTAAGCCAACAATTCCATAACATTCAGAAGTCGCATAACTCGCTATAGATGCAATCACATCTGTAGAAATATCTATTTTACCTAAGTTATTTTTGGTTTGATCCATTTATATAACCTCCTATCATAATTATATTTTACCTTATCCTAATTAAATCATCAACAAACAAAAAAATAATTGTCATCTTCTGGAACTGATTATTAAATTTTAATTCAAAAAGTATTTACAGGCATGAAATATAATGTTAAAATATCATTGTTGTGTGAATGCATTAAATTAAGTGCATTAATTATTAGCCTTGAAGAAAATTTATTTTTTTGTTAAAATATTATTGTTGACAAAGAGGAGGTGCACATAATGAGAAAATGCGACGTTTGTGGAAAAACACCAATGGCAGGGTATCAATATAGCCATTCCCACAGAAAATCAATAAAGAAATGGCAGCCAAATTTAAAGCGTGTTAGAGCCATTGTTGATGGGACACCTGTAAGATTAAATGTTTGTACAAAATGTTTAAAGTCAGGAAGGGTTAAGAGAGCCATATAAAGAAAGACGTGCATAAATGCACGCTTTTTATTTTTTGCCTTTGCTTATAGCACTTAAAAATTTTTTAATAAAACCGGGAATTTTAAAATAAAAGACTTTCGGTTCTTTTTTCTTGCTCATATTTATCCCCCTTTATCATTTCTATTCTAAACTATTTATTTACTATTTGAAATATGCATTAATATAATATCCGATCATTATGACAGTTAGACCTAGTAGTACCATCCATAGCCAACTAGGTATGTATATTACAAGAATAAAAATTCCTAAAGCCATAATTATATATCCTATAGAGTAATTCATCTTTTTATTCAAATTCCTTATTTTTCTATACATTTTATTCCACATAAAACCCCCTCCTTACACAATAATATTTTATTCGTAAGGAAGGGGTAATGTGCTAATCTTTAGATTTTATTACTAATAATAATCCACTGTCAATTTTAATCTTAATCTTATTATTTATAAAAACATTGCTTATACCATAAGGCATATCCAATGACATATCCTGCCCTGATAAAGAATAATATAGACCATCAGTGTATATTCCCTTTACAACGGTACTATACGGAATTAATGAAACAATGTCACCTATCTTACCTTCTAATTCTAAAGACCTGTCTATAAGATGAATTTCATTTTTTTCGCTTGCTATTATTCCCTTTATATTTCTTTTAAGGAGGTACAATAGAAGTGACAGATTTGCTATAGAATGATCAAATCTGCTTCCTATTGATGCTATATATATAATTTCATCAGTTCCAAGCTCTATAGCTTTAAGCGTCGCTAGCTGAGTATCTGTTTCATCTTTCTCTGTTGGATATTTATCTACTATAACGCCATTTTTTTTATAATAGTCAATAATTTGTTTATCAGCTGAATCAAGATCTCCTATAATGAGATTGGGAACTATTTCTAATTTATATGCAATATTTGCACCACCGTCAGCGCAAATTACATAATCGCAATTGTTAATTATTTTCCTTATATAATCAGAGTCGTTAAATTCCCCATTTGAAATAATGCATGTTTTCATCTTTTTACTGCACCTCTGAGTTTTTTTATATTATCTCCAGGGTCTCCACTGCCAAATATTGAGGATCCTGCCACTATCACATCAGCTCCAGCAAAAACTACATCATTGATGTTGTCAACATTAATCCCACCGTCAACCTCTATCTTGAAATTCAAACCTCTGCTTTCTCTAATATATGCTAGTTCTCGTATTTTTTCATACATTTCTTCTATAAATACCTGTCCCCCAAACCCAGGATTTACAGTCATTATCAGAACCATATCAACCGATGGCAGCACATATTTCAATGTCTCTAACGGTGTTGCTGGATTTAACGCAACACTAGCCATAATACCCATAGATTTAATAAACTGTAATGTTCTATCTAAATGTAAACATGCTTCCTGATGAACCGTGATATTTTTGGCCCCAGCCTCGGCGAATTCTTTTATGTATTTATCAGCATCTTCTATCATTAAATGTACATCAAAAGGAATATTAGTCTTACCTTTCAAAGCCTTTATTACTAATGGACCAATTGTAATATTTGGAACAAAATGTCCATCCATGACGTCTATATGTAAAAATTCAGGTTTTTCTTTTTCAGCTTTTTTTATATCAGATAATAAATTTCCAAAGTCTGCAGATAATATAGATGGAGAAATTTCCATTCTCAATATCTCCTCCTTTTATTAGACTTTAACTCATTATATAAATTTAAATAATTAGAATATCGTATTTTATCTATTAATCCATTACTTACGGCAATTTTTACACCACAATCAGGTTCATTTATGTGCAAACACGACTTAAACCTGCAATCTAGTTCATAATTTCTAAAATCTCTAAAATAATATTTAAGTTCAGTTTCATCTATGTCTAAATTCAAAGAGGTAAAACCAGGCGTATCTAATACATAGCCGTTTTCAAAAGGAATAAGTTCGACATTTCTTGTGGTATGTTTTCCTCTTAACAACTTTTCACTCAAATCTCCAATTTCCTGCTTATTAGTTCCTTGTATACAATTAATTAACGATGATTTCCCTACACCAGATGGTCCTGTAAAAAATGATGTTTTTCCAATTATCATCGCCTTTAATTTATCGATACCAATATTGTCAAACTTTGAAGTGGCAATAACGTCATAGCCTAAATTTTTATACAAATTATATAGTGGTGCAAAAACATCTTCCGTTACTAAATCAATCTTATTTATGCATATTACAGGATGTATTCCATTCAATTCTACTAATATAATCATCTTATCAAGCTGCAATCTATTTAAAGCAGGATTTACAATAGAAAAAGTTATTATAGCTTGGTCAACATTAGATACTGGCGGTCTTACCAATTCGTTTTTTCTGTTATGTATATTTATTATGAAACCATCTTTTAAATTTTCTGTATCAATATCAACATTATCCCCTACTATTGGTACGATGTTTGATATTCTGAATTTGCCACGAGCACGGCATTCTATAATGCCATGCTCGGTATATACATAATAAAAACCTCCAATGCCTCTAATAATTCTGCCACTTAATCTCAACTAAAATTTCGCCCCCATTGTCTTATATATACTGCCATTTATATCAACTTCTATAATGACATTTCCTTTGCCACTAACAGGAACTGTTATTGGACTATCAGCAGAAGTAAAAGTATTAGAATATTGTAATGTTTTATTGCCATCTTGTATCACATAAACATCAACTTTCATAGGTCCTTTTTGGTTAGGCAAATCAATTGCAATTTCTTTTGTTTTGTAACCAGGTGGTAATTGTGATTGCTGTTGTTGTTGCTGTTGCTGAGTTGATTGGCTTACAATTAAATCTATAGATTTGCCTTTTTGTATACTGGTGCCTTGAGGAATGCTCTGATCTATTACATAGTTGTCAGGCAGACTATCGCTAGGCTGGGTTGTTATATTACCAACTTTAAGACCGACATTTTTCAATGCTTTTGTAGCATCATCAAGTGACATATTTACGAGGTTAGGCACTGTTACCATTTCTGGACCTTTGCTTACGTAAATATCAACAACAGTATTGTTTTCAACTTGTACACCTTGCCTTGGATTTTGGTCATACACATAACCATTTGGATAGCTGTCATTATAATCCCATATCAAGTTAGCATTTAAACCGCTATTTTTAATTTTTAATTGCGCATCCCTGTACTCACTGCCTATAACATTTGGCACGACTGATGTCTGTTTGCCTTTACTAACCACTACATTTACTGTACTTCCCTTCTTTACCGTTTCGCCAGCTGGCGGATTCTGTGATAAAATTGTATTAGTTGGTGCATCGCTGTACTGGCTATCTGTTATGTTCAATTTTAAATTATTTTTTTCTAAAATGCTTGTTGCCTTATCGAGTGTTTGCCCTTTTATATTAGGCACTGTTACTTCATTTGTTATTGCCATGTTATTCAAAAAAAACATCGTTCCATATGATAGTGATGCCATTAATGCCAGAATAAGCAATGCAATTCCTATATTTCTAAAAATTTTGCCACTCTTTTTTTTCTTTTTAAGAGTCTTCGTTCCTGATAACTTCTCATTTATTTCTTCTGATTTCATGACCCGCGTTACATTATTATCATATCCATTTGTTACAACTAATTTATCAGGATTATTTATATATGCCTCGATGTCATTTAATAGGTCGGATGCGCTTTTGTATCTATAATTTATATCTTTTTCTGTCGCTTTTAATACTATTTTATCGAGTTTATACGGCACTTTTGGATTTATTTTAGATGGCGGCACAATATTTTCCTGTATATGCTTTAATGCAACTGAAATTGGGCTTTCACCTTCAAAAGGAACCTTCCCTGTAAGCATCTCATACATAACAATACCCAGTGAATATATATCAGTCTTTTCATCTATCATAGCACCTTTCGCTTGTTCAGGTGAAAAATAATAAGCTGTACCAAGTACGTCACCACCACCGTACGTTATTGTTGAACCATTTGCAGCCCTTGCTATTCCAAAATCAGTAACCTTCACAATATTGTCATCTGTTACTAGTATATTCTGTGGCTTTATATCCCTGTGGACAATATGATTTTTATGAGCATGTTCCAATGCTCCACAAACTTGTCTTGTTATGTCAAGAGCCTTTGGTATAGGCAAAGGTCCATTAGCTTCTCTTATTAGCTGTTTTAATGTCTTACCATTCACATACTCCATTACAATATAATAAATATCTCCTTCTTGTCCTACATCATATATACTTACTATATTAGGATGCGAAAGGCTAGCTGCCGCTTGTGATTCTCTTTTAAATCTTCTTACAAATTCTTCATCTGCTACAAATTCAGAGCGCAAAATCTTTATGGCAACTATTCTGTTTAAAAGATGACATTTAGCTTTATAAACCTTTGCCATTCCACCTTCACCAATTTTTTCTAATATCTCATATCGGTTGCCAAGCATTCTACCTATCATATTGTCACACCTCCTTTACCGCCACAATTGTGATGTTATCATAGCCACCATTTTGTTTAGCAAGTTTTATTAAATTATCACATGCCTCGTTTATATTTTCAGAGTTTTTAAACTCTTTAAGAATCAAATCATCTGTAAGCATGTTAGTCAATCCGTCTGTGCACAACAAATAAACATCGTTTTTAAAAACATTACCAGTAAATATATCCACTTCTATTTCCTCATCAATACCTAGTGCCCTAGTTATTATATTTTTTTGTGGATGAATTCTTGCTTCTTCCTGCGTTATTCTACCTAATTTTACTAGCTCTTCCACATATGAGTGATCTTCTGTAATCTGGATAAGATTGCCATCTCTAATGAGGTATGCTCTGCTATCCCCAATATGACCAATAAAGTAGTTTTTATTTTCTATTAAAAGAAGAGTTAATGTTGTACCCATTCCTGTCAAATCCAAATCAGAAAACGACTTGTTAAAAACAAAAGAATTTGCTGTCGTTATCGCATCTTTTATAAATTTTTTTATCGACTCATCATCTTTATTACAATTATCATAATTGTCAAAAAAATACTTAGTTACTGTCTCTACCGCATATTTACTTGCAACCTCGCCACCGTTGCATCCACCCATACCATCGGCAACTATAAAAAGGTTTAGATTCTTACCATCAGAAATATAGTACGAATCCTCATTATTTTCTCTAACATTGCCTGTATCTGTCAAAGCATATACTAACATTTGTATTATTTCACCCTTCCAGCTAAATATTTCCTTCTTAATTGCCCACAAGCAGCGTTAATATCACTGCCTAGCTCACGCCTAACCGTACACGTAATGCCATTTTTTTCAAGAGTATTTTTGAAAGCTATTATCTTTTCATTGTCAGCTTTCTTATAGCCAATTTCATCAACATAATTAATTGGTATCAAATTAACATGGCACAGAAGACCCCTTAAGAGCTTGGATAATTTTACACTCATCTCATAGTTATCATTTACGTCTTTTATTAGCGAATATTCAAAAGTCACTCTTCTATGAGTCTTATCAATATAATACTTGCATGCTTTTATCAAATCTTTTATAGGATATACCTTATTTATTGGCATCAGCTGTGTCCTTAAATCATCCGTAGGTGCATGTAATGATATAGACAAATTAACACCTAAACCTTCATTTGCAAAATCATAAATTTTCGGAACAATTCCGCATGTAGAAATAGTAATATGTCGTATGCCTACACCCATGCCAAAGGGATTATTGACAATTTTTATAAATTTCATAACTTCCTCATAATTGTCAAAGGGCTCTCCACTGCCCATCAATACTATATTTGATATTTTACCATAATCATTATCCATTATAAGAACTTCATCTACCATCTCTGATGCTTTCAGATTTCTAACTTTTCCTCCAATTCCTGATGCGCAAAATGAGCATTTCATATTACATCCAACCTGAGTAGATATACAGGAAGTATTGCCATAACTATACTTAATAGCCACACCTTCAACTATATTTTCATCATCAAGTAAGAAAAGATACTTTGCTGTCTCGTCTGCATCTGATACTAATTTTTGCGCAATTTTTAAACTAGATATATATGCTATACTATTTAATTTTTTTCTCAGCTCTATTTTTAAATCTGTCATTTCTTCAAAATTTGTGACTCCTCTATAGATCCATTGAAAAACCTGCTTTGCCCTGTACTTTGTCTCTCCAATATCAACAAAAAATTTTTCAAGTTCATCAATTGTCATATTCTTTAAATCAACCAATTAAAACGCCTCCAAATTTTCATACAGATATTATATCATAAAAAATTAGATATTTCTCTGCAATTTGCATATAAAAAAACCATCTGTATTGTTCAAGTTTGGCAAAAGCTGAATACATCCTTTATCATCCACAAAATGCACTAAATTTTGCGGCAAAAATGGTCTTATATCAGCAATTTTAAACTCTTTATTTTCATTTAAAAACTTATCAACTATATTTATATTTTCTTCTTTGCCTATAGTACATGTACTATATAAGATATATCCACCTTTTTTTACGTATTTAGAGCTGGAAGAAAGTATGCGATACTGTATGTTATTTAGTTCATCAAAATCTTTCTTCGTATAATTTTTTAATTTTATATCCGGTTTCTTTCTTATGATCCCTATTCCGCTACATGGAACATCAGCAAGAACTTTATCAGCTTTATCTATATATTCACTATTT
The DNA here is from genome assembly GCF_000145615.1 of Thermoanaerobacterium thermosaccharolyticum DSM 571. Classification (NCBI taxonomy): domain Bacteria; kingdom Bacillati; phylum Bacillota; class Clostridia; order Thermoanaerobacterales; family Thermoanaerobacteraceae; genus Thermoanaerobacterium; species Thermoanaerobacterium thermosaccharolyticum. The sequence goes on from NC_014410.1 coordinate 1,518,961, forward strand.
ACCTTTGTTGAATCAAAAACAAATGCATCTACATTATCAACGCCCAATCTCCTGCAATTCCTTTTTATTAAATCTATCTTATGTTCATAAACATCAAATGCTACTATTTTACCTTTATTATTCATCAATTGAGACAGGTGAGTAGTTTTTCCTCCTGGTGCACTACAAACATCTATTACCATATCGCCAGGCTTTGGAGATAAAACCTTTGAAATAATCATCGCTCCTTCATCTTGAACCTGTATTAAGCCATCTTTATATATTTCATCATTGGTAATATTCTTTAAGTCTATATAGTAGGCATCATTATTGTACATTCCTTTTTTATATTTAAGCCCTCTGTCATTTAGTTTTTTTTCAAAATTTTTTCCATCAATTTTTAAAGTATTAAGCCTGATTGATATTTCAGGTTTGCCATTGAGCGATTCTAATATACTCTCTGTAGCATCTCTATCGTAATTATTCAATAGTCTTTTAACAATCCATTCAGGAAATGAATATTTAAAAGACAAATATTCAATTAAGTTTTCATTAGGCTGTAAAAACTTAATCTTCATAGAATTACGCAAATAACTTCGCAATACTGCATTGACAAACTTAGAAGCATACTTTCCTACATGCTCTTTCGTAAGGTTTACTGATTCATTTATTGCTGCATAATCAGGTACCTTATCCATATACATCAGTTGAAATAAACCCATTTCAAGTATAATAAGAACTTTATTGTCAATTTTTTTAATATCTTTAGTTGAGCAATAATCGATAATACGATCCAACGTATACTTTCTTTCTATCGTTCCAAAAACTATTTCTTTAATAAAACTTTTTTCTACGTCTTCTATTCCATCATTATTTAGATATTTATTTAACACAATATTTGAATAACCCTTTTTTACCAGTATTTCATATAAAATTTTAAAAGCAATATTCCTCTGATTCATAAAGCACCTCTATATCTTTTTTATCAGAAAAATAAATTAAATATAAAAGAGGGATAGAAAATCAATCTCTCCTATCCCTCAATATTAACAGCCTGATAAGATTCATAATAGAAGCAAAAGCCGCAGCAACATAAGTTAAAGCAGCTGCATTAAGCACTTGTCTTGCTGGATAAAGTTCATCTCTCATAAAGAGTCCGCCAGACTCAAGAAGCTTTATTGCTCTATTGCTTGCATTGAGTTCTACAGGCAATGTTATAATCTGAAATAAAACTACTGCTGAAAACAATATAATACCTATATCTATTAACTGTGTAAGCCCAAATATAAAGCCCATCACCAAAAGTGGCCAAGAAATATTTGTTCCAATATTAGCGACTGGAACAATGGCGTTTCTCAATTTAAGAGGAATATATCCGTTAGCATGTTGTATTGCATGTCCTGTTTCGTGTGCTGCAACACCTATAGCTGCTATAGAATCACTGCCATATACTGTCTGAGATAGCCTCAATACCCTGCTTCTTGGATCATAATGATCAGTTAAGCTCCCGGGAATCATTTCAATACTTACATCATAAAGACCTGCTTCATTAAGCAACCTTCTAGCAACTTCATAGGCTCTATAACCATATCTATTTCTGACGTTTGTGTATTTACTAAATGTGCTTTGAACTTTGAATTGTGCATACATTGCAAGCAAAATTGCAGGTATAAGCAATATATATGTTGGATCATAAAACCAAAACATAATATTATCCTCCATTCGTGAAATTTATGATCGCTTTTTCAACCTCATCTATATTTACTTTTGTATTAAAACATGGACCATTAGGTCTCATATTTATTATACCATAAACGGGTATTTTTTTCACATCCAGTATTCCACTTGTCAAATCCCTTTCGCAAGCAATGGCAATGATAGCTTTTGGTTTTATATCTTTCACGGCTTTTCTTGCTAATGTGCCTCCAGTTGCAATTGCAACTTTTACACCATACTTTTCTTTTAACTTTACCAAATCACTAACTTGACACCTTCCACACCTTCGGCAATTATCAATATCATTTGTCACTTTAAACTTGCATTCGTTAAATTGTATACAATGTGGCGTCAAAATTAAAAGATCCTCAGGCATATATTTCTCATGCCTAGAATTAACTAAAAAATTATTTATATTAGTAAAAGACTGCTGAATTTTATCTTTTTCGATGCCTAAAATTCCACCCAATATCTGTAATACCGGATACGAAACATCTATTAAAGTCAACAATATCTTATTCAATGTACGGTTATTACTTTTGCTATAAACTAAATAGATAAAACCAATAATACCAAAAATCAAAAAAATAGCCACTATAGAAAAAAGCAAAATTAAAGAGTTCATTAATAAATTGTACATTACAGAGCTTTTACTTTTTACAATGTACAATAGGAATAAAACTCCGGCAGTCAATAAAATTATTAATACACTTAAAAGGCCTAAAAATATACGTTTTTTACCTGTCAAAATTATATCCCCTCTAATTGTTCACCTTTTCCAATTATATGTCCCCTTAAATATTCTTCTACAGTCATCCTTCTTGTACCTTCTGATTGAATTTCTAATATTTTTAATGCATCTTTGCCACATTTAACTACCAAAGTATTGCCTGCATAAATTACAGTACCAGGTTTTTCTTTACCTTCATAAGAATATACTTCTGCTGCCCATATTTTTAGCATATTGCCTTTATAATACGTATATGCCACAGGCCAGGGCCTCAAACCTCTTACGAGATTTTTTATTTCAACTGCATCTTTTTGCCAATTTATAAGCCCTATAGATTTTTCCAATATTGGAGCATATGTTGCCTTGCTATCATCCTGTTTTACAGGCATTAATGCGCCATCCACCATTTTATTAATAGCATCAATTAAAGCATTTCCACCCAAGACTGCCAATTTGTCATGAATCGTTTCAGAATTATCTTCTTCCAATATAGGTATAGACATTTGCAATAAAATATCGCCGGTATCCAATCCTTTTTCCATATACATAATTGTTATTCCTGTTTCCTTTTCGCCATTTATAATCGCCCAATTTATTGGTGCCGCGCCTCTGTACTTTGGAAGCAAAGATGCATGTACATTAATACAACCATATCTTGGTATTTGCAAAATTTCTTCAGGGAGAATCTTACCATATGCAGCTACAACAATCAAATCTGGATTTAACTGACTTAACTTATCAAATATCTCTTTATTATTCTTAAGTTTAGGCGGCTGAAATACTTCTATATTGTTTTTTATAGCACACTCTTTTACAGGAGAATAAGATATTTTTTTGCCTCTGCCCTTTGGCTTATCTGGTTGAGTTATAACTAACATCACATTATGACCAGACTCAATCAGTTTTTCAAGAGACGGAACAGCAAATTCAGGTGTACCCATAAACACAATGTTCAAATCACTCAGCCTCCGTTTTTTTTTCATCATCTTCATTTATAATTCTTATCGCTTTGTCGACAAATAATACACCATTTAGATGATCTATTTCATGAGATAATGCCCTCGCTAAAAAATCTTCACCTTCTATTTCCCTTATATCTCCATTTCTGTCTTGATACTTGACCTTGATCTTTTTAGGTCTTTTAACTTCTGCAGTTACATTTGGTACACTTAAACAACCTTCTTGTCCTATCTGCTCCCCTTCCTCTAGAATTATTTCTGGATTTATCAATTCAATGAGACCATCGCCTACATCTACGACAACCAGCCTTCTTAAAATTCCGATTTGGTTTGCAGCAAGTCCAACACCATCCGCACTGTACATAGTTTCTGCCATATCATCTAAAATCATTAAAATATGATCATCTATTTTTTCGACATGTTTTGCCTTCTTATATAATATAGGATCTCCTATTTTTCTAATATACCTTAATGCCATAAAAATCCTCCTTAAATTAAATTTAACGGGTCCAAATCAAATGATATTTTAATGCCTTTATGAAATTTAAGAGTATTTAAAACATCGCAAACATCCTGCAAAATAGCTCTTTCACTGGATTTTATAATAATCTGCCACCTATAGTTATTTTTTATTCTTTCTATAGGAGCAGACGATGGACCTAATACTTTATTATAGCTCTTTTTTACACTTTTGTTAATAGTTTTATAAATTAAATTATATACTGACGCTGCACAAGTTACCACATCATTTTTTATAGGTCCTGATACTACAATATTTAGCAAATGTGTGAAAGGAGGGTACATGTAGGTTTCTCTATAGCGAATTTCCTCTTTATAAAATGACTCATAATCTTGATTTTTAGCTGATATAATACTGTAATTGTCCTCTTCATATGTCTGAATAATTACTCTTCCAGGTTTACTTCCCCGACCAGCTCTTCCTGCTACCTGAGTTAAAAGCTGAAAAGTTCTCTCACCCGATCTAAAATCTGGTATATTTAGCGTTACATCAGCTAAGATCACTCCAACCAATGTTACATTAGGAATGTCAAAACCTTTTGATATCATTTGAGTACCTATTAAAATATCTGCATTTCCATTTTTAAACTCATTAAAAATTTTTTCATGGGCCCCTTTTGTTTTTGTCGTATCTATATCCATTCTCAAAACTCTGCTTCTAGGGAATAATTTTTTTACTTCCTTTTCTACGCGTTCTGTACCAATACCTAAATATCTAACTCTTCTGCTACCACATTTAGGACATACATAAACCGTATTAATATTGTACCCACAATAATGACATCTCAGCTTGCTCTCATTAGCATGAAATGTAAGTGATATATCGCAATTAGGACATTCAGGAACATAGCCGCAATCTCGACACATAACAAAAGAAGAATAACCTCTTCTGTTTAAAAATAATATTGTCTGCTCACCCTTCATCAAGTTTTCTCTTATCTCTTTATACAGTTTTCTGCTAAATATTGAATTATTCCCATCGGCTAATTCACGGCTCATGTTTACAACATCAACTTCTGGCAATTCAAGTCCTATTCTTTCTTTTAATTTTAATAATTTATATTCGTTCCTTAAAGCTTTATAATACGACTCTATCTGAGGAGTAGCAGAACCAAGAAGTAAAACTGCTTTTTCTATTTCACACCTTTTTTCTGCAACTTCTTTTACATTGTATTTAGGTTTAAAATCAGATTGTTTGTAGGTGTTCTCATGTTCTTCATCAATAATAATTAATCCTATGTTTGAAAATGGAGCAAATATTGCATTTCTTACACCGACGACAACCTTAACTTCACCGTTTTTTATTCTTCGCCATTCATCGAACCTCTCACCATCTGATAGTCCACTATGCAAGACAGCAACTAAATTGCCGAATCTTGAAATAAACCTTTCTATTGTCTGAGGTGTTAAAGATATCTCAGGTACTAATACAATTGATTCTTTTCCTTCCTCAATGCATTTTTCTATGAGTTGAAGATAAACTTCTGTTTTACCACTGCCGGTAACACCAAATAAAAGATATTTTTCAAAAACATTTCTACCTATTGAATGTTTTACTTCATTAATTACGAATTCTTGTTCTTTTGTAGGAATAAGTTTATCTGTCTTTTTATAGTCTGACATTTTAAGTCTATTTACTTCATCGTAATATACACAAATAATTCCTTTTCGAGCTAAACTATTTACTGTTGAATAACTGATATTTAAATCTTTAACTAAATCCGATAATAAAACTGTGCCGTTGTCTTTAAGATAATTTAATATTTCAAATTGCCTTGGTGTAATTGAAGCATCATCTAGGTATCCTTTATTAAGCGTTACCTTTTTTACTTTCTTTATGCCGTTTTTTATTCCTGACGGTATAATACATTGTAAGCTTTCAGATAAATTACATTTATAATAGTCTCTCATCCAAATAGCCAAATTTAATAATTTTTCATCAAACACAGTAAAATCGTCTAAAACACGCATTATTGGCTTTACTTTCTCAATTGGTATCTCAATCTTTTCCGATAAATTTATTGCATACCCCTCAACGAAACTTTTGTTTACAGGAACCAAAACTCTCGATCCTATTTTTAAATTTTTAATGTCATCAGGCACTCGATATGTAAGAATTCTATCTATATTTCGTGAAAATTCATTTAAAACAACATCAGCAAACATATATACCCCCATAAAAAAAAGCCGCCAAGGCTATAAATTAAAATATCTTTTTATCTCATCAAGTATTATGTGTGCTACATTAGTCTTACTCATTAATGGATATTCTTTTATATTAAGATCTTTATCTATTATATTGACTATATTTGTATCCCCTGAAAATCCGGCACCTTCCATTGAGACATCATTAGCTACAATTAAATCTAAATTTTTTTTATTAATTTTTTCTTTGGCACTTTCCATTAAATTCTCTGTTTCAGCAGCAAAGCCAACTAAAATTATATTACCTTTATTCTTTCCTAATTCGTACAATATATCAGGGTTTCGAATTAACTTTAACTCTATATTATCATCACTCTTTTTTATTTTGTTAACCTCATACCTTTCTGGACGATAGTCGGCAACAGCTGCTGCACCGATGAAAATATCAATATTATCTTTCAATTTCATAACAGCATCATACATCTCACAGGCGGTGTTAACATGTATCGTTTCTATATCGATAGGATCCTCCAGATTTGTAGGACCTGTAACTAGAATAGCCCTTCCACCACGGGACTTTACAGCTTTTGCAATTTCAAAACCCATTTTACCAGATGAATGATTTGTAATATACCTTACAGGGTCAATTGGCTCAACAGTAGGTCCTGCAGTCACTAGAACTGTTTTTCCATCATAATCATTTTTATCTAGTAGTAAATATTTTAGTATTGTATCTTCTATAATTCCTATATCTGCTAGTTTACCTTTTCCATATGTCCCACAAGCAAGCCTTCCGTTATCTGGTTCTACTATTATATATCCTAGTGACATAAGTTTTTTAAGATTCTCTTTAAATATTACATTGTTGTACATATTTGTATTCATTGCAGGTGCTAAAATAACCTTACCTTTAGTAGCCATCACAGTAGTTGTAAGCATGTCATCTGCAATACCGTTAGCTATTTTACCAATAACATTTGCTGTAGCAGGCACTACAGCAAATACATCCGCTTTTTCTGCCAATGCAATATGCTCTATCTCCCAAAACTTTGGGCTTTCGAACATATCAACTACAACTTTGTTATGAGACAGAGATTCAAATGTCAATGGAGATATAAACTTTGTAGCGGATTCAGTCATTATGACATCAACATTTATATTTCTTTTAACGAGTCTTGAAACAAGATCTGCTGATTTATAAGCCGCTATCCCGCCAGTGACTCCAATAACAACATTTTTTGAATCACTCATCAAAACACCTTCTACTTTATGCCAAATTTTTGTCTTTCAAATGTTATAAGCCCTTCATTAATCTCCTCAGTTGCTATTGTAACGGGCTTTTTTGAATCAGTCTGTATCAAGCTCGGTTCTCCATTTATAATCTGTCTTGCTCGTTTCGACACCAATGCACATAAAGTATATTTGCTGTCTATTTTGTTCATTAAATCAACTATTGATGGATATAAAATCATCTAACATCTCTCCTTTACTTCAAGATATAAACCTTTATTTCTATCAACTCTGCATTTTTCAGCCTTTATAATTGCAAGAATTTTGTCAACTGCTAAATCAACATCATCGTTTATAACTACATAATTATACCTTGATACAAAATTGATTTCTTCATATGCACTTTTAAATCTCTTTAATATCTCTTCCTCTGTTTCGGTACCTCTTTTTTTAATCCTGTTTTTCAATTCTTCCATTGACGGCGGTAGAATAAAAATAAACACACCTTCAGGATATTTATCTTTAACCTTCAATGCTCCCTGTATATCAATCTCAAGAATCACATCATGACCTTCATCTATATTCTTTTGTACAAACTCTTTCGGCGTACCATAATAATTATCGTACACTTTTGCCCATTCTAAAAGCATATTATTTTCAATAAGCGTTTTGAACTTCTCCGTAGTAGTGAAAAAATAATTTTCTCCGTCGACTTCACCATTACGAGGTTTTCTCGTAGTCATTGATACACTTAATTTTAAATTGTTATCTTTCTTTAAAAGCGCCTTACACACCGTTCCTTTGCCAGCCCCAGACGGACCGGATACAACAATCAACAAACCTTTATTGTACAACTAAATCATTCCCCTTAATCTTCAGAATCGTCATCTTCAATTTCTTCATCAATAATGTCTTTTGAATTAAGCCTATTTGCAACAGTCTCAGGTTGCACAGCAGACAAAATAATGTGATCGCTATCAGTTATTATAACCGCTCTCGTCCTTCTGCCATATGTAGCATCGATAAGCATTCCCCTGTCCCTTGCCTCTTGAATTATTCTTTTAATAGGAGCAGACTCAGGGCTAACAATAGCTACTAATCTGTTTGCCGAAATAATATTGCCAAATCCAATGTTTATAAGTTTGATTGCCATAAAAATATCCTCCCTACTCTATGTTTTGCACTTGCTCCCTTATCTTCTCTATCTGATCTTTTAACTCTATCACCCCATTGACAATATCAAGATCCATTGATTTTGAACCAATTGTATTTGCTTCTCTATTCATCTCTTGAGTTAAAAAATCCAACTTTTTCCCTATCGGCATATCACTGTCTAAAGAGTTCCTAAATTGACTGATATGGCTTCTAAGTCTTGTTATCTCTTCTGCAATACTTGTCCTGTCAGCCATTATAGCTACTTCTGTCAAGAATCTATTTTGATCAAAATCATCACCAGTCAATTCTTTTATACGAGCTTCTAATTTTTTCTTGTATTCTTTGGCAACAATTGGCCCTCTCATTTCTATTTTATCAATTATATTGCTTAATATATCAAGCCTATTCATTATATCGTCTTTTAATTTTATACCTTCAGAAACCCTCATGTCAATTAAATTTTTTATTCCAATAGATAATGCCTTGTCTAATGTCGCCCAAACATTATCAACATCAATATCTGCATTTTTTATTTCTATAATACCAGAAAGCGATAAAATATCGCTTACCTTTATATCGTCTGACAATGCAAACTTATCTTTTATAGTTTTTAGTATAGTTACGTATTGATTTAAAAGATCACTATTTAATTCAAGAACATCCAAACTTTTTTCGTATGTTTCCAATGAAACATTTATCTCTACTCTTCCTCTTTTTATGCTATCAGCAATTCTTAATCTCAGCTTATCCTCTAATCCGCTTAATGGCTTTGGAAGTCTTAGTGACACATCTAAAAATCTGTGATTTAATGTCTTAATCTCAACACATATGTGAAAGCCATTTTCACTTATTTCACCTCTACCGTAACCTGTCATACTCTTTATCATCTTATCACCTATCAAATATTATAATCAACTTTATTTTTAACTAAACAATCTTAATTTCTCCTGTAAAAACTTCTTCAGCAATTCCTGTTAAATAAATATTATTATCTAACAGCCACTCAATATACAAGTCACCTTTCTTAAAATGAACATAAACATTCCTTTTCGTTTTCTCTGTTAAGGCTGATGCAACTGCAGATGCGCAAGCACCTGTGCCACAAGCAAAAGTCAGCCCAGCGCCTCTTTCCCAAGTTCTTACTGTAATATTGCTGTCATCCTCTACTTTAACAAAGTCTACATTTGTTCCACGTGGAAATATTTGTAACTTTTCAATTAATGGTCCTATATTTAAAATCATATTCTTATCAATTGAATTAACAAAAATTATAGTATGTGGTACACCCACCAATAATGAAGTTACGATATAAGTTCGACCATCTATTTTAATTGTCTCTTCTATAAATGATTTTTTATCAGTTTTTACAGGAATCATATCAGTCCTAAAAATTGGACTTCCCATATGTACTTTTACTTTTTCTACAACATCATCCTTAAAAATCAATTCGGGCATGATAATACCTGATAATGTTTCTACAGACATTTTATCCTTTTTAACAATGCCATTTTCATAAACGTACTTTGCAAAACAACGTGCCCCATTGCCGCACATCTCTGCTTCACTGCCGTCTGAATTGATTATTCTCATTTTGATATCAGCTATTCCTGATGGTTCTACAATCAAAAGCCCATCTGCACCTATTCCAAAATGTCTATCACACAATTTTCTAGCCAATATATCATAATCATATTCTTCATTATCTAGATTTTCAAATACAATGAAGTCATTACCTAAACCATTCATTTTAGTAAATTTCACAATATTTCACCTCGGTAATACAAATAACGCATATATATTATAACATAATTTTATAAAAAACAGTTTAGAAAAAAGTTTGCTCAATTAATTGTAACTTATATTACATAATCTGTCAATTTGTAATTAATTTTTGCTGTGGTATACTATTATATAGAACTTGTTTAGAAAGGATTGTTTTTATATGGCTCTTGATGGCATAACACTTTATGGCATTATTTACGAATTGCGAAATGAACTGCTGGGTGGTAAAATAGATAAGATATATCAACCAGAAAAGGATGAAATTATTATATATATAAGAAATATTGGTAACAATTATAAATTGCTTATATCTGCTAATGCTAATTTCCCAAGGATATACTTAACAGATGAATATAAGGAAAATCCAATTAACCCACCAATGTTTTGCATGTTGCTCCGCAAATATCTACAAGGTGGAAAAATTATTGATATTTATCAAAAGGAATTCGACAGGATTGTCTTTATTGATGTTTTAAGCCGTGATGAATTAGAAAAAGAAGTAGTGAAAACATTAGTAGTTGAAATAATGGGAAGGTACAGCAATATCATATTAATAGATAAGGAAAGTGAAATTATAGTAGACAGTATTAAACGAGTATATCAAGACATGAGCAAAATACGAGAAATCACACCAGGTATTAAATATGAACTGCCACCATCACAGGATAAATTAAATATAAAAAATTTTAAAAAAGAGGATTTATCTGGTGCATTAAAGCATTTTAATGGTAAAAAAATTGGTAAGGCACTTTTAAATCTTTTTGAAGGGTTTAGCCCTGTTTTGTCTAGAGAAATTGCTTATAGAAGTCAAGTCGATGATAAACACATAAATGAGATTTCGGAAGACGATATAGAGAAATTAATTTATAATTTAAATTTATTAAAAAGCCATTTAGATAATTCAAACTTTAAACCATGTATCGCTTACATTGATGAAAATCCTTTTGAATTTTCCATCATTGAGCTTACACAGTATGAGAATTTAGTTTTCTATAAAAGTGTTAACGAAGCCGCATTAAAGTTTTATAGAGAAAAAGCAAATGCAGAAAGTTTAAAATCTCGTTCTCATGATTTGAAAAAGCTTATTCAAACGCATCTAGAAAGATTATATAATAAACTTGAAAAACAATTGGATGAATTGAAAAATGCTGAAAATGCAGATCTATACAAGCTATATGGTGAACTTATAACAAGTAATTTATATAAACTTAACAAAAAAACAGATGCATTTAAAACAATAAATTATTATACTGGTGAAGAGATTACAATACCACTTGATATTAAATATACGCCAAGTGAAAATGCTCAAATGTATTTCAAAAAATATGCTAAATTAAAAAATGCAGTAGAATTTCTTACAAAACAAATAGAAGAAACAAAAAAAGAGATAGAATATCTAGAAGGTCAGCTTTTGAATGTTGAGCAGTGCACGTTACCATCGGAAATCGATGAAATAAGAGAAGAATTATCAGATACAGGATACATAAAAAAGAAAAATAAAGACAAAAAACAAAAGAAAGGTATATCTCAGCCTTTACATTATATATCTTCAGACAATTTTGATATCTATATTGGAAAAAATAATGTGCAAAATGATTACCTTACAATGAAATTTGCAGATATAAATGACATGTGGCTACACACAAAAAATATTCCAGGTTCCCATGTCATAATCAGAAGTAAAGGCACCAGCATACCTGATAGCACTATTCTAGAAGCAGCAAAACTTGCTGCATTACATAGTAAAGCAAAAAACTCATCAAATGTACCAGTTGATTACACATTAAGAAAGTACGTCAAAAAACCGGTAGGGTCAAAACCGGGTTTCGTAATCTACACGAATCAAAAAACATTATATGTAACACCCAACAATAAGTAGGTATTCGCCTACTTATTGATTTCTTAACGGAACATCAAAAATGGGTACATACACTCTCTTATTGTTCTCAAGTTTGCTTTCCATAAGATATATATTTGATATCATAAAATAATCAGAATTTAATTTATATATACTATTTATTTCCTCAATGCTCTTTATTAAAGTAATATCTCTTGCAATAGTGATATGAGTTTTAAATTTTTTATCATCTTTTCTATATCCTGCCTTAGACAATTCTGTTTCAAGTGCATCATGTAATGCCATGAGGTTCTTATCATCAACGACATTTACCCACAAAACTCTTATATTATCTTTGCCTTCGAAACAGCCAATTTTATTTAGTCTTATACCAAATGATTTGAAACTTAATGATATATTATTTGTTATCTCTCTTATTTTATTAACTTCTTCTACATTTATTTCACCAAAAAATTTAAGAGTTATATGTAAATTATCTTTATTAGTCCATCTTCCTTTTATTGTATATTTTTTTAGTTCATCTTGCAAATTCTTAATATCATTTATAACACTCTCACTTAACTTAACGGCTAAAAACGCTCTCATATTTCCTCCATTATGTATATTTTCAATTATTTCCCTGGAAATCATGTTTACAAAATTCTTCCTTAATAATACTCATCATACATTCATTTATGTATTTCCCATGTTTATATACAGCTTCCCTCAGCAATCCTTCTTTTTTAAAACCACATTTTTCATAGCATCTTATTGCTCTTTCATTAAAATCATATACTTTTAATTCAACTCGATGCAAATTTAATTCATTAAATATAAAATCTAATAAAGTCATTATTGCTTCTGAACCAAGTCCTCTATTTCTATACTTTTCCTCACCTATCATTATCGCAATTTCACAATGTCTATTTTTCCAATCTACATTGCCATATGAAATATTACCTATATATTCTTTAGTTTCATTATAAATAATTGCAAATTCACCTGACTCACTAGGATTTGCCCTTTTATTAAGCCACTCTGAAACTGAACCTTCTGTCACAGGATATGGTATACCAGGCATCAAAAAATTTCTACTGTCTTCACTATTACGAAATTCTACAAATTTCTTAATATATTTGGACTCAAACGGTACAAGTTCAATATTTTTACTCTTTAGCATCTTTACTTGCCTCCTTTTATCATAGTTTTAACGTTAATTATATCATAAAAAATAAAAAAGAGATAGTCCATTTAAAACAGACTACCTCTTTTATAAATTTTTACCGGCAGCGACCTACTCTCCCGAGTAATCAGTACCATCGGCGCTGGAGGGCTTCACTATCACCCCAAAAAGTCTTGCGACTTTTCGGGGGACCCCGATTTGGGACCGTGTTCGGAATGGGAACGGGTTTTTAACCTCCGCTATTGCCACCGGAAATCTTTTGTTCATTTGTCCTTTTACATCTTTCGAAAAAATCTTATCTAATAAATACTTTTTTCGAAAAATATTATCACAAGTGAACTATTAATTGCGTTTTCGTTATATACTCGGCGAACGCAGTGCAGTGAGGCTATAAAAGCCGTCACAACGCATAGACGGCTTTAGCCGAACTAACGTAGTGAGCCGTTAGTATATAGAAAACACAATTTGTGAACGGTGATAATATTTTTCGCTATATGCTTTTTTAAATGAACCTTGAATACTGCACAATGCTTCTTTGGTCAAGTCCTCGACTTATTAGTACCGGTCAGCTCAAAGTATTTCTACTCTTACACCTCCGGCCTATCTACCTCGTCTTCTCCAAGGTGTCTTACTCTGGCACTCAACTCTACCTACTGTAATCTATTTTATTTCATTCCCTAACATTTGTACATAGTGCTTTTTTCCTTCAGTAAGTATAGTTGAGTGCCAGATGGGAAATCTTTTCTTGAGGTGGGTTTCACGCTTAGATGCTTTCAGCGTTTATCCCTTCCAAACTTGGCTACCCAGCTGTGCGAATGGCTTCGCAACTGGTACACCATCGGTTTGTCCACCCCGGTCCTCTCGTACTAAGGGCAGTTCCTCTCAAATTTCCTACGCCCGCGACGGATAGGGACCGAACTGTCTCACGACGTTCTGAACCCAGCTCGCGTACCGCTTTAATGGGCGAACAGCCCAACCCTTGGGACCTACTTCAGCCCCAGGATGCGATGAGCCGACATCGAGGTGCCAAACCTCCCCGTCGATGTGGACTCTTGGGGGAGATCAGCCTGTTATCCCCAGGGTAGCTTTTATCCGTTGAGCGACGGCAATCCCATTCTCTACCGCCGGATCACTAAGCCCGACTTTCGTCCCTGCTCGAATTGTCTTTCTCGCAGTTAGGCTACCTTCTGCCTTTGCACTCTTACGCGCGATTTCCTTCCGCGCTGAGGTAACCTTTGGACGCCTCCGTTACTCTTTGGGAGGCGACCGCCCCAGTCAAACTGCCCGCCTGTCAGTGTCCATATGCCGGCTTACGGCTCCTATGTTAGAATTTCGGTAATATCAGGGTGGTATCCCAACGTCGGCTCCAGATAGGCTTGCGCCCATCTTTCTCCGCCTCCCACCTATCCTGTACAGATATTACTAAAATTCAGTGACAAGCTGCAGTAAAGCTCCATGGGGTCTTTCTGTCCTGTCGCGGGTAACTCGCATCTTCACGAGTACTACAATTTCACCGGGTCCCCCATCAAGACAGCGCCCAAGTCGTTACGCCTTTCGTGCAGGTCGGAACTTACCCGACAAGGAATTTCGCTACCTTAGGACCGTTATAGTTACGGCCGCCGTTTACTGGGGCTTAAGTTCTGTGCTTCTCCGGCACTCAACTCTATCTACTAAGAGTTTATGCTTTTGGCTATTCTTTCTTTTAACCATCTTCTTGCATTATGGGATTTTTTTAATTGTTTTTCTCTTTTTTGGGCATCTTCTTTTGCTTTATATGCTTCATAGTATATTAGTTCCCATTTATGCCCCTTTGTATATTTGTTTAGCTCTTTATTATGAGCTTCTAGTCTTTTCCTTATATTTTCTGAATAGCCTGTATATATGCCTCCATTTTCGTTCTTTATTATATAGACATAATACATTTCTTTCACTCCTAATAGGTATAGTTGAGTGCCGGATAACACTTCCCCTTAACCTTCCAGCACCGGGCAGGCGTCAGCTCCTATACTTCGTCTTTCGACTTAGCAGAAACCTGTGTTTTTGGTAAACAGTCGCTTGGGCCTCTTCTCTGCGGCCTTTCGGCACTCCTTCTCCCGAAGTTACGGAGTCTTTTTGCCGAGTTCCTTAATGAGGGTTCTCCCGCTCGTCTTTGGATTCTCTCCTCGCCTACCTGTGTCGGTTTCTGGTACGGGCACCTCTATCCTCGATAGCAACTTTTCTTGGCAGCCCCTTCGAAACTTCGCCTTTCGGCTCCCCTTCACAGCTCTTATGAGCTTTGGTACTTCACTCAAAGCTCTTTTCGTCGCTGCTTGGACGTGCTCTACCAACCGCACGCTTTTCTTATCTCGCTGCGTCCTTGCTTCTCTTTTGACGGATTTCGGTGGTACCGGATTTATTACCGGTTGTCCATCGCCTACGCTTTCGCCTCGGCTTAGGTCCCGACTTACCCTGGGCGGATTATCCTTCCCCAGGAAACCTTAGGCTTTCGACGGTAAGGTTTCTCGCCTTACTCTCGTTACTTATACCGGCATTCTCTCTACTGTACTGTCCAGATTCGCTTACGCTTATCCTTCGCCCTGTACAGTACGCTCCCCTACCATTCTTTCGAATCCGTAGCTTCGGTGGCATGTTTTAGCCCCGTTTATTTTCGGCGCGGGATTTCTCGACCAGTGAGCTATTACGCACTCTTTGAATGTATGGCTGCTTCTAAGCCAACATCCTGGTTGTCTTGGAAATCCTACTTCCTTTCCCACTTAACATGCTCTTTGGGACCTTAGCTGTCGGTCTGGGCTGTTTCCCTTTTGA